>JBOHMN010000302.1:0-2732 GCA_050730175.1 Acetobacteraceae bacterium | reverse complement strand
CGTTGCACTCAGTGCGAAGTGCTGCAATTCAAGCTCTTTGGCCCAGTTTTTGCCGCTCTGGTTATCAGTCGCTTGCGCGCGAAAGCTATGTGCTTGCGTGCGAGTCAATCGACTTGAAAACCGGCAGCCCTTCACGGGGCTCGCGAGTTCGAATCTCGCCCTCTCCGCCAGAAGGGGGGCGCACGGCTCAGATGCTCCGGAACAGACGCGCCTCGAGAGGGTGTAGTCACTGCGGGAGACCCTCCCGGTCTGTCGAACCTAGGTCATTCTGGGTCGTGGTTCACGCGGCACGAGGATGGGTTCGTCTTTCTGCACCTGGCTCCAGACCCTGTGTGAGACTTTGGCGGCCTCGGTGAGGATCGCGTCTTCGTCCATGGTCAATACCTTGTTGTTGCGCATGACGAAGCGGCCGTCGACCATCACGGATTCGACATCCGACGAGTTACCACAATGGATGATGGCAGAGAGTATCCGGCCCGCCGGTAGCAGGTATGGTTTCATGGTATCGATCACGATGAGATCGGCTTTCCTGCCCGGCTGCAGCAGGCCGAGTGTCTTCGTCTGATTGACGGCCGTGGCGCCGCCGAGCGTGCAATCGGCGAGCATGTCTTCCGGCTGCGGCCGCGTGCCCGGTATCGGATCACTGCCGTGTGAGATGCGCTCGGTCAGCAGCGCAATCTTCATCACGCTGAACACGTCATTGGTATTGTTGTCGGTGCCGTAGGCGATGGTGCTGCCTGCGACGCGGAGTTTGGCGATGGGTGGGATCACCCCGCGGTTAGCGGCCATATTGGCCTGATGACTGATGATCGTGCCGGTGCGGCCGAGCAGGGCGATGTCGGCGTCATCGACATAGCGGCAATGAGCCGCAAACAGCCGCGGCCCGAGGAATCCCGCCCTGTCGAGGAATGCCGGCGGTGACAGCCCGTGCCACTTCTTCATGAAGCTGACTTCCCAGGTGGATTGGGACAGATGGATCGTGTAGCCGAGGTTGAGCCGCTCGGCAAATTCGTGTACCGCCTGGAGCAGCTGCGGCGATGAGGTCTCACTGAGAGAGCAGGCCGGGAAGACGCTGATGCGGCCATTGTCCTTGCCGTGCCAGGCGTTGAACAGCTGCTCGATCCTCTGCATGCCCTGCTCGCGCTGCTGCTGCGAGAATCGCGGCGCTTGCGTCATGTTCGCCAGGACTGCGGGTGTCATGGGGCCGTGGACGTTCTCGGCGTCGCTCACGCTCTCGGCGAGCACACAGCGCAGTCCGCTGGCCGCGAGCGTCGGAGCCGTGTCGAGGATGCCGCTCGCGATCTGCACGATCGTGGTCGTGCCGGTTCTTATCGCCTCCAGCGCGGCGACCTTGATCATCAACAGGTGTTCGTCGTCCCGAAGCAGACGGCCGGGCGGTATGGCCAGATGCAGGCTGTTCGGGAAGCCGAAGTCCTCGTTGAAGCCGCGCTCCAGAACCGCCGCCATATGCGCATGGCAGTTGATCAGGCCCGGCAGAATCGCCTTGCCGCGCCCGTCGTAGAGATCGGCGTTGGGAAACAGCCGCAGGATCCGCTCGGTCGAGTCGATCGCAGCGATCCGATCGCCTGCGACCGCGAGTGCGATGTCGGCATGTGTGGCGTCGGGGGTCACCAGAGTGGTGTGGGTGAACACTACCGGCCGACGCGCGACCGTTTGTGCCTGCGTGCCGCTCGGCGTCAGCAGCAGCGTGGCGGCGCTGAGGCCTGCGCCCGCGAGCAATTCGCGCCGGGTGAGAGAGTTTTGCCGTTCCGACATATGGGCCGCTTGTCCCGCTCGGCTACCGACCAAGTACCGGCGCAATTCTGCCGTATATGGAACGCGGGCGCGACCGTCGGGCGTGGTCAATGACCGGGAGGTGCAAGCGCCAGAGACACCGTGCTCCACAGCTGCGCGGCATCCGCTTCGGCCTCGCCGGCGCGCGGGCGAAAGGGCTCGATGTGGAAACGGCCGCCCAGATCCGCCCACGACCATAGCTCGACCCCGCGATAGGCGCTGGCGGCCGAAATCATGTGCCAGAGCTGTTTGCGCGCGCGCGCCAGCCGCATCCTGAGCCTCGGCGGAAGATCCTTGCGGTGGAGCTGGCGTGTGAGCCCCGCGGCCAGCGCAGCCTCAGGCCAGCCCCAGATCACCGTGCCGTGATAGTCCTGGCGGCTGAAACGGCGCTGTGCGACGGGCCCGGCATAGACCGGATCGGCGACTACGAACCCTACCGGGGTCATCAGGCCCGCCGGAAACGGTCGCATCAGCGTGTCCAGGGCGACGGAGATCTGCCTGACCCCGGGTCTGCCATAGACCAACGCAAACACTTCGTCCGAGTGCATCACTGGCAGTGGCCGGCCCGAGGCGTCGAGCGCCAAGGCGGGGAAGTCCACGGCTTGGCCGTGCAAAGCCGCGAGCGGCGCGGCCGGTGCAATGTTCACGCTGCGGGCGTAGCGCTGCACATCGGCGGCAGCGCGGGCGGCATTGATGTGCACTCGGAACAGCGGCGGCGCGGCGCGCGTCCAGACGTTGCACTGTGAGCCGGCACCTTCGAGCAACCGCCGGTCGGCCGCGCTCTGATAGGGTGTCAGCAGGCCGCTGGCGTTCAGGCTGGCGATCGCCCGCAGCGCCGCGGGCACCAGCGCCACGTTGACGTCATAGGGATAGGTGCCGCCGTCGAGCCCCTGCGGGCTGTCGCGCCAGTCGCCGGCGTCTTGTCCCGGCTTCAGCCC
>JBOHMN010000301.1:0-3497 GCA_050730175.1 Acetobacteraceae bacterium | reverse complement strand
CTTGCCGGCACCGTTCTGGCCGAGCAGCGCATGGATTTCGCCCGCGCGGAGATCAAAGGAGACGCGATCGAGCGCGAGCGTGCCGGCGAACCGCTTGGTCAGTCCGACGATCGTCAGGGTCGGCCCGGAATCCGGCATCGCGCTCTCATCGTGTCCGCGGCCTTTGGGTCATCATCGGACGTTTGCTGTCGCCCAACCTCCACTCCGAGCGTCCGAATCGCGCAAGACGGGAGGTATAGATCCGATGTCCGAGGGGCCTGGCACCGCGATGTCGGGCCATAAACCTAGCTCTTTACGCCCCAGATCGCGAGATAATGTTCAATGTAGTGGTTGTCGGGAATGAAGGTGTCTTGCTTGCCGCCTTCGCGGTCTACGTTCGCTCGTGTCACCAGGTAAGGTGGCTGGACGAAGCCGCTGGGCGGGGCGTTCTGGATGGCGCGGTTGAGTTCGTCGACCGCCTGATAGGCTTGGAGCCCGATCGGCTCAGCCACAGTTGCAGTCTGGTACTCGCCGGTACGGATGCGCGCATAGGCGGAGCGGTTACCGTCGGAGCCGGTGAGGTTGGCGTCTTTCGGCTTCACTCCCGCCGAGCGCAGTGCCGGCACGGCGAAATCGAAATCGTTGTCGCCAACCGAGGTGACATAGAGCGGCAGTCCGAAACGCTGCACCCAACTAGTGGTGAGTTGTGGCATGCGCTGGGCGGCGGCAGAGGCGGGGAAGTTGACATAATCGACGACTTTGACACCCGGACAGGCTTCAAGCCTGGCGCGCGTGGCGTCGGATTTCGTCTGGGCGATTTCGTATTCGTTGTGGGTGACGATGACAACGCGGGCATGGCCGTCGCTTTGCGAGATCACCCAGTCCGCCTGGGCGTGGCCGATAGCGCGCGCGTCCTCCTCGATGTTTACGAACAAGTGCAGATCGGGCTGCGGCCCAGGAAGCGATGCCGCGTGCAGTCCGACGACCTTGATGCCTTTGCCGACGGCGGTCTGGATCGGGCCTTGCAGGCTTTTGGCGTCGGCGAAGATCGCGATGCCCTGAGGCTTGAGCGCGATTGCCTGGTTGAAGCCGGCGACCCAGGTGGCCGGGCTGCCCTTGCCGTCGATGACGGAATAGTTCCAGCCGATACGGCGGGCCGCCTGCCCCATGTAGACGCCATAAAGGTGCGAGATGTCGTTCTGCTCGTCGCCCGATAGATAGACGATGGTGCGCCCGAGCTCAGGCTTTGGCGCCGAGGTGGGACCGGTCCAGACGGTTTGCGGCCCGGCGTAGCGGACGACGGCTGCGCGTGCCTCGGCCACCGGGTCGGCGGCGAGTACTGAGCGGTCCAGAAGTGGGCTTGCGGCGAGAGAGATGCTGGCGCCCGTGAGCAGGGTCCGGCGGGAGCAGGTTGTCATCGGCGTGTCCTCCTTTCTTGCGGCGCTGGGCGCTTGTGCTGCGCCGGCCCGCGGACGATTCCCGCAAGGTGGTAGCTTGCCTGGCGGGGTGGGATCTCCGCACGAGGCGGCTCGGAGTCAAGTGGATTTTGCGATCGATCCAAATGCGTGTCCTACTTCCGACGGCGAACTTGCTGGCGTAACAGCATTCGAAACTGCCGGCGGGAGAGCGAATAACTGGAATGATCCAGGAACCTCAGAGCTCCGTCGTCAACCGTGGAGCCCGCACTCTCCGCCGCCGGGTGACCTTGCGCGAACTCGCTGCCCACGCCGCCGTCTCGCGCTCCACCGTTTCCCTGGTCTTGCGAAACAGCCCGCTCGTCTCCGCGCTGACTCGGGCACGGGTGCGGGAATCGGTGGTGGCCATCGGCTACGTGTACGACCGCGGCGCTGCCCGGCTGCGCTCCGGCGTTTCCCAGACCATCGGTCTCGTGATCTCGGAAATCACCAACCCGTTCTACGCCGAACTGACCGCTGGTATCGATGCGGTGCTGGACCGTGCGGGCTGGGTGGCGTTTCTCGCCAATAGCGGCGACCGCCCCGATCGCCAGGAGCGCTTTCTGCAGCGCATGCGCGAGCAGAAGGCCGACGGTGTGCTGCTCTGCCCGGCGTCCGGCACGCAAGCCGCGCGGCTCAGCGAGATCGCCTCATGCGGCCTGCCGATCGTGCAAATTCTGCGCCGCGCCGGGCAAATACCGGGCGACTATGTAGGACCGGACTACCGAATGGGCATGATGCTCGCGGTCGAGCACCTGTGCGCGCGCGGGCATGTGCATATCGGCCTGATCGTCAGTGATCGCCAGAACTCGGCCTCGCGCGAGCGGCTGGAAGGACTTAAGGAAAGCCTCGCGTGTCACGGCCTGAAACCTGCGTTGGTGGAGCCTTGCGAATCGTCACGGGCGAAGGCGGCAGCGCTGACGGTATCGCTGATCGAGCGCAATGATCCACCGACAGCGCTCATCTGCCACAACGACGTGATCGCCGTGGGACTACTCGCCGGCCTGCAGCGGCTTGGCGCACGCCCCGGGGCCGATGCCGCCGTCATTGGGTTCGACAATATCAGTGAGTGCGGCACCTCGATTCCGGCACTGACCAGCGTCGCCACCCAGCCTGCGGAAATCGGCGCGGCGGCGGCGAAATTGCTGCTGCGCCGCATTGCGCATCCGACGGGCGCTTCGGAGCAGATTCTGCTGCCGCCCCGACTTGTTGTCCGCGAAACCTGAGTCGGCTCGGTCTCGCCGAAACGTGCGGCGAGGCCGGAGCGACAAGGCGCGCCATTGAACTCCATGTCCACCTCCGCGAAGACGACCCCTCGAACAGTCAGGCCGTGAAGGCGGAAGCGTCGCCGGAGCGATCAGGAGGAGAAGGCCGTAGAGCGCGAGCAGCAGCCTTGATGTGAGGGCGACGCGATCGCCGTAGGGAAGTGCCTTCTCCGCGAAGATCAGCACCATGACGGCCGCCATGGCGGCAAGGTTCATGATGCCGAGAGGGAACATCATCACGAACAGCAGCCGGCAGGAGTCGAGGCAGAAGCCCCGCCAGGCCGACCGGCTTCAAATATTCCGGAGTTGCGATGCGCTGGAACAGCGAATCGATGAACGGAACGTGCAGGCTCCAGCCGGCGGCGCGCCAGTCGAACATCTTGCCCTCCCGGGCCACTTCGACCCAGGCGCTGAAGAGACCGTCTCGACGCTGAGCGCTCGCGCAACGCCTGCGGCAAATCGTGAAATAAGCTCGGCCAGAGGGAACCTGCGACCAGGCATGCCCGATCGCCGGCGAGCTCCCGCAAGCGCAACTCTCGCGGAGCATCCGGGCTTGGCCGCTCGTTGCTTCCGTCGCGACCATAATCGCTGATCGAAAGTAGGCCAGTTCGCCCACCGGATGCCGACCAGCACATCGATTCCATGAAAGCGCTCACATCACTACGCTTCCCCTCTCCCTCTGGGAGAGGGGTAGGGGAGAGGGGTAGGGGTGAGGGTGGGACCGGAGGTCCGACGCCCACAACATATGACTCGTCTCATGGAAACGCTTTACTGGCACATCGATTGCGTGAAACTGATC
>JBOHMN010000300.1:0-30084 GCA_050730175.1 Acetobacteraceae bacterium | reverse complement strand
CATCTTCAATTCCGATCAAGGTTCGCAGTTCACCAGCGAGGCGTTCACGCGGGTGCTGTTGGATCATCGGATCAAGATCAGTATGGACGGGCGCGGACGCTGCCACGACAACATCTTTGTCGAACGGCTTTGGTGGACGGTGAAGCACGAATGGGCCTACCTGCGCCCCGCGGCCGACGGGCTTGAGCAGAAGCGCAGTCTCGCTGAATTCTTCGACTGGTACACCCGGCAGCGTCCGCATCAGGCGCTCGGCTGGCAAACACCGGACGAGGCGTATTTTGGCCAGTCGGCGCCGGCTGCGGCCGCGTGACGCAGTGATACGCAGGCGCTGTGAATTTGTGGACAGCCGGCTGCGCCGGTGCCCGCCCGACCGCGCAAGCGCGGTCCCCTATGGACAAGCCGGGGAAAACGCCTCGCGTTTCCCCCACCTTGCCCACAGGTCGGCGGTTGTCCACAAGCTTCACGGCGCCACAACAGCAGCAAGGATTGATTTTGATTCCGGGAAAGGCGAAACCTTTAGCCGGCTACGGGCCTTAGCTTATTCTTCCCGGAACCTGTCCAGACGACTGGGACCACCGCAAACAAAGCGCCAGTGTGCCGCGACAGGGCCCCCTTCGTGAGAAACAAGCGTTGGAATCGGCACACTAAGACCCGTTGCCACTCGCGCAACGCAGGACGCGTTGATCGAAAGACCGCCCGTCTCTCATGATCGCCGCTTACCGCGGCGGAATCATTGCCGTGACCAAGCCGCTTAAGAGTCTCATGAACGGCCGCCTCCTTCACGGCATGATATCGTATTCCTGCCCACATTCGGCATCCGCCGACGCTTGCTCCCGTCCTCCTTGCATGCTTAGAAACCGCCCTTGAGCACCGAAAGGAAATCCGCAATGGGCGATCGCCGGGACACCGATCTGCCGCTCTATTACCGCTCGCACGTCTTTGTCTGTTGCAACCGCCGCCCTGATGGACATCCACGCGGCTCCTGCGCCGCCAAGGGATCCGAAAAGCTCCGTGCCTACATGAAGTCGCGCGCGAAGGAACTCGGGCTTCCTGCCACGCGTATCAACGCTTCGCTCTGCCTTGATCGTTGCGAGCTTGGCCCGTGCGTCGTCATCTATCCGGAAGGAGTTTGGTATCGTATCTCGAATACCGCGGATGCAGACGCCGTCCTCGAACGCCACGTTCGCGGCGGCGGCCGTGTCCCCGACCTTTTGCTTCCCGCATCGTGAACGACCACCCGGGAGCCCTGCTTTTGGTGGTCCAGGGAGTCCGGCATTGTGCCGCGGCGCTCGCGATGCGCTCCATCGTCGTTTGCACGCGGCGCATCGCATCCCCTGGGTGACGTGCCCGTCCGCGGGACTGCGAAACTGTCTCGTTGGCCAGCGATCGTGACGCCCGTCGCATCTCTGGGCGTATCGTTTTGCGCCGTCTCGCTCATTGCCTTGCTCGCCGTTGCTTGCTGCGCCTCCGCGGGCAGCGGCACCTCTGCCCTTCCGCCCCCCCGGCGCATCCGTATCTGGGCCGCAAGGCCTCTTCGGTGCCGTCGCCGCCTCGAGCGGCGCAACCGCAATCGTCAATCCAATCTCTGGAGGAGCGCCAGCACTCCTGGTTCCGAACGGCAACGGCACCGCCACCGTCAATCCACCGGGCGGGCCCGGCTTCGTGGTTCCGAGCCGGACCCGCCGATCGCACTTTCAGTCTGCGGGCGAGCCGAGCTTCTCCGCGAGTAACGGATAGCGCCGCGCCCGCCCCGGCGCTATCCAGTGCTGCAGGCGATCGAGATAAAGATAGACCACCGGCGTCGTGTAAAGGGTCAGCACCTGGCTCACCGCCAGCCCGCCCACCATGGTATAGCCAAGCGGGCGGCGAAGCTCGGACCCGGCGCCGTGCAGCAGCATCAGCGGAAGCCCGGTGAAAATCGCTGCCATCGTCGTCATCAGGATCGGCCGGAAACGGAGGTGGCACGCTTCCCGGATCGCCTCAAGCGGCGCCTTGCCGTCACGCCGTTCCGCCGTGATCGCGAAATCTACTAGGAGGATGCCGTTCTTCTTCACGATACCGATCAACAGCAGGATGCCGACCAGCGCGATCACCGAAAGATCATAGTGCACGGCAAGCAGGATTAGCAGCGCTCCAACGCCGGCCGATGGGATAGTCGAAAGAATTGTCAACGGCAGGATGTAACTCTCATAGAGGATGCCAAGGATGAGGTAGACAGCGACGATCGCCGCGGCGATCAGATAGGGCTCCGAGGAAAGTGAGGCCTGAAATGCCGCCGCCGTACCTTCGAACTGCCCGCTCAGCGAGGCTGCCGGACGCAGCGATGCGACTGCTTGCTCGACCGCCTGCACCGCGTCACCAATCGCGGTATTCTCCGCAAGATTGAATGACAGCGTCACCGCCGGAAACTGGTTCGCGTGGTTGACCCCGAGTGGGACCACCCGGTCGGTATTGACGTGGACCAGGTTCGACAGCGCCACTGGCGCTCCGGTTGAGGAGGGTACGTAGAGCTGGTTCAGGGTCGCAAGGTCTTCCTGCAGCCAGGGCAGAACTTCCAGGATCACGTAATATGCATTGGTCTGTGTGAAATACTGCGTTACTTCACGTTGGCCGAATGCGTCGTCCAAAATATTGTCGATCGCTGCCGCGCCGATGCCATAGCGCGCCGCGGCATCACGATCGATGGTGAGCGTCGCCGATAATCCCGACATTTGCTGGTCGGTCGCAAGGTCGCGCAACATCGGCAGCGTTTGCAGCTTGGCAAGAACCTTCGGTGCCCACTCGTACAGTTCATCGAGATTGGCATCCTCCAATGTGTACTGATACTGCGTGCGCGAAATGATGCCGCCGACATTCACATCCTGCGCCGCCTGCAGAAACATGCGCGCACCGACTAGTCGGTTCAGCCTCCGGGCGAGCCGCGTGATCACCTGCTGAGCGGCAAGGGTCCGCTGATCGAACGGCTTGAGATTGATGTAATAGCGGGCATCATTGCCAGTCTGCCCGGCAATTCCTGCGCCCAGGCTCACCGAATAGGTGCTTACGGCCGGGTCTGATTGGATGATTTTGTTCGCCTCCGCGACCAGCCTTTTCATCTCCGGAAAGGAAACCGCTTGTGCTCCTTCCAGCGTTCCCACCAGAAGGCCGGTGTCTTGCGGCGGGAAGAAGCCCTTGGGTATGACGATATAAAGATATCCCGTGAGGCCCATCGTCGCGAAGAAGACGATCAGCGTGGTGAGGCGGTGGCGGAGTGCGACGTCCAGCGTGCGCTGATAGAAGCCAGCCAGCCCCTGGAAGCCGCGTTCGGCAAGGCGGTAAAGCAAACCATGGCTCGCCTCGTGGCGGAGGAAGCGCGAGGCCATCATCGGCGTCAGCGTCAGCGTGACGAACGCCGATACCGCGACGGCCATGCTGACGGTGACGGCGAACTCCCGGAACACCCGCCCGACGATGCCGCTCATCAACAGAATCGGCAGGAAGACCGCGATCAGCGAAGCGCTGATCGAGATGATGGTGAACCCGATCTCGCCAGCACCCTTGAGTGCGGCCTGCATCGGCGGGGCACCATCCTCGATATGGCGATAGATATTCTCCAGCATTACGATCGCGTCGTCGACCACGAAGCCGATGGCGATCGTCAGCCCCATCATCGACAGGTTGTCGATACTATAGCCGGCCACATACATCATCGCGAAGGTGCCGATCAGCGCGATCGGGATCGTGATGGCCGGAATCACCGTGGCCCACAGGCTGCGCAGGAACAGGAACACCACCATGACCACCAGGCAGAGGGCGATGACGAGCGTCGTCTGGACATCCCTGACCTCGGCGCGGATGTTCTGCGAGCGGTCAACCACCACAGAGACGTGAATGGAGGGCGGAATCGATGCCTCGAGCCGCGGCAGCTCCGCTAGCACGCGATCGACGGTGGTAAGAGTGTTCACCCCCGGCTCTTTGAAAATGATGAGCTGCACCCCGCGACGGCCGTTCTGCCAGCCGGCGAGGAATTCGTTCTGTGGGCCGCTGACTGCCCTGCCGATATCGCTTATGCGAATCGGCGCCCCATTGCGATAAGCGATAATCACGTTGTTGAAGTTGGCAGCCTCAGGGATCTGGTCGTTTGCGTTGACGGCGAACGCCCGATGCGAGGTGTTGATCATGCCCTTCGGGTTGTCCACCGTCGCATTCAGGATGGCGTTGCGTACGTCCTCGAGCGTGAGGCCCATCGCTGCCAGCTTGGCGGGGTCCGCCTGAACATGGATCGAGGGCGTCTGCGCGCCGCTGATGAATACTTCGGCGATGCCCGGAAGCTGCGAGATCTGCTGGCTCAGAACCACGTCGGCGTACTCGTCTACCACTGTCAGCGGCATTGCGTCGGACTGCACGGCAACGATCAGAACCGGCGCGTTCGCCGGATTGATCTTGCGATACGTGGGTGGGCTGGGCAGCGTTTTCGGCAACTGTCCGGCGGCAGCATTGATCGCCGCCTGGATGTCCTGCGCGGCCGAATCGAGGCTGCGGCCGAGTGAGAATTGCACGGTAATCGAAGTGCTGCCCTGAACGCTCACCGAACTCATCTGCGAGACACCGGGAATCTCGCCGAGCTGGCGCTCGAGCGGCGTCGCCACGGTCTCCGCCATGGTCGAGGGGTCGGCCCCGGGGAGGTTCGCGGAGACGACGATGGTCGGGAAATCAACATTCGGCAAGGCTGCGATCGGCAGGAGCGGATAGGCCGCAAGCCCTATCAGCACGATCGCCACCATCACCAGGGACGTCGCAATTGGGCGGTGGATGAACGGGGCGGAAATGCTCATTTCAGCTTCCTGCCACCACGCTGATGCGCGTCCCGTTCCGCAGCCGTGACTGCCCGTCGAGCACGACTTCGGTACCCTCGGCGAGCCCGGCCCCGATCACCGCGACCCCGTCCGCCTCTTCGGTCTCCTTCACCGCTCGGCGTACCACCGTTTGATCCGGCCGCACGGCATAGACGTAGAGCCCATCCGGACCGCGCTGCACGGCGCGCGCCGGAAGTGTAAGGGCGTTCCTGAGGGTCGCTACCAGAAGCTTCGCGTTAACGAATGCGCCCGGCCAAAGCGCCTCGGCCGGGTTCTGGAAGCTCGCCTTCAGCCGGAACGTCCCGGTCGCGGGGTCGACCGCATTGTCGATCGTCTCGAGGGTTCCCCGATCGAGTACCTGTCCGGCATGCTGCGCTACCGCGAACACGATGAGCGTTGCCTTGGCGGCAGCCGCCCTGACCGGGGCGAGGTCGTGCTGCGGCAGCGTGAAGATCACACCAATCGGCCTCATTTGTGTGATGGTGACGATGCCGGTCTGAGAATTGGCCTGGACCAGGTTGCCTGGATCCACCTCTCTGAGGCCAAGCCTGCCATCGATCGGAGCGGCGATCCTTGTGAACTGCAGGTTGAGGCGGGCTGCCTCGATCGCCGCTGCATCGGCGTCCAGCAGGGCAGTATCGGCAGCCACGGTCGCGTGTTGCGTATCGAGCTGCTGGAGGGAAGCGAAGTTCTTGCTGGCGAGCGCGGTGTAGCGCGAAAGGTCGGCGCGCGCGTTGGCAAGCTGTGCTTGGTCCTCCGCCTGCTTCGCCAGTGCCCCATCCAGCACGGCCTGGTAGGGACGCGGATCGATCAGCGCAACCACGGTCCCCGCCTTGACTTCTTCCCCCTCCTTGAAGGGTGTCGCCTCGAGGGTGCCGCTCACCTGCGCCTTCACAACCACGGTATTCAGCGGCTGCACTCGGCCGAGGCCGACGAGATAAACCGGGATATCCCGGCTGCTCACCCGCGCCACCGTCACCGGCACCGTCGGCGGAACGGGGGGGCTTTCGGCCGGCTTCGCGTGGCTCCGCGCCATCAGGGCAATACCACCCAGTAGAACGAGGACCGCGAGTGCGGCGATCAGACCGGCTCTTCGATGCGTCATCGCGTGGTCTTCCCCCGACGCTGGCAGCTTCGGGGCAGCGGCATCATGTCATTCTCGAGTGCTCTAGGGCCGGCTGCAGCCCGGCAACGAAATCAATGCAATGCCAACATTGGGGCGCGATTGCGCCGGATGCCACCGCACATTTGCAACGCAATGTGACTGGGCGCAGCCTTCTTAGCCGGGCACGAGCCCGAAAGCGGCGCGAAAGCGCTGCTGTTGAAGAGCCCCGTCTCGCCGTAACGGCCGTTGTCGAGCACGGCGATCGCGAGATTCGGGGCCCCGCCGCCACAATGGTGGCCAGCGTCCAAGCCCCATCAGCGCTTCCCCATCTCCGGTCAGAACCAGAACTCGTCGCTCCGGCTGCACCAGGGAAAGCCCGAGCCCGATCATCGCCGCGGTCCCCATCGCTCCCCATAAACACGGAATCGCCGAGCAACGCGTCATCCCGCGCGCAGGACAACCGTCACTAGCGACTGTTGCGAGTAAGTGACTCGCGCCGGAACACGAAGTAGGGCGGCAAACCGCGAGGCCTGCCGGGCCGGCCGTGGCGGGCATTCCGCCCTAGCAGGAAACCGCCCAAGTTATCTTGTGTTCGGCAAATGCTCTCCTTTTCGCCCGTTCATATCGCTCAAGTTCAATTCGGGGTACCAGGGTCCTCGGAGACTTGCGACAGCGGTGCGGCCGACAAGAGATGCCGGTAGATGCCGCGAGCCACGCGCCGGGAACGAAATGCAATCGACAAAAACCTGCGTCGTCGCGCGTCTCTCTGGGCTTCGCTCAGCGAGACGTTTGCGCGCGAAACAACAGCATGTATCGACAAGTTCGTGCGATATCCTCTGGCATTGCCAACCGGGCCGCGATCTGGCGGTCTTCTGGGGTCTCTCAGTGCGCTATTTTCAGAACTCCTCGGCGCCGATCAAGCGTTGCGAAAGCAGCACCGCGACTGCGACACTGCTGTCAAACGCGAGACCGATCGCCGCACGCACTAGCTTGGCAGCTTCCTCGGTACGCTCCGCACGCAGCACATGGACAGCCATTGCGCGAACTATGGCAGGCGTTTCCGAACCCGTCGGTACCTGTCATAAGTTGAAGTCGCCCCACTCACCACGCATGATGACAAGGGAGCGCAATGGAACCCGGCAACTCGCGATCACCGACAGCGCATTAGCGCAATTCCCCGCGCCGGAAGACTGTATCAGAAGGGCAGCTTGCTGGTCGCCGCGCCAGGCGCCAGCCGCAAGCGCGATCTCTTCCTCTTCCGTCGTCAGCACCATTGCGCGCATCGCAGCGTCGGCATCCGCGCGCGAGCAGCCGCAAATGGCCGGCATCCGGCACCCATCCGACCCGTCGGGCGTCCGCCTGCAATACTGCGAAGAGGGAACCCGGCCACGTCGGCAATTTCTGCGCGCACCCTTGCTCCTGCATCGAACTCGCTCCCTCGCGGCCATGCTGGCAGGCTGTCGGATCTCTGGCAGTGCAGCTCTCTTGCCGTTCTGCAACGCTCGTCCCTGATCTTCCGCCCGAAGGCAAAACGTGCGATCCGCTTTCTCGGTGCGGCGGATCGCCCGCGCGCCCGACCGCTCAATGCGCCAGCGCGATCTTCGTCGGGTTCGCCCCGCCACCGGCCAGGAACGCTGCCAATCGTGCTTCTGCTTGGGCGGGCGGGCCGGCAGCTCTGACTGCGACGACGAGCGGTTTGTCGCGGCTGCCGAACAGGGTCGCCAGGGCCTGCTTAAACCGTGTGCGGAGATCGTTCCGGACCGCACGCCCGCCGATCCAGATCACGCTGGCCGTCGCTGCCGCCGGCTTGCGGATGAAGACCAGTTGCCAATTCTCAGGTGTCGCCCCGGGAACATGCAGCGAGCGAGTTTCCGACTCAGGTGTATTCAGGCCGGAAATTGTGCGCTCGGTGTCCACGATCAGGCGCGGATCGCTGCGTGGAGTAAAGGCCGCGAGCGAGAGTTGAACGCTGCCGTCGGAGCATACAAAGCGCTTCAGCGCCCCGCCGGCCGCAGCCAGCGCCGGAGGCTGTGCGCTGTCCCGTGCCGGAACGCATCCGGCAACGCTCTCAGGCAACACAACAGGAACAGCGGCTGCGGCGCGATCGATGGTCCCGGCGAGCACGGGAAACAGCGCCGCCAGAACAATCGCCAGGGCGGCCGGTACCAGACCACGCGCTGGACCGACGGGAGCAAGTTTCCCGCGTACCTCGCCGTGGGTCTGATCCTGACGGAAGATCAGGCCGAGCAGGATCAGAAGAAACAGCACGATGGAAAAAAAGAGATAGCCATAAAGCACGTGGTCGGTTGCCGCAGCCGTTGCACTCCCGAGCGCGTGGCCGAGCCAGACGATGCCGAGCGCACGCAACCCGTTGGCGATTACCGGAACGAATAGTGCAATCGCAATGAACAGCACCCGTCTGCCGAGATTGCGATAAATGATGCAGGAATAGAACACGCTGAAAGCAGTCGCTGCAATCAGGAAACGCAGCCCGGCACAAGCCTCTGCGATACGGAATACCCCTTCGGGGATCTCGATGTCGTTCCCCACACTATAATTCGGGATGCCGAGCAGATCGAGGCCATGCACGACGAAGTGCGTGGTGAAAGACTGCAGCGCTGGCACCAGAAAGCCCCCGAACGGCACCAGAAAGAAAAGATAGAGCAGGGGTGTCGCCATCGTCCCGTAAAGTTCGAAGCCGAGTACCGAAATAAATAAAAGCTGAACGAAAGCCATGGCTGCCAGTTGGCGGCCCTCCATGATCCCCAATCGATCCGTCAGGAACCAGAGGACGCCAAGAAGAAGCCCGGCCGGCAGCGCAAGCAGCGTCGGCTTGAGCGTGACGCCTCCAAGCCGCTCGCGTCGCTGCCAGGCGAGAAAAGCTGCCATCGGCAAAATCAGGAAGCAGTGATTGTACGCCGTCGACTCCAACCACACAGTGATCGCAGCGGCTATTTCGGTGTGGAACACGATGCCGAGGACGACCACGCCGACAGCCAGCACGGGCCAGGCACGACGGATGGATCCTGCTCCGCTCATGCGTCGACCCTTCGTGCCTAAGGTAGGTGAACGATCGGATCGAGCCTGGCAAACATCGTCCGCCAGTCATGAAATGGTACCGCCGCGCGCGGCGCTGCGGCGCCCTGATCCGGAGGCCTGCCCTTCAGCTCCCCTTCCGCCAGCCGGGCGGTTGCGGTGGTGCTGGCCGCAACAAGCGCAGTCTGCTGCCCCACGCCGGCGCGAACGCCCTCGGTCGTCGCCGGCGAAGCGAGCATCGGCCGCCCGAACGCCACCGCCTCCAACACCTTGTTCCGGATGCCGCGCCCGATCCAGGGCAGCGCAGCGACGCTCGCTGCATGGGCAAGATAGGGCCGCGTGTCAGCCATCCGCCGGGCAAAACGAACATTTGGCCGCCGGCCGAGCGCCTTGACCGCCGGCGGCTCGGCACCGGCAACAACGAAAATCGGCGAAGGCGCGGCCGGGCGCGGCAAGACCGCGTCCGCAAACCGTGTCATCGCATCAATGTTGGGCTTGTAGTCCATCGTCCCGGTAAGCACGATCGGAGTCTTCCCGGGTGCAAGGGGTGAAGCGAAGTCACGCCACGGAGAGAAATAATCGTAGCCGACCCCGGTCTCTTCCCAGTCCGCGCGCCCCGCGCGCCCCGGTGTAAGCCGGAGAAATCGTGCCTCCGCGGCCGGTGAGACGAACAGAGTCCGGTCGCACTCCCGCGCCGCCAGGCGTTCGAAGGCGGGCAGCGTCCGCGCGTCGCGCCGCGATAAAAGCCGCATCGGCGGTGACGCATGCCGGGGGTACGCGGCGAGTTTCTCCGAATTGACATCCAGCATGTCCAGAATCCATGGCAAATCCGAACGCTGCATCACGTACTGCACCATCACAGCCGAGAAAAGAAACATCTGCGCGATTGCACGGCATGCCAAGGTGCGGATGACCCGTGCCGCCACGCCTCGGGTCCAGAGATAGTCAAGCGAGAATGCTCTGCTCACACCAAGCGCCACCCGGGAAGGCAGTCGTGCTGCACCGGCGCGAGCGCAAAGCGGCCGACGCTTGCGGTGCGCGCCCGGAGCGCGGGAAGGTATTGGAGATCCCAAGCATCCTCCGCGACGCAGCCGAGACGCACGCCCTACGACTGTGCAAGATGCTCGCGCAAGTGAAAGGCGCGGACTTTGTCCCCTTTGTCCGGGGGATCGGGAATCGGGCGACAGAGAAAGAGGGCGTCTCGCATCGCCTCAGCCTAGGCCGCGGACGAGGTGCGGTCCAATGAGATTGGCAAGCGGCAATGGCATTTTCTTCCACGCGGCAATCAGCAGGCGGTACTTCGGATTGAGCGGATTGTTCTCCGGCATCCGCGCGCCCGGTGCGAGGAAGTGGCGGTAGTGCAGCGGCGCGGGTTGGAAGCCCCAGTTTTTCTTGAACGCGTGCGCACCTGTGCCGATCTTGCTGCGCCCGAAATCGAACAGATCGAGCCCGCGCGCCACCGCCCGCCGCATGACTTCCCAGTACATGAAATCGTGGCCGCCCCGACCGCGTGCGTCGCGGCCCCCGCCGGCGTAGTACGGCAATATTTCATCGCGGAACCGGAAGCACAGCACGGCCGAGACGGCTCTACCAGAGTCCTCGACGGTCAGCACTTCGGCGGACTCGACAAACAGATCGAGCAGCAGACGAAAATATCGGCGCGGAAAAACTGGCGTGCCGAGGTTGTGCACGCTCTCGGCATAAAGGCCAAAGAAACGGTCAGCTTCACGATCGACCCGCGCACGCAGGCCACTAGTTATCCCCTTGCGCACCACCGCCCGCTGCTTGCGGGGAATGGATTGCAGAACCGCCTCTTCGGTCGCCGGAAGTCGCTTGCGAAAGGTTTCGTACAGGGTGCCGCTCTCGGGCCATCCGGAGCCGGAGGAATGCAGGAATCGGAATTCGCAAAACTGCGCCCCTGATTTCAGCATCAGCTGCGCTGCCTCACGCGCAAGAACTTGGGCCGTCTCGTCGTCCGCGGCGAGCGGCCCGCCGTACACGCAGAAAGGCACGGAAACGAGGCCGTTGCCGAACAGCCGGGTCTTCACGTGCACCAGCGGCAAAACGCCGGTGATCGCCCCGTCCTGTTCGGCAAGAAGGTAACAGGCTTGGTGGGCGAAGGCTCGGGCGATGACGTGACGCCATGCTGCCCGATGGAAAAAGGTGCCGTCGGGTCGGGCATAGACAAACGCATCCCAGGCTGATTCGGTTGGCTCGTCGAGAGCGCGGCAGCGAACTGCCATATTGTGGCTAACTCCTGCTGGCTGCGGCCGGGAGCGAAGCAAGCTCTGCGGCAAAGACCCGATCCATGCGATTCCATGCGAATTCCTGAAGCAATCGGCAAAGCCGCCCTTCGGTCGCAGCAAGATTCAGGCGATGGCGCAGCCGCGATCGCAGGCTTGCATTCGCAATGACCGGCTGAGAGGGATCGATCTCCCACGGATGCACGTAGAAAATCCCCGGTCGCCGCTCGTTCCGGAGCATTCGCGCAAGCCCACGCCTGTAGAGCCCGTAGGGCAGCAGGCGGAAATAGCCTCCACCGGCCCAGGGCAGATTGCGGCCTGCCAGGGCAAGCGTCGTCATCGGCAATTCCCAAAGCCGGCCGTTTGCTGGTCGGAATGGGAAGCGAGGTGCTTCGGGCATGCCGTAGAGATCGTGGCGGACCGGATAGACGCTGGAGCTGTACGCATAACCCTCCGCTTCGAGAGCACGGAAGGCCCAAAGGTTGCGCGCGCCGATCGAAAACGTCGGCGCACGATAGCCTCGAACCGCAACCCCGCCGATATCTTCGAGAAGCCGGCGCGTCCGCCCGACATCCGCGCGAAAGCCCGCTTCGTCCAGCTGGTCCGCCCGGATATGATCGTAACCGTGGCTGGCAAGCTCGTGCCCGGCCGCAACGATCTGTCGGATCAATCCCGGGTGACGTTGCGCGACCCATCCGAGGGTAAAGAACGTCGCCTGGACGCCCGCCTCGGCAAAGCGGGCAAGGATACGCTCGGTATTGGCCTCAACGCGACGTGGAATGCTATCCCAGCTGGCGCGTGAAACCGCACCGGCAAACGCCTGGACCTGGAAATAATCCTCGACGTCCACCGTCATCGCGCTTGCAATCACTATTGCGCTCTCTGCCTTCTTCATCGGCCGCCCCCGCCATCCGTCAGAAGATCGAACAGGCGGAGAAAGACTCGCTCGCGGCGCGCGACGACCCGCTCCAGCGCGGCGACCCGGCCCGCGAGGTCGGGCGTCGCATTGGGCACCGGGTGGCTCTCTTCTCCCGCCGCCTCCAGATCCTGCTGCAGCTCGCTTGCCGTGAGGCGCACCATGGCAGAAGAAATCGCGTCGCTCCGTTCGAAGGCTCCGTGCAGCAGGACACGGCCGCAGAGCCGGTTGATGCGCCGCGGAATACCGCCCGTGTAGTGGTGCACAAGCCCAAATGTTTCGTCTTCCCAGAGCGGACGATCGTGCCATCCGACCGCTCGCAGGCGATGTTCAACGTAGCCGCGGGTCTCCTCCACGCTCAGGGGACCGAGGTGATAGGAGGCGAGAACCCGCTGGCGAAGCTGGTCGAGCTCAGGCCGGGCAAGCATTTGGCGGAACTGTGGCTGCCCGAGCAGGACAGCCTGCAACAGCGAGCGACCGCTCTCGGCGAGGTTCGAGAGCATGCGCAGCTCCTCGAGCGCGGCGAGATCGAGCGCCTGCACCTCGTCGATCACCAAAAGACAGCGCCGGCCGGCCGCCCGCTCCGCCCGTAGCGCGTCGAACACGCCGTGCAGCAGCGCCGCCTTGTCGGTAGTCGGCGCAACGCCGAACCCGCTTGCCGCGAGGCGCAGAAGGTCGTCCGCCGGAACCTGCGCGGTGTCGATGCGTGAGATGAGGTAAGATCCACGATCAAGCCGCTCCCACAGGCGTTCGAGGAGCATCGTCTTGCCGGCCCCCACCTCGCCGGTAACGATGACAAATCCTTCCTGATGCGCGAGCCCGAAGACGAGATGCGAGAGCGCGCGGCTGTGCTCTCCGCTCGGGAAGAAGAACCGGCTGTCTGGCGTCAGCCGGAACGGCATATCGGAAAATCCGTAGTATTCGGCGTACATGGCGCTGCCTCAGAATGTTTTCTGCAGAGCGACCATCACGATGTTCTGCAAAGCGTTGCCATCAGGGAATGAATCGTTGCTGATCCCGTACAGGAGCGTGCCGGTGAGGGTCGGCGTCAGATTATAGGCGAGCGAAACCTGACCGGCGACCACCGCGCTCGCTCCGCTGCCGACTGCGCGGGAGTTCGTCTCGCCAAGCTGAAAATACGAAGCGGCGGTCAGGACCGGGGTCAGCACGTGTGTCCAGGTCACGCTCCCGGACCACGAATTCTGTGAAAACCCGGTCACTCCCGGAGCATTGGCGATCAGCTTCTGCTGCTCGTTGAAGAGACCAACGGATACGGTGTCGCGCGGCCACGTGGTGGTCAGGCTGGCTGAGAAGATGGCGTTGCGAGACAGGCCGGATTGCACGCTGAGAAGCTGGTTGCCGAGCAGGATCGGGGTTCCGGTTGCGCTGGCGATCGGGTTACCAGCGGCGTCCACCAGCGAGTTGGTAAGCGCATATTGGAGGAATTGCAGAGAGCTGCCGAGCGTGTTGGAATATGAGGCGGCCAGGGTGGTCCGTGGCGTGAGGCTGATGACCGCCTGGAGGAAAGGCGCCTCCAGGCCTTCGATGCGCCCGTAACCGGCAGTGATCGAAGTCCCTGGTGCGGGCGTCAAATTAAAGCCGACGGCCCAGACCCCGTCCTCGATTTCGACCACAGGGACGCTCGGATAGAAAATATTTTCGTAGCCGATAGTACCGAACACGTAGACTCTTCGCTCGACGGCAAAGCGGAGCGTGTCGATAGCCATGTACTGGTGCGCCCCATCGAGAATGCCGGTACCGCTGTCCTCGCTGACGAGGCCGGTCACCGTGTTGTTGAACCGGCCCAGCACGGGGCCGGTCGTAAAGATGGCGCTACCCTGGTTAGCGAGGGCATGGGAGCCGACGAAGAACGGCTGGGCGGCGCCCGGGGCGAAAGCAGCACTGCCGCTCTGACTGCTGTATTGCAGGGTGTAGCCGAGCTGGAGAGTGCCGATATCTGCGAACCGATGTTCGAAAGTCGGTTGTACGTAAAAGCCGGTCGTTGTCGTCCGATTGCCCTTTGTTGCGACGCTGGCGCCACCCGGTACGACGCCGCCACTCGTGCTTCCCTGGGACGCATAGGCTCCGAGAGACAGCAGCAGGGTTTGTGGCAGCAGGGTCGCATTGAACGAACCGTTCAAATACTGCCCCACATTGTTCTCCGAGGGGTTCTCGGCAAAGAACTGGACCTCGGGCGCGTAACTCAGAGTGCCGGTCGCCCAGGGTGTCGAAAGGGTCGCGAGGACCGCCGGCGTGATTTGCGTGATGAAATCGGAACGGCGATCGTTCACGCTGTTGAAGATGTTGCTGTTGAATTCCTCCGACACGCCAAGAGACGGCGTGATGGTAAGGCCGCTTGGCGCAACAACCGGCACCGCGCCGACGGCGCTGGCGGCGGAGAGCACTTGACCGACGTCGCCGAGCCTGACCGACACGCCGACCGGAGGGGCTGGGGTCGCAAGGCCGGACGGAGAAGCCGCAAGAAGGCCCGGTGCGGAAGCCGGGCCGCTGCCGAGGAGGGGTAGCGACCCCCCCGGCGCCGTCGCTGCCAGGGGAGCTGCGGCAGGAGCCGGCGTGGCAGCAGCGCCGGTTTGATCCTGCGCGAGTGCCGTCGTCATGGCGGCGGACGCCGCCATGACACACAGCATTGCCGCGCTGGCATTCGCCAATCTGCAAGGGGAGATACACCGCGGCAGAGCCACTCTTTCCGTCGGCGGAAAGCCTGTGAACCGTCGCTGCCGAATTCGGGTACCTGATTTGCGGCCGCAGCGGCTCATCGCCCGCCTGCACAGCCGCTCATGAATACACGCCGAAGGTATCGCGCGTGGCAACTTGCACCTTGTTCAATAGCAGCTTGATGTTCGCACAAGCGTCGATGAGATCGAGCGCGGCCTCGATCTCACGCCGCCGTGTCTTTTCCGCCTCCACGACGAGCAGGGCCTGTCCTGCGATTTGAGCGAGCGCTGACGGATCGCTGCTGCACAGACAGGCCGGAGCATCCACCACGATCAGGCGCTCCGCGAAACGAGGCGCAAAGCCCGTCAAAAGGCCGGCGATCGGATTGTGGGCGGAGATCAGTGCGCGGCCGCTCGGGTCGCTGCCACCGCCAATCGGCATGACCTGCAGCCCCTGGATGCGTGACCGCACGAGCGTGCTCTCGGCGAGCTGCGCCGGCGAGGGGACGAGATCCAAAAGGCCTGGCTCCGCTGCGAGCCCTAGTGTCGCGGTCAGCGAACCGACCCTGATGTCCGCATCGACCAGGATCACCTCGCGTCCGCCACCCAGGGCAAGGCTTGCCGCCAGGTTCAACGCAGCAAAGCTCTTCCCTTCACCCGGCCGGGCGCTGGTCACCAGCACCAGATTGCCAAGTGCCGCGCCCGGTTCCACAGCAGCGGCGCTGACGAGCACGTGCTGGCTGATGATGCGGAATTCTTCGGCAATGCGATCGCGCTGGTCTCGGGAGGTGATCATGCCGGCACTTTCGAGTGTTTCGATCGCAAGAAGCCGCGCCGATGGCATTGTTGCGGGACTCGGTTCGGCGAGCGGCGCGGCCCTGACGGACGCGGCGATTTTTTGCGCCACTGCCTCGGGCAGCAGGGCCGATTCCGGAGCGCCGGAGCTGCCCTGGCGCAGGTGCAGCGCCGCCTGCTCGACCAGATGTAAGGGTTTGCTCATAGATGTCACGCCAGCCCTACCAAATGCCGCGCACCGGCCACGACTCCAACAAATACCACTGCAAGCAGAAGCACCCCGGCACCAAAGGCAATCGCCGGCAAGAAATGACGTTTCTCTTTCTGGGTCGGTCGCAGCGAAATCCCACCGGCCACTGGAACACCGATGCCGCGGAGATCCTGCAAAGTATAGCAACATGTGTCGAGCTGCGCGAGCAGCAGCGCAATTCCCGCACCACCGCCGAACCCGATCAAAAGTACCGCCGCAAGAAGAAGAATGCGTGGCGGGGCAACAGGGACCCGCGGCAGTTGCGGGGGATTGACGACCTTCAGCTGGATACGGTTGGCATCGATATTCGCGGCCGTCGTGATCTGCATCGACTGCTTGCGCACCAGCAAGTCTTGATACTGCGTGCGGAGGACCTCGTAATTTCGATCCAGGTTGATGAATGCTGCCTGCAGGCCAGGCTCGCCGCGGGCAAGTGCCGCCAGGCGGTCGCGCTCCGCAGTGGCCGCCTTGAGCTCGCGGGTCAGCGAGAAGACCGCGGTATCGGCGTCGATCAACTGCAGCTTGAGCTGGTCATACACCGGATTGGGAACCGACTTCTGGGCAACAGGCATGCCGGCCGACCCCTTTCCGGCCGCCTGAGCGGCGAGCGCCTTGACGAGCTGTTCCGCGGCGATGACACCAGGGTACGCCTCAGTGAACCGTTGCCGGAGTTCGGTCAGATGCTGTTCGGCTGCGACAAGTGCGGCGTCTGTCGGCGCCCCGCCCCCAGCGGCCTGGCTGCTCACCAGCATCGGCGGAGTCTTTTGCAGCTCACTCTCCAGCATCGCTTTACGCGCTTCCGTGTCCTGAAGCTTGCCCTCGAGCTGGCGGACCTGCGCCCCGGCCATATCGAACTGTGAGACGCTGCCACCGGCACCCGGCAGCAGTTGGAGGTATTTGGAAAGGAATGCGGCGCGCTGCTTTTCCATATCCCGCAATTTGTTGCGATATAACGCTAGCTGGCTGTTGAGAAAGTGCTCCGCATTGGCAAGATCGGACTGATTGGAGCCGTTCGCCCTCTCGATGAAAATGCCGAGTAACGTTTGCACCACCGTATAGGCGCGCTTGGGATCCCGGTTGCTGTAGGCGATCGTGAACAGGCTGTCGGTCTCGGGGACGATGCGAATGGTGTCGGAGAGCTTCTTTACCAGAGCTTCGCGTGCCGCGACGCTGTCGCTGGCGGAGAGAAGGTCCGCCTTGGCGATCAGAGTTTCGAGGTTCGGACGACTGAGAAGGGTCCGTCGCAGGAGCTCTACTTCGCTTTCGATCCCGCCGCCAATGGCGAGGCCGTGCAACAGCGGCGTGAGTACGGGGTCCGCCGCCACGTACACCTCGGCACCGGCCTCGTAGCGCGGCGGCAACGCCATCACGGCTGCCCACCCCGCGAGGCAGATCAGCCAGGCCGCGAGAAGGGCAATCCAGCGGCGCCGCCAGGCGCCAAGGACGTACCGATGCAGGAGTACGACGATCTCGTCCATGGGCGTTCAGAACCAGCTTTCCGGAATGACGACGATATCGCCAGGATGCATGGCGATATTCTGCGACATGTCTCCGCCGTTGAGGAGCGCACTGATATGTACCGGAATGGCGACCTCCTTGCTGCCTTCCTTGCGGATGACCTTGGCGCTGTTGCCGGAAGCGTACGGGGTCAGACCCTTCACCGCAACCATCACATCGAGCAACGTCATGCCATCGACATAGGGAATCGTTTCGGGCGTGGTGGCCTGGCCAATAACACGGATGGAACGATTGAGCGGGCCATTGAAACTGTCCACCATCACCGTCACGAGTGGATCGTTCACGTATTTGCGCAGACGCTTCGCGATTTCCTGGCCGAGTTCGGTCGGCGTTTTGCCGACCGCCACGATGTCGGGAACAAGCGGCGCCGAGATGCGTCCGTCAGGCCGCACCGGCAGCGATTTTACGCCGAGATCGGGCGCACCGTAGACCGATATGGTCAGAGTATCGCCCGGTCCGATGCGGTAGGCGGCCGTGGCGTCGGCAGGCGGCGCAATCAGCGACGCCGGAGCCGGCGGGATGGAGCACGCCGCCAGCACGAGCACGGCGAAAGCCGCCACGATCCGGGCGAGGAAAAGGTTCGGCCCGAACCGCCATACCTTGTGCTGCTGCGCAGACTGCCTGCGAACGCACGTCGCTGTGAGCTTCGGCACACTCCCTCCATCCCGGCGGCGGGCCACAATCATTCTGCGCAGCCCGAAGACCGGCGACCACGAGGGCAACCAATACCAGGGTAATCGTCCATGCAACGCCAAATGCGGGGGTTCCCCGATGCCCTCCCTAAAAATTGATAGATTGTTTAAATTTCTACCTTTCATGGTGGTCCGCTCCGCATGTTAATCATTCGAGGTGTTCAGATTGCCGTTGGGCCGCGGCGAACGCGGACAAATGGCTGTTCGGGCTGAACTTCAGCCAGCGTCGAATATTGAGATACCGTGCGGAGAGTCGTGGAAATGTTTCCTGCGTGCATGCATCTTTCCTTTGTATCGAGGGTAGCCAGAATAAACTGCAGGGTCCGGGCAAGCATGAGCGGGCCATCCTTTGCCAATGGTTACATCCGACCCGTGCCGCTCATGCCCATACCGCTCATGCCCATACCGCTCATGAGGGTGCGCCGGCACCGGACAAAGGACGCGTTTTGGCGGCGGCCGAGGATGGGGAGGGTCTGCCGATGAGCGGACTCCAAGCCGGAACCAGCGCCGCGGCGGGGTTCCATTCGCTCGTCCCTTCGGCTTCCGCCTTTGGCGCCCCGCTCGCCACTGCCCACTACCACTCCGTGGCGGCGCTCGCCCATGTCTCAGGCTTTTCCCACCCCGGTGCGGCTCTCGTCGGATTGGTGGCAGCGGGCGTACTTTGGACCGCAGTCGAGTATTCGGCCGCCAGCGGGCGGGCGCCGGGCCGGCGATTGCTGACGGCGCTCGGCTGGGGGCTGCTGCTGGCCATTCCCCCGCTGGTCAGCCTCGGATTGGCGTTCAGCCTTTGCAGCGCCGGGCCGCTCTCGGGGCGTTGGCTGATCATCGTTGCGGTCGTTGCCTCCTCGGGGATCAGCGTTATCACCTTTGCCCTCGGCTGGGATCTGTTGACATCTACCTGCCTCTACCGGAAATCGGTGCTTGTCGCCGGCCAATCATCTGACTGGCTCGAAATTGGCGCGCGCCAGGCGCCGGGCTATGACCCGGCGTTTCGGGTGGCGGGGGTTCTTTCCGGTGACGACCGCCGCACTCTCGCGTCGAGCGGCCGGAAAGGGCGCAAGATCTGGGGTGTCGTCGCATCCGATGCCACCACTCTCAGCAATTCGGAGCTGCGCAAGTGCTGCCACCACGCGCGGGTGCGGCTTCTCGGAGCGGATGAGTTTCGCGAGCTCTGGTCACGGCGAATTGATGTCGATCGGGCGGGAGAAGGCGCATTTGCGGCGGCGCGGGGCCTGCAGAATTCAATCGCTTGTAAGATCATGCGCCGCACCGTCGACATCGTGCTCAGCCTGTTGCTGCTCGTCGCTGCGTTCCCGGTTGCAGTGGCAGCCGCGGTACTGATCAAGCTGGACAGTCATGGCCCCATATTCTACTGGCAGGAACGGGTAGGGCTGCATGGCCGACCGTTTTGCCTTGTGAAATTCCGCAGCATGGCTGTGGATGCCGAAGCGACCTCGGGTCCACAGTGGGCAGGTCTCGCGGATCCGCGCGTGACACGCGTCGGCGCCCTGCTCCGACGCGCACGAATCGATGAGCTGCCGCAGCTTTGGAACGTGCTACGCGGCGAGATGAGCATGATCGGACCGCGCCCGGAGCGACCGTTTTTTGTCGCGCAGCTCACCGCACAGCTTCCTTGCTACGACGAGCGGAACCTGGTCAAGCCGGGCATCACTGGCTGGGCTCAGGTGAACTATCGCTACGGCGCCTCGGTCGAGGACGCACGGGTGAAGCTCGCGTACGACCTTTACTACGTGAAGTATCGGGGCGCGCTCTTCGATCTTCGCATCCTTGCCGCGACCGTCCGTGTGGTGTTGTTCGGAGAAGGCGCGCGTTGACGTACCCCGGACTCGCCCGAGGCTCTCTAGGCATCCCCGCGACGCGGGGGAGCCAGTGTCCTGCCTCTGTCGCTTGGTCGCCCTGGGCGACAAACGAAAGGGGATCGAGAGACCACTGCAAACCAAAAGCTAGCGTGCCGAAAGGAGGCTGATTTCATGAGATACAAGCAGCAAAGTCGGCACACGGGCAGCTCCGCCCCTCTTGGCCGCGACGGCGACGGTCGGCGCGGGCGGCTAGGCGCCGCTTAGAGGGGCGCTGAGGGCCGAGCAATGCTGATGGCAAGCGGCCTCTTCGGGCTGACCGCGGCTTTCTACGCGCTGGTCGCGATTGCCCTGCTGTTGCAGCGGCTACCGGGACGGAGCAACGTCGTGCTCGCTGGCGCTTGCGTGGCAAACGCCGCGTGGGCCGCCGCCGCATGCGCGCATCCGGCACCGTTGTTGTTCGGCCCGCCGCCGGCGTTGGACTTCCTGCGCACGGGTGCGTGGTTCGGCTTCCTCGTTGTCCTCGCGCGGCGGGTCACTGGGCTGCCGCGTTGGCCCGGCAGCGGAGCGTTGGTCAGCCTTCTGTTCGGGGCGGCGGCCCTGTGTTTGGCTCTTCTCAGCTGGTGGACGCCCTTCCCCGCGTTCGCCCCGCTGATCGTCCCGCTCGTCATTTTCGGCCGCATCGCGCTCGCCATCGCGATTCTCGTGATGGTGGAAAACCTCTACCGCAACGCCGCCGACGAGGCACGCTGGCACATCAACCTCGCCTGCATCGCCATCGGCGGGGTGTTTCTCTATCAGATCGTCCTGTACGCGGACACCGTCCTGCACAGCCGGGTCTCGCCCCTGCTGTTCGCTGGGCAGGCCCCGGCGAACCTCGTCGTCCTGCCGCTTCTCTTTCTCGCGGCGCAACGGCTTAAGCGCTGGAAGGAAGATGTCGGGGTCTCTCGCAGCGTCATATTCCACACTGCCACGTTGTTGCTGAGCGGCATCTTCCTGATGGCCCTTGCCGCAACGAGCGAGGTCCTGCGCCGCTTCGGCAGCAGCTGGAGCATGCTCGCGGAAGCCAGCCTGATCTTCGCCGGCTGCATCGCGATTGCAGTGTTGGTTACGTCCGGACGCGCTCGGTCAAGGCTGCAACGGTTGGTCGTTGATCACTTCTTTACTCGTCGCTACGACTATCAACACGAATGGACCCGTTGCATCGCCACGCTCTCGGCCCATCCCTACCTTGGGCTGCATCGACGCGTTATTCGTGCACTTGCCGAAATCGTCGATAGCCCGAGTGGTGCGCTGTTCCTGGCAGACACGCAAAGCAGTAAGGGGCGCCGCCTATTCCGCGCCGCCGGAAGCTGGAGCGCGGCACGGCTCGACGGAGCGGTGGTCACTCCCGCACACCCGCTCCTTGGCCTGTTCAGGGGCGGCGGCTGGATCGTCGAGGCGAAACCCGGGGCCGAACCATGGTTCGCCCAGTTCCCGGAAGCTTGGTTGGCGGTGCCGTTGCCGGCGACCGATGGACCAGCCGGGTTTGTCGTGCTCGGGCGGCCGCGGGCCCCATTCCAGCTTGATCGAGAGGTGTTCGACCTTCTGCGTATCGTCGGGCGAGAGATCGCACTCTTCATCGCCGAACGTGAGGCGACCGAGGCGTTGGCTCAGGCGCGGCAGTTCGCCGAGGCCGGCCAGCGCTTCTCGTTCGTCGCGCACGATATCAAGAATCTCGCGGCGCAGCTTTCCCTCCTCCTCGGCAACGCCGAGCAGCACCTCGAGAACCCGGAATTTCGTGCCGATATGGTGGCCACACTTCGGGGTGCGGTGCAGCGGATCTCGACATTGCTGGCGCGCTTGCAGTCGCCCGCTCTGCGCGACGGTGCGACGCGGCCTCTCAATCCGGGGCAACACCTGAAAGCCGCGGTGACAACGCTGCGCGGCGTTGGTGCGGGCGCAATTCTACTCGAAACCGATGGTGGCGAGGCGTTTGTCGCCATCGACGAAGCCGCGTTCGACGCGGTGATCCGCCACCTGCTCGACAACGCTCTGGAGGCATCGCCGCCGGAGTGCGCAGTGAGAATACAGCTTGCACACGAAACCCGCCGCGTCGTCATATCGATCAGCGACCGTGGCCCTGGAATGAGCGAGGAATTCGTCCGCGAAAGACTCTTCCGGCCATTTTCCTCGACCAAGAGTTCAGGCTTCGGTCTCGGTGCATTCCAGGCGCGCGTACTCTTGCGCGAGGCCGGCGGCGACCTGACGGTTATGAGTACCGTGGGTGGAGGGACCTGCATGCGTATCACACTTCCGGTGCTCGTCGCTCGCGATACGCCGGTGCCGCTAGTGTCCTGCCCTCGTCGGTTGTTGCCTGCGGCAACAACCGTAGGGGGATCGGCAGGCCACTGAAAACAAAGAGCTGCTGTGCCGCGAGAACGCTCCACACATGAGATACAATCGCCGGGATCGGCACGCCAACGCTTCACGCCTGAACGCCTGATTGGGGAATGCCGCATGACCAAGCCCGCAATGCTGATCGTCGAGGATGACCCGAGCCTTCTCAGCCAGTACCGCTGGGCCTTTTCCGACCGCACGGTGCTGACTGCGTCCTCGCGCGCCGAAGCGATGCCGATCGTTGAACGGGAGGCCCCGGGCGTTGCCTTGGTCGACCTTGGTCTGCCCCCGGACCCAGAGGGCGTGAGTGAGGGGTTCGCAACGCTGGCTGCGATGCTGAGAGTCGCCCCCGAAATGAAAGTGATCGTCGCCACCGGCAATGGCAGCCGGCAGAACGCCCTTCGCGCGATCAGCGCCGGGGCCCACGACTTCTACGAAAAACCTGCCGAGATTGAGGTGTTGCGGCTGATCGTGGAACGGAGCTTCTACCTGCAATCGCTGGAAGCAGAGAATCGCCGCCTGAGCGACGCCGCGGGCACGGGCGCGGTAAAGCGGATCATCACCGCCGCTGAGCCGATGCTGCGCATTTGCCGTGACATCGAGAAGCTGGCACGGACCGATGTGCCGGTTCTGCTCCTCGGCGAAAGCGGGACCGGCAAGGAGGCGCTTGCGCGCGCCTTGCACGAACTCGGTCCGCGCGCGGCAAAACCGTTCGTTGCGATCAATTGTGGTGCGATTCCCGAGACCCTGCTGGAAAGCGAGTTGTTCGGCTACGAGCGCGGGGCTTTTACTGGGGCCGCAAAGCAGACGATCGGCCGTATCGAGCAGGCCGAGCATGGGACGCTTTTTCTCGACGAGATCGGTGACCTGCCGCATGCGTTGCAAGTGAAGCTGCTCCGCTTCCTGCAGGAACAGGCGATCGAGCGGATTGGCGGACGGCAGTCGATTCCCGTGGATGTACGCGTGGTCTCTGCGACTAACCAACCGCTTGAGGAGCAGCTCGAAGCCGGCAGTTTCCGGGCCGATCTCTTCTATCGCCTCAATCCGGTTACAGTGCGAATCCCGCCCCTGAGAGAGCGTACCGGAGACCCAGTGTTGTTGGCGCGCTACTTCCTTACCCGGTACAACCGCGAAATCGGCCGTAGTCTTCGCGGCTTTACCGAGAATGCCGTCGCCGCTGTGGTCGGGCACAGTTGGCCCGGTAACGTCCGCGAGCTCGAGAACCGAGTGAAGCGGGCGACGATCATGGCTGAAGGACGGGTGATCGATTGCGCGGACCTCGAACTCGCGGGTGCCGAGCCCGCCGACCTCGATCTCAGGGCCGCGAGGCTTCGTGCCGAGCGGCAGGTGATCGAGCGCGCCCTGGGGCACAGCCGGGGACGCGTTGCGCCCGCCGCGCGGTTACTTGGCATCAGCCGTCCGACACTCTACAGCCTGCTCGAGGCGCACGGCATGGGCGGATTGGCGGAACCCGGCCTCGTGCTCGTGCCGGGCACGTCCGGCGAGCAGGCGTGAACATCATGCTGCGCCCCATGTTCCTCGTCGGCATGCTCGTCCTTCTGGCGGGCACCGGCAGCGCATCTGCGGCTAGCTATTCGAGTCGGGCAGCTTCATTGCTCGCAAAGGGCGAACCGCGTGCGGCGGCCATTGAGCTGCGTAACGCAGTCAAACAAGATCCGGCAAACGCGGCGGCCCATTACGAGCTCGCGAAGATCGACCTTTCACTTGGCGACTCGGTCGGGGCCGAGCGTGAGGTGCGTGCTGCCAAAGCGCACGGATACGACGCGGCTAAGACGCTTTCGCTTCTGCTTCAGGCCTACCTGGCGCAGGGGCGCTACAAGGACCTGCTGCACGAGTTTCCATCAGGCAACACGAACCCCCGGCTGGCCGCTGAGATCGCCATCGGCCGCGGCCGCGCGCAACTCGGACTGCACCGACTTGATCAGGCCACCGCCGAGGTTGCAACAGCGCGCCGTCTCGCGCCGAACGAGGTCGGCCCCTTGCTTGCAGAAGCTGATCTTGCGCTTGCGCAACACGATCTGCCGGCGGCAGAGCGGGCGCTCGCGGCGGCCGAGGCAATCGACCCCCACGCGAGACCGGTGCTGGAACACAGGGCAACCTTGCTCCTTGCCACAGGCAAGCCGCAAAGCGCGCTTCACGTCCTGCAATCCCTCAAGACCGTAGCGCCTGGCGACCCCGCGGTGCGGTTGCAGCTTGCGAATGCGCTGATTGCCGCAGGCGAGACCGCGCAAGCGGAGGCCGAACTCAAGGTCGCGCTCGCCATGGTCCCCGGATCCGTCGAGGGCATTTATCTGCAGGCGCTGCTGGCAGCGCGGGACGGAGATTATCACGGCGCGTACGAGCTCCTGCAGAAACTGTCACCGGTGATCGATCGTATCCCGGAGGCCTATCTCCTGGAGGCGGTGACGCTCCAGCATCTCGGTCAATGGGCGGCCGCTGAAAGTGCCGCCAATCGGTTCCTTGGCCATTTCCCGAACGATCCCCGCGGCGAGCGAGTGCTCGCCACGATTGCGCTCAGCACTGGAAAACCCAAGGAAGCGCTGGCTGCGCTCGACGCATTGCCGCCCGGGGAACGCTCGGATGCCGAAAGTCTTGACCTCCTGGCACGGGCGCACGCCACCACTGGTGACCTCCCGGCAGCAAGGACGGAATTCACCAAGGCTGCAAAGCTCGCTCCCACGCTGGAGGCGCCGCACAAGGGGCTCGCCGCGGTCAATCTCCTTGAGGGTAACGTTCTCGGCGCGATCGATGAGTATCAGAAGGCCCTCATCCTAGCTCCTCATGATGCAGCAGGGCGGCGCGAACTCATCGCCGCGGAAATCAACGCCGGGCAATTCGAGGAGGCGGGGACCAGCCTTGACATCCTCGATAAAGCAAACCCCGCATCGGTCCCCGATGCGTTGCTCGGAGCGCAACTCCAGGTGGCGCAACTTGACCTTCCCGCCGCGAACGCAACCTACAATAGAATTCTGAAGACCCACCCCGACGCTGCTGCAGCGGAGCTCGGCTTGGCGCACGTGGCAGCTCTTAAGGGCGACACGAAAGCCGTACGGCAGCACCTCGATGCGATCCTCGCTCGGGATCCAGCGAACCGGACCGCGCTTGCCTTGCTGACAACGCTGCTGAGCAGCCAGGGCAAGCTGGAGGATGCGCGTAAGCTCCTCGAGCACGCTCACAGCACGAGCCCGAACAACCTCACTATTACCGGTGATCTGGCCGCGCTCGAATTGCGCATGAAGCGCCCAGAGAATGCGCTGGACCTGCTCGCGACTGCCAATGTCGCGGACAATCCCGCACTGCTTGGCCTCCAGGCACAGGCGGAGCTTGCGGCAGGCAAGAAGCTCGCCGCGGCGGATACGCTGAAATCCCTTCTCGCGCGCGCGCCGAATGCAGTTGGCGCACGGCTTGCGCTGACCCGTTTGCTCGTTGCGGATAAGAATTATGACGGCGCGCGTGGCGTGCTTGAACAGGGGCTTGCCGCGACTCCGAACGACCTTGCTCTGCTCCGAGCGCTGGTTGGTGTCACGCTGGAAGAGCATGGGCCCGCCGCTGCGCTGGCGGAAGCGACGCGCTTGGCCGCCGATGCTAGCCATGCCCCGGCGGCGCACGTGCTGCCCGGCGACTTCGCGATGTCGCAGCGTAATCCCGCGGCGGCCGCCAAAGCCTATGCGGCAGCGCTTGCCGCGGCGCCGTCGGAGGCCCTGGCATTGCGCCTCAGCGAGGCTCTTCAGGCTGCAGGCAAGCCTGCCGATGCAGCCAACAGCCTGCGTGCCTATCTCGCCCAACACAAGGGCGCGATAGCAATCCTGTCGGCCCTGGCTTCTCTAGAAATCAGCCAGGGGCAGCTCGACCAGGCGGCAGGGCGACTGGAAAGTGTAGTCCGTGCCGACCCCACGAACTCGGTTGCGCTCAATAACTTAGCCTGGATTTTGTCGAAGCAGGGCAAGCCGGAGGCGCTGCACCTTGCCGAACGCGCATACTTCCTCTCGCACGACCCGCATATGGCCGATACGCTCGGCTGGATTATCACCCAGCAGAAGCCGAGCCCGACCGGGCTCGCGCTGCTCCAGGCGGCGCATGAAGCATCGCCCCAGGACCCAAGCGTCGGTTACCATCTAGCCGCGGCACTCGCAGCGGCTGGGAAAAATAGCGCGGCCGTCAGCGTACTCAAGCCGATCGTCTCCGGCCACAAAGAATTCGCCGACAAGGAAGCAGCCAGCGCTCTTCTGCATAAGCTCAACCCAAATCCGTGAGCGTGGCAGTGGAAGAAGCCACTGAGACCGCGAACCGATGCGCGGGCTGATCTTCCTGTTGGGTATGGGCGGGCTGCTGCCGATGGCGCTTGCCACGCCGATGGTCGGCGTCCTTGCCTATTACTGGATTTCGTTCATGAGCCCGCAGATGGACATCTGGGGCTTCGCGGCCACCCCGCCGTGGGCGCTCATGTCCGCGGTGGCTGCGCTGATTGGCTGCTTCGTTGCGCGCGAACCGAAGCGTTGGCCACGCAACGGCATGATCGTGCCGGTCATTCTCTTCCTGATCCTCACAACGATCTCGACCTTCATGGCGCTTGGCCCGTCAGAAATCGTGATGCACTACTGGAGCCAGGTGGCGAAGACCTTCTTTTTCCTGCTGGTGCTCGCGGCGCTGTTGACCGAGCGTCATCGCATCCATGCGTTGGTGTGGGTTATGGTGATTTCGCTCGGCTATTACGGGGTCACTGGCGGGTTATTTTCGATCGCGACCGGGGGGAAGTATCGCGTCTTCGGACCCCCGGATTCCATCATTGGCGACAACAACCAGCTTGCCGTGGCTCTTTTGATGATACTGCCGTTGATGAACTATCTGCGCCTGCAGTCTGCACACAGCTTGGTGCGCAAGGGCCTCATCATCGCGATGCTGCTGACGCTGGTCGCGATTGTTACAAGTTATTCGCGCGGCGCACTTCTCGGGCTCGCAGCGGTGAGCTTGTTTTTTTGGTGGAACAGCCGTCGCAAGCTTATCATGGGCTTGGTCGTGGTGTTCGCGGTCGCGGGTACTATTTCATTCATGCCGGCGGATTGGGTAACGCGCATGTATTCGATCAATCATTACCAGAAGGATTCGTCTGCCGAGGAGCGGATCACCGTCTGGAAGGAGGCGCTTGGGATCGCACTGGCCCGCCCGCTCACCGGTGGTGGTTACAAGAGCACAACTTCCGCTTCGGTGCTGCACCGGTTCTATCCGCACGCTGCCATACGGGCGGTACATGATGTATGGCTCGAGGTACTTAGCGAGAATGGCTTTCCTGCCTTTTCCGTGTGGCTCGCCATGCTGCTGCTCGGCTTTCTCAATATCCGCCGCATTCGCCGGCTCGCTCGTGGTGACCCCACGCTCGCCTGGGCGAATGATTTCGCGCACATGGCCCAGGTGACGCTGATTGCGTTCATCACCGCCGGCAGCTTTCTCTCAATGGGCTATTATGACGTTTACTTCGCGGTCCTGGTGGCGCTCGCGGCCACCAAGGAACTCGTGGCGAGAGCGGCGAAAACGGCGAAAATGACGGAGGTCAGCACTGCGGCGCGCCCGGTACTTGGCGTTGCGGCCGTACCGGCGGTGGTGCGGGCGGGTGCCCGCCCCAGGTGGGCCACGCAAGCAAGCCCTGTCGCCAAGTGGCGGATGAAGCGCCTGGGTCAATGATCAAAGGCATATTCTTCTTATTCGTCGTCGTTGCGGTGCTGTGGCTCGGCGTCTGGACCGCGCAGGCCGAACGCGGCCGGCGCCGCGGAGCAGCGCCCTTCGACATGCGCGAATCGCCGCGGCAGCCGGAGCAATCTCCAACGCTGCCAGTCTCCCCCACGGCACGCCGCGCGCGGACGGCGCGCTGGCGTCACCGGCAATGACTCCACGCAGAATGCTCATATTCCCGGCCGTCTGCTCCGAACGAGGCATCGCGGGCTCCTGGCACCTTCGTCGAAACGTGGCCTCATCATCTGATGGACGGGCAGCCCGTCGTCGCGACGGTCATTGCGACGCGGTCTTGTCCCTCCGTTCCTTTCGGAAGGCGCGGTCCCTGGTTGCCAACGTGCACGCGTCTCACGGGTCGGTGCGGCCCTCAGGGCCCACGGAATAATTCAATATTTACGCTTTCGTCTCGACTCTTAATTGTGGCGCCAGGGTCCGTGCTCCTGAACTGAAAGCAGATTGGCACGGAGAGGATATTCCCGAGCCGACGCCGCGGGGGACCGTTCATATGGATTCCATATTTTCTCGCTTCCGAGACGCTCTCCCAGCCACACGATTCCGGCACCATATCAGCCGTATCTTAGATACGAGACCGCTCCGCCTGAGCGGGGAAGCGGTTTCGGTCGTGAGCATGGTCAGAAATACCGATGCGCTCCCGTACCTGCTGGCGATCAAAACCCTGTCAACCTGCATCAAGATTGGTCGGGCGGTCGCGATCATCGACCACATCGCGCCGGCAGGGTTCCGCCGCCTGCTTGAGGCGCACATTACGGGTATTGAGCTGGTCGAACTCGAAAGCATCCCGGTTGGCAGGTGTCAGCATGGCGGCACCTGGGAGCGGCTCCTCTACTGCATCGACCGTAGCGAACAAGAGTACGTCATCCAACTGGATTCGGACACGCTCACGGCCGGCCAGGATCTCGTCGAGGTCGCCGCCTGCATCGTGGAAAACCGCGCCTTCACGCTCGGCGGCGGCCCGCGCGGTTCCGGCCAGCAGATTGTCGCAATGCCTGAGGCCGCGCGCAGTCTCGATTTCGACCACGATTTTATCGGCATCGTCGCGCAGCGTTGGCTCACTGCATACCCGTCCGGCGAAGCGTTGTGCTATGTCCGCGGTTCGAGCGCATTCGCGGGTTTTGCGCGCGGCGGAATCAACCGGCAGAGAATCGAGGACTTCCACGTTAACATGCAACGCGCGCTCGGCGAACGCTGGGCTGAATGGGGAAGCGAGCAGTGTGCCTCGAACTTCGCCATCGCCAATTCGGCGGAAGCAATCGTGCTGCCCTGGCCGGCCTATACAAATTTCCTGCCCCAGCATCCGGTTGGCGATTCCCGCTTTCTGCATTTCTACGGCACGGTCCGCTACCAAAAGGGCTGCTACGCCTACCTCGGACAGCAGGCGATCGAAAGGATCATGGCGGCGCCGTAGGCTGGGCCTGAGCTGCTCCATCATCATCAACCCGGCAGCAACCCGACCGGCTCGCCCTCGCCGGCGGTGGCCTCGCGTTCGCCCGGGTTATCGATCCGAAACCCTACGCAGAGCGGCAGGGCGAGCAGGCTGGCGGAATAGTGGTGCACGATCCGAACCACCCTGCCCGCTGAGACGCCCTGCTCAGCGGCGCCTGCGACCGAGCGGCGTCACGCCCGCTCCTCGATCGCTTCTCCCTCCCGGTTGGGCGCGACCCGTTCTTGGGCGTCGCGCTGACCTATCCGGCGCCCCGGCTCCGATTGCGCCCGGCGACCTTCGGCGTCCGCTGCACGCCGCCAGGCCTCGCGTCCGGCCGCCGGTTCGAGCACCATCACGCGGGCTTCTGGTCCGCCCACTGCGAGCCAGCGAAATGCCCGCGTATGGCACCAGCTACTGAGCGTTCGAACCTCGCTTGCGCACCGCATGGAGCCCCCGTTGCACCCCAACACCGTGCGGCAAAGCCGCTCATTGCCGGTTAAGACGCGAGCCGCCAGCATGGCCGTGTGCGCGCGGGAAGGGGTTAAGATGGATGATATTTAATCTGAGAGAAAGTCCATAGTCGCCTGATTCATCTCATTCTAACGGCGCAGCCTCAATCTCCAGCCAAGCC
>JBOHMN010000299.1:0-6912 GCA_050730175.1 Acetobacteraceae bacterium | reverse complement strand
GAGTGTTTGCTGACGGCAAGATTGCCAACGTGATGAGGGAGATTATCACCCAAAGTCGAGTCGAATTTAACTACGTGGCGCAGGACGACGTTGTAGCGGAAGAGGAAGAAGAACCCCGCGGCTCGTTGGAGGAGGGCCAATAGGTCAGCATGGAGGCAGCAGCGCTTCGTAGACTGCGTGATGCTGCCGCGCGACAATCAGGATGGATTCCGCGTCAATCAGGATGGGTGACGCCGAGGGTGACCGGAGGGCGGACGTAGCCCGGCCGTAGGCTGCCCCCGACGGCGAAGCGGTTCCCTTGAGGGGGCCGCCTGCGACTCCGTGACGAGTGCCGGAATGGTGAGGCTCTCAACTGCCAGGAAGAGACCTCTCCATGCCCGGGCGGCAGATCACAGACTAGCAGGCGAAGTTGTACATGACCCCGCTGCCCACCCGCCGATCGTCCACCCGCTGGTTTCCCCGTACGCCGGTTGGCAGGGACGAGGCGGTAGCCCGCCGCCGCTCGGCACTCAGCCAAGACAGGCAACTGCGCATGCTCTGATTCTCGCTGTCGCTGGACAGCGAATCACCATCACATTCATGGCGCAAACCCTTTATTGGGTTTTCGCCTCAGCACGGCGTTCCCACGGTTTGAGTCGGATGGATTGGCCGGATTGACCAGCGGTTCGGGCGACAGACTGCATTGTCATGGCACGCCGCGAGCGCGACGCGGTTGGATTTGGGTTACGCCCAGCGCGTCGGCTCGCCGCAGGCTGTCGCGGTGACGTCGCAGCGGCTGGCCGCCCGAATGGTCAAGATTCATGGCGGCGCTATCCTGGAGTTTTCGGCACGGCGCACGCTGCAGGCCCCGCGGGGGGATTGCGAGATGTGAGCGGCGATCAGGCCGACGAACGAAGAACGCGCGAGATCACCGGCAGGCCGGAGACGATGATCAGGGTCGCGCCCCAGATCGCGAGCGTGAGGAACTGCGAGAGACCGAGCTGGTTGAAGGCCGACGAGATCAACTGCAGCACGATAAGGGCAAGCACCAGTCCGCTCACCTTGCCGAAGCCGCCGAGCGGATTCACGCCGCCCAGCACCGCGGCAACGATGGTCACCAGGAGATAGCTCTGGCCATAGTCGGCGTTGGCCGAGTTGAAGCGCGCCATCATCACCAGCGCAGCGACGGCTGCGAGCAGGGAGGAGATCACGTACACCTTCATCAGCACGCGGCGCGTGTCGATGCCGGAGAAGCGCGTGGCCTGCTGGTTGGAGCCGATCATCGCGATGGCGATGCCGAGAGGCGAACGGGTCAGCATGATCGCCAGCGGAATCGCGGTTGCCGCGAAGACAAACAGCGGGGCCGGGACGCCGAGAATGGTACCGTTGCCGAGAAAGACCACCCACGGGGGAAACCCGGATATGACATTGCCGTGCGTGAAACCAATAGCGATCCCGCGCACCATCGTCATCGTGCCGAGCGTGGCGAGGATCGGTGAGACACCGACGTAGGCGATGACCCAGCCATTGAGCAGCCCGATCGCGGTCGCGAGCACACCGCCCGCCCCGAGCGCAAGCACCTGCCAGCCAAGCCAACCCACCCCACCGAGGGCAGGATGATGCGTAAGAACAAACCCCATCGCCAGTGCGCAAAGATCGGCGGTCGCGATGATCGCGAGATCAAGCCCGCCAGAAAGCAGTGAGATCATCATGGCAAGCGAAAGGATGCCGAGCTCCGGGATCTGGAAGCCCATCGACTGCAACGCGGCGACGGTGAACAGGCTTCGCCCGACCACCGTGCCGAAAACGAGGATGAGGAGAACGATCAGGACGAGCAGACGCAGATTGGTCGCATCGTCACCGAATGCGGCGAGCCGCATCCAGAGCGACGGGCTCGACCGCGCTTCGGCCGGCGCGCTCATGCGATGGCCTGGCGCTTGCGCCGCACCATTGCCGCCCGTGCCGTCGAGCCGACGGCAAGCAGGATCATCAGCCCGACAAAGAAATCGAGCCAGTAGGAGGGCACACCGATGATGATGAGCCCGTTTTCGAGCACGGCGAACAGCACGAGGCCAAGAATCGTGCCAGCGACGGTTCCCTCGCCGCCCAAGAGGCTCGCCCCGCCCAGAACGACAACCGCGAGCACGCCTAATTCTTTGCCGACCAGGGCGTTCGGCATGACGGACTGGTCGAGCTGCACCTGGGCGAGCGACGCGACGCCGGCGGCTACGCCCATGAAGCCATAAGCGAGAAGGTTGAGTCGCAGCACGTTGCAGCCAACGCGCGCCGCCGCATCCGGGTTGCCGCCGAGGGCATAAATCTGCCGGCCCGTGCTGGTCCGGGTAAGCAGGAACCAGGTCGCGATGAACGTGAGCACGAGCAGAACGATCTGGAGATTGATGGCGTAAGCGTAGTGCGCGGCACCCGTAAAAATCGTCCAACTCAATCCGTTGGCGAGCCAATTCGGCAGCGTGTAGATGTAGTTGCCGTGGGTGATGAACATCAACGCCCCATAGAAGACGTTGAGAGTCGCGATGGTGACGATGATGCTGGAGATACGGAGATGTGAAATCAGGAGCGCATTGATGACGCCAAGCACGAGCCCGGAGCCCAGTGCGACGACGAAGAGTCCGAGCCAACCGATGGGGAAGGCAAGTGCGGCGGAGACGGCGACATACTGCGCAACCGAGGCGGCAGCGGTGAAAGAGATGTCGATGCCGCCCGACACCAGCACAACGAGGAGGCCCGCGGCCAGGATGCCGGTGAAGGCGTACGTGGTCAAAAGATCGAACAGATTCTGGAGAGTGAAGAAGTGCGGCGAGATCGCCGACATCAGCGCGATCAGTATGGCGTCGATGACGAGCAGTCGGCCTTCGTGGCGGCGGGCGAGGCGCGCGAGCCGCTCACGCATTGACTGCCGCCTCGAGTGCCGCTTCGCTGGTCTGGTGAGGCAGGAACTCGCCCCCGATGCGGCCCTGCCGCATGATCAGGATGCGATGGCAGTGATAGAGCACTTCCGGGATTTCATCGGAAATCAGCAGCACGGCGATGCCGCGGGCGGCCAGCCGGCGCACGATTTCGTAAATGCCGTCCTTGGCACTGATGTCGACGCCCACCGTCGGGCTGTCGAGGATGAGGAGGCGCGGCGAGGTCGCCAGCCACTTCGCGAGCACGACGCGCTGCTGGTTGCCGCCCGAGAGCGTCTTCACCGGAAGCCGGGGATCGGCAACCTTGATGGCGAGATCGTCGATCCCACGCCCAACTTCCCGCGCTGCGCGCTGGCGCGGGATCAGGCCGAGGCGGGCGGCAAGCCGGTTCATCACCGTGACGATGATGTTCGTTGCAATCGGCTGTGCCAGAATGAGGCCGAGAGAGAGCCGGTCCTCCGAGACGTAGGCGATACCGTTCCGGATCGCCTCGCCATTCGAGCGGAGGGCAAGCCTCTCGCCGTCGAGGCGGATTTCGCCGGCGTCGGGTGGATTCATGCCGAACAGCGACAGGGCGAGCTCGGTTCGGCCGGCTCCGAGCAGGCCAGTAATGCCAAGAATCTCGCCTTCCCGCACCGCGAATGTCACATCGCGATATTCGCCGGTGCGCGAAAGGTTCCGCACTTCCAGCACGACCGGCGCCGCCGATGCCGGCCGCGCGGTGGTTTCGTAGCGAAACTCCTTGCCGGTCATCAGCAGGGCGAGCTTGCGATGATCCACCTCGGCTGCCGCGAACGTTCCCACCTTGTGGCCATCGCGGAGCACGCTGACGCGCTCGGCAATCTTTAAGACTTCGTCGAGCCGGTGGCTGACGAAGATGATGGCGATGTCGCGCCGCTTGAGCTCGAGGGCAAGCCGCAGCAGGGCATCGACTTCATGGCGCGTGAGCGAGGCGGTCGGCTCGTCCATGATGAGAAGCCTGGCGTCAGCAGCGAGCGCGCGGCAGATCGCGACGAGCTGGCGGGCGGCGATCGGCAGGTCGCCGACGCGCGCGCCTGGATCGAGAGCGACGCCGATGCGGGTCATGGTGTGGCGCGCGGTCTCAGCGAGCTGTTTGCGCTTGATGAGGTGCGGGCGGCCGAGATGACTTGCGATCCCGATGTTCTCGGCGACGGAGAGATTGGGGAACAGCGACAGATCCTGGTAGATGACATGAATGCCGGCCGGGCCGCTTTTGGTCGGCGAAAGATGTGCATAGGTGTGCCCGGCGATTACGATCCGAGCGCCTGTGTCGGGTTGCTCGACGCCGGCGATGATTTTGAGCAGCGTCGATTTGCCGGACCCATTTTCGCCGACGAGGCAATGGATCTCGCCCTGCTCGATCGTGAGATCGACGTCAGCCAGCGCCTGGACCCCGCCGAAGCGCTTGGAAATATGGCTCAGTTCCAGGAAGTTCGCCACGGCGCCCGCGCGCAGGCTCCTTGGTCCACGCGCTGGCGCCGGCCGGTCAGAGACCGCCCTGTCACAGGCCTTGGGCGATCAGGCCGTCGATGGTCTTCTTGTTGATCACCAGGATGTCGTTCCAGGCGACGATCTTGTTGGCGACATCCACGTTCGCCTTGCCGAGGCCGGGCACCTCGAACCCCGATTCGATCGGCTGGTTGGTGAAAATGCGGTTGGCGACGGCGGTCATGGCGTAGCCGGCGTCGATCGGGCTCCAGAGGAAGCCCTCGCGGATGGTGCCGTCCATGATCATCGGCTTCGCCTGCGAGGGAACGACGGTGCCGACCACGGCGATCTTGCCTGCAAGGTGCTTCTGGCGGACGGCGATGCCGGCACCAATCGGGCCGTTCGATCCGAAGCCGAGGATGCCGGTGACGTTCGGATAGGCCTTCAGCACGTCGAGGGTGGTGCGCAGGCTGGTGTCGGTCTCGTCGGCGCCCGGGAAGCGGCTCGCCGCGAGTTTCATGTTCGGGTAATGCGCTTTCTGGTAGGCGATCGCTGCATCGGCCCACTTGTTGTGCAGCGGGGTGGTCAGCGTGCCGACATAGATGACGTACTCGCCCTTGTCGCCCATTTCGCGCGCGAGGGCCTGCATCTGGACTTGGCCGAACTTCACCGAGTCGATCAGCTCGACGTCCCATGTGCGGCCCTCCTGGTTCGGGCCCTCCTGGGTGATCACCGGAATGCCGGCCGACTGTGCGCGGTGGCACACCGGCGCCAGCACCTTCACATCGAGCGGAATGAGGCCGATGCAGCCCACCTTCTTGGCGATCAGATCTTCGACCAGCCGGACCTGCTGTGCGGGATCGACGTGCGCGGGGCCGACCATCTGGACGTTGATGCCGAACTGTTTGGCGCCGCGTTCGAGGCCTTTGTGCACCAGATTGAACCACGGGATGCCGATGATCTTGACCACCGTCACCATGGTTTTTTCGGCCGCCTTGGCCCGGAGCGGCAGGCCGAGCGCCCCCGCCGCTGCCCCGGCCCCAATCAGCTTCAGCGTATCGCGTCGCTTCATCCGTGCTTTCCTCCCTGAACGGGCCACCGCCCCGGGTTCGCTTTGTTGCGTGACCCGCGATGGCAATAATACCGGTGTATTATCGGGTGGCTCTCTGGTAGCGTCAAGCGTGGCGCACGGTAGCGGAACGGTTCCGACGCTCGGACGATCGCGGCTTCGATGCGCGGGTTAGTTGTGCAAATAGGGTCAGTCGGCGGCGGTTGAACGGCCGAGCTCTCTACGAGTGGCTCCGGCTGTGCCGGGGCAAGCGTTTGACGCAGTGCGCCTCCGACGGCCCGCTCGGAGATACCCCGCCCTCACGAACGCCGAGAGGCACTTCGCCGGAGACGGTTTCGCATTATCCTCCGCCGGGAACTCGTGCCTTGTGCAGCCGTGCACTAAACAGGCTGCGCTTCACCGAGCGCATTGGAGCAGCCGGCCGTCGCCAGCTGGAAGTCGGGATCGATCCGCGAGGAGGCGCGTATTGCGCAGCCGCGATGAATGCCGGTGGCAGCGGAGCTTCCGGCGGACGAAAGCGAGAGCAGCAGCTCTCGCGACACCGCTGTACATGACCAAGCGCGGCACGGAAGGAAATTCCGCGCCGCGTTCGGTTAGCAAAATGCAGTGGCGTTCAACGGAGAGTTCCTCATCGCGAACCTACCCGGTTCAACGCCCGCCGCCCGCTCTCTGATTGGCCAGCAGTGGCGCGCTGTTAGACGACGACACCCTCTGGCCAGAGAGAGCCTGAGAGATCGCTGTTATGGCCTGAGCCGTGGCGCTGGAGCTGGCGTCGGATGTCGTGCCGGCCCTGGCGAAGTTGAACGCAGGCTGATTCGTGGAAGCGAGGGGAACCGCAGCCGTCACGGGACTCGAAACGGCTCCGGCCAATCCACCACTTGCGGCCATCGCTACGGCAGGCGCCGCGAGAAGCAGCGCACCGAACAGTGCGCCATGAAGAAGTTTCATCAGAACACTCCCTTTTTCTGAACGGGCGGGCCGACCTTGCAGTACGCCCCAACAGAATCCGAAATGGTACCGAGCCGACGAGGCGACGATCAGAAAAGGCAGTCGAGGGGCATGCGATAATAGCGTGCAACTAAATCGCCCGCCGCGCATCTTTGCCTTTAAGTGGCTGACAGAAGCACGGCACAGGACTGTGGCCTCGAGCATGTTCGAGTTGAGTGAACATCCTCTGCATCGTTTGAGCGAGCAGGTTTACGCACTCCTGGATCACCTCGCGATTCCAGCCTGGTGCCCGGAATTGAGCATGGGTGATACGAAGGGAAGGCCAGTCGCGGGATGCCGGGGAGCTTGGGCAATCCGCGGGAATGGCGGAATGCGCTCCGCTTTTCCGCCCTATATTTTCATTCCGCGCGAGTCACGCAGGGCGACAGGGGTACTGGCGTTGCGCGCTCTGTCGCTCGTGCGCTCGCACCCAGACATGGTCGAGTGCGGGTGCCGCGCGAGCTCTGCGATTTCGCGAGCCGAGTGCTCGCGTTTATGGAA
>JBOHMN010000298.1:0-5224 GCA_050730175.1 Acetobacteraceae bacterium | reverse complement strand
ATCTATTTGCGCGAAATCACTGGGCTCGAAGCCGAGCTAAGCTTACTCGAAGCGAGGCCGGGAAGCGTTCGTGAGCCGGCTCAACGCTCGGAATGCCGGGCACGCTCCGCCAATCGCTCGAAGGCGGTGGCGATCTTGAACAGCTCCTTTTTCACCTCAGGCAGGTTGGCGCGCCCAGCCGCGGCGCGGATGCGCGCGGCATGGGCGAGATAATAGTCGACGCTCCCCTCGAATTCTTCGACCACGCCACAATCTAGCCGCGACTATGACCGGGTTGTGTCAGGCATTCCCTGAAACCGACCGTGGAAATCACTGAGCAGCAAATAATGCCCCGGACGTGGACACGTCCGGGGCCAGGCTCCGCCGTTTACAGCCGGCAGGGAGGAAGATGTTGCACGATTAACGTACAAGGCCCCCCGTGATTCATCCCCGCGCGGCTGTCCGCGGCTGTGCCATTTCATCCAGGTGGCCGAATGTTTCTCGCGACCGATGATCTTGATGCCGGTCTCAGGCGTTATCAGATCGTCAAGAGGCCGGAGAGTTCCTTGCCGACCTTGTGTGGGTAGGAGGTAACCGATGTGCGACTATTCCCTCGAAGCATACAGGACCAGGCCGGCGCGCGAAGGCGAGCGTTACGTAACGACCCGCTTCGCCAGCGGCTCGATGGGCTTGGCGGCCCCCGGCGATGCGACGATCCCGGTGTGCGTGGCCTGCGACACAGCGCTGCGGCTGGAAGGCATCCCAGCCGATCTGCAGAAACGGCACGCCTTGCAGGCGATCGAGGACGCCGTATTCGTCCACCTGGACCGCGGCGCGTGGCGGGACGGTGTGCGCTTCCGCAACGGCGTAACCTTGTCGCTGCAACTTTTGTCGGCCGGAATCGGCGTGACAATGACCGGCCTGCTAGAGAACGCGGCACGCCGCTTCGAAGGCGCGATCGCGGTTTGAACTGAGGCGCGGGCCGCCCGGGATCGTCGCCCCGGGCGGCTCCACTCGGCGCCGGCAAAAACTGCGGGGCTGTTCGGTGCGTTGCCGCGGTGTCAGGCGGCGCGCGCCAGGACGTAATAGATCACGTAGATCCAGGTCAGAAATCCTCGACCACTGCCCGGAACAGCTCTTGTTCGTGGTCCAGGAGAAGGCAATGGCGAGCGCATTATCGAACGTGATGCCGTATTGCATGTAGTAATACATTTTGAAGTCTTCCCGCTTTTGGACCGGTCGAGCGATTACTTTACAAGGCAGCGAGCCGCTCATTGGCGGTTGACGGATCACGGCCAGTACCGATCGACACAGATCGATCACGCGCAGGAGAGGCTTTTTGCAGCATTGTTAGTCGCTTCTCGTCCCTAATCCGGGGGATGACACCATGACGCTGACGGGATCGCAATCGAACGGAAGTATTCGGCAATGGAAGCGGACCGCTCAGGCCGCCTTGCCGCAGTGGGTCAAAAATTGGCGCGAAGCGCAGTACTATTTGAGATACGGGGAAATCGAACTTCATCTTCTCGAGTTCCTGTGTGCTTCCGATAAGGACGCGATCGACATCGGCGCACACGATGGGTGCTATGTTCACTTTCTCAGGCGATTTTCACGCCACGTCTATGCGTATGAGCCGATACCTTGGCTGGCCACGGAGTTGCGCCGAAAGTTCGCGCATGGCGTGACCGTGAGGGCCGATGCGCTATCGCGTTCCGAGGGCACGGGCACGCTCCACATTCCGATGGTCAAGGGCACCCGCGTTCCCGGTTGCGCGACGATTTCGGGCGCTGCGGCCGCCCTCTACGACGGGGCCGAGAACATTCGGGTTCCGGTTCGCACGCTCGACGCCAGCTTTGTCGGCGGCGCAGGTTTCATCAAGATCGATGTCGAAGGCCACGAAGAGAGCGTGCTCGACGGAGCGCGCGGGACGATCGAACGCTGCCGCCCCAATCTCGTGATCGAGGCTGTCGAACGCCTGGCACCTGGCTGCGTTGGCCGAATCGCCACAATCTTCCGCGACCGCGGCTACGACGGTTTTTTCCAACACGGCTGGAGCCTGCTGCCGGTCGAGAGATTCGACGCGGCTTCGATGCAGCGCGAGGAAGACTATCCCGATCTGACCGCAACCCTGGCTGTCCGCGAGCGGCCACCCCGGTTCGTCTATAATTTCATCTATCTGCCGGCAGAGAGTTCCAAATCCCTTCTGCCTAGGCTCGGGCATCGGCTTGCTCACCTCGCGGCCGGTTCCTAGAAAAGCCGTGCAGGGAGCTGCGAACTGGCGCCCTCGGATCGGTCTGCTCGATCCTCCGGAGCAGTCGTGCGCCGGTCGCTGGCCATTCGAAACTGCTTTCACAGGCGCTATACGCCTTGTCCTGGATGCGGTCGAGTAGGTCGACATTGTCGATCGCGTCGAGCACTAGCCGGGCAAGCGCCGGGTGATCGTCAGCAAGTAAAATACTTTCGCCATGCCGTAGGGAAAGGCCGGGAACGGCGTTTGCAATTGCAAGGATCGGGAGGCGGTTGAAAACATAATCGAGTGTCTTGAGCTTGAAGCCGCCCAAACGATCGGGCACGAGTGCGAGGCTGGCATCACGTAAATAGGGTCGAATATCGTCGACGCGCCCGGTGAAGCGGGTAGCCGTAGTGGTTCGGCGCAAGCGATCGAGATAGCCCGCCTCGGCGTTGCCGACAACCAGCAACTCGATTCTAGCGGCGGCGAATTGGCCGTCGGCAACGGCAAGGAACGCCTCAAGGCTTTCACGCTTGGGCGGCCAATCGAAGCTGCCGACGATAACGGCCCGGCGAGGAAGCGCCGTATCGATTTTCCTGACGTCCGTGCGACGGCCGCCGTAGCCAGGAGGCAGGAACATCGTTTCGCCCGCCGCCCGCATCCTATCGAATCGCCCGCAGTCCTCGGGTGTATTGGCGGTGACGAGGTCTGCCGAATCGACTAGCGTCCGTTCCAGCCGCGCGACGCGTAGGGCATCGATGCGTTTGACGAGCCGATGCAGCGCTCGCGTCTCGTCGCGGGCGAATATGCGCGCAATCTCCGTCTCGTGGTTATGCGCGATGTAGACGATCCGGGGGCGAGCCGTCGCGTTCCGGTAGATTCGCAACACGATGGGCAATGCCCATCCGAGTGCCAAACTGTCGAACACAACGGCATCCCAATCCGCTCGAACGATCGCCGCCGATGCCCGGTGCCGCAGGTCTGACGTCATCGTACGGAATGCGAGGAACGGTGTCCGGGCGGCGAGCCCGAGCCAGCGGGGACGCGGACGGTGGGCGGCGAGCGACCACGCAATGCGCTCGGAACGATATCCGTCGCGGTGTTGCGCCTCGGGGCGGTCGAAGGCGACGACTTCGATCTCGCCGCCGGCAGAAAGAGTCGCCTCGATCAAGCCGGCGGAATAGACGAATTGACCGTTGGTCGGCGGGTCGGGATCGGCAAGGGTAAGCCAAAGAAGCTTCATGGCGCTGCCTCCGCCGCCTCCACGCGTTCAAGGCCCGCATCAAATACTCACATAACACCGGTACCGTACGCGGTCCCAGTGACAAACGGTGGTTCTGCAGAGCCGGCCTAAAGCCTTGCAGCCACATATTGGTCGCATCGCGCGGAGCCAGACCTGAATAAAGTCCGTGCCGACAAGTCGCGCGCCGCGAGTTCGGCTTTCTCCGGCGCGTTAACCGGAGATGGCTCAAAGGCATTCGACCGCGGTGGAAGGTTGAGACGGAAATGGTCCAGCTTGACCCGAGCCTGACGCCGACAACAGCCCTACCACTGGCTAGCGCCGACGAAACGCTCCCGTTTGTCTGTCGACGTTCGGACAACGTCTTCGTCGCCATCGAGAAATGTCTCGATAACGGATTGGGTGCGTGTCTCCTCCTCGACGATAACGGCTGCGTGATCGGTCGAATTACGCTCGACGAAATCCGCCGGGCCATACGCGATGGCCGAGTGCTGGCTGACGCAAGTCTTGAGCGTTATGCAAGCGTTGACCCAGGAAGCCTGCAGCGAAAGGTCGGCGCCGCAAGAAACGGCCTCGGAGACGACGCCGTTCTCAAGCCGGTGCTCGATGGCAAGGGCCGTTTGATCGACATCGTGGTCGATCATTCGAGACGATTCGTTCAGGTGGCAAGGCCTGGTCTATCGCACCGCGAATTTCGGGCAATGGTTGACGCGTTCCTCTCCGGCTGGATTTCGAGCAAGGGACCGCGCGTTTCTCAGTTCGAGGAACGGTTTGCTGCCTACGCGGGCATGCGCAATGCCGTCGCGGTCAGTAACGGCACCGCTGCCCTGCATCTGGCGCTCCGTGCGCTTGGCATTTCGGAGGGGGATGAAGTGGTCGTGCCGGACCTGACATTCGCCGCGACCATCAACGCAGTCCTCTATTGTGGCGCGACACCAGTCATTGCGGATATCGACGCCACGAGCTGGACCCTCACGGTCGAACAAGTCGCGCGCGTTATGACTCCGCGGACGAAGGCGATCGTCCCGGTCCATCTCTACGGGCGCCCCGCCGAGATCGGCCCTCTTGCCGAGTTTGCGCGCAGGCACGGCTGCTTCATTGTCGAGGACTGCGCTGAAGCGCTCGGTGCGCGCTACGCGGGCAGTTTGGTCGGAACGTTCGGCGCCGTCTCGTGCTTCTCGTTCTACGCCAACAAGATCGTCACCACCGGCGAAGGCGGGATTTGTCTGACGAATTCGCAATCGGCCGCGCGGCTGATTATTGAGCTCAGGAATCATGGGGTGAAACCGGGATCCGCCTATTGGCATGACCGGGTCGGTTACAACTACGGGATGACCAATCTTCAAGCAGCGATCGGTGTCGCGCAAATCGGACACATCGACCGTGTGCTGCAGCGAAACCGGCGATTGGAGCAGACCTATCGGGATCGTCTCGCTGCCATTCCCGGCGTCACGTTTCCCCCGCAGCTTCCGCCGCTCTATGAGGCGGTGACTTGGCTTGTGTGCGTCCAGGTTCCACCGTTGGCAAGGGCGCGGCTCATCGAATGCGCCCGACACGCGGATATTGAGATACGCCCGTTCTTTCACCCGCTGTCGGCACTGCCGATCTACGAGCGCTATGCGCGGCCGTGTCGCAACAGCATCGTTTTGTCGCGCACCGGGGTGAATTTGCCTACCTCGAGTGCCGTCGACGACAACGTCATCGAGAAGATTCGCGACGTCTTTCTCCAGGTACTGGGCTGAAGGCGCAAGCGCCATGCTCAAGACGCTGATCCT
>JBOHMN010000297.1:0-2546 GCA_050730175.1 Acetobacteraceae bacterium | reverse complement strand
GGTCGTCGGAGACCTGCAGCAGCTGCGGATAGTAGCGCCATAGCTCATGATGCACGCGATTGCTCAGCCGGACCCGTTCCTCTGTCAGTTCCTCGGCAAGCCGCGACCACGCCCGCAACTCGACCAGCCGCGGATCGGTGACATGCACGCGGCGGAACAGGCGCCGATCGGTGCGCACGCCATCGGCCAGCACATAGGCGTCGCGGCGGTCATCCTTCGCGCCCGCCACGCTGAGCCGGTCGCGCAGGCGGTCGAGCTGCTTCGGATTGATCGCGTGCACAACAAATCCGCGGTCGATCAACGTATCGACCACAGGGCCGTGCGGCACCTCGATCCCCACCGCCACAGTGTCTGCCGCGCCGCCGGCCGACAGCAGCCAGTCGCAAAGATCAGCCAAGCCCGCACCGCCATGCGGAAACTCTCGCTCTCCGACGATGCAGCCCTGTGCGTCGACAAGGCACGCCTGGTGTCGCTCCGAGCCCCAGTCGATGCCTGCAAACCACGCAAAATTCTCCTCGGTCATGGCAATTCTCCCCACGAATGCACGAGCCGCCACGATGCCTGCCGTCCCTGTACTGGCGCTCAAGGCGCGACTTCCTACTGGGCATCCACCGTGACCAACCCGCCGGGGCACATGTCCCATCATGGTGCTCAAAGGCACGAGGTGGACGGCTGGTTGCTCCCAGCGGGCGGCCCGCCCGGACGGCATAAGACTTCTACCGACCAGGCGCCCTAATGGTACAGGGTGGACGGCGCCCGCTCCCGGCATCATCGCGATGTGCCACAGTGGCTGCCGTTGAACACCACCACGAGGGGTACCGTCCGCCATGCAACCTACCACGGTCGGCCTTGATCTTGCGAAGCACGTGTTTCAGGCCCACGGGGTCGCCGAGGGCGGCCAGGTCGTGCTCCGCCGGCAACTGCGTCGTTCTGAGCTGCGGAAGTTCTTCCAAGCCTTGGCGCCGTGTCTGGTGGGGATGGAGGCCTGCGCCAGCGCGCATTACTGGGCGCGCGAGCTGAGCGCTCTGGGTCATACGGTACGGCTGATGCCGTCGAGCTACGTGAAGCCGTACGCGAAGCGAGGCAAGAGCGACTCCATCGATGCCGAGGCGATCTGCGAAGCGGTGACGCGGCCGACCATGCGCTTCGTGCCGATCAAGACCGTCGAGCAGCAATCCGTCGTGATGCTGCACCGGACGCGGGAGTTGCTGGTGCGGCAGCGCACCATGCTGGTCAACGCCCTGCGCGGCCATCTTGGCGAGTTCGGGGTGGTCGGGGCGAAGGGCATCTCGCGGTTGCCGGACCTGGTGGCGATCGCCAGCTCCACGCCGGTGTGCCAGCTGCCTGATCTCGCACGTGAGTGCATCGAATTGTTGCTCGCGCAGATCGATGACCTGCAGCGACGGGTCAGCATGGTCGAGCGCTCGATCGCGGAGTGGCATCGGAAAAGCGAGCTGAGCCAGCGGCTGGAGACGATTCCAGGCGTCGGGCTAATCACGGCGACGGCCGTGGCCGCGCTGGTGCCGGATGCCGGCAGCTTCCGCTCGGCACGCCAGTTCGCCGCCTGGGTCGGCTTGGCTCCCCGCCTGAGCGGCACCGGCGGCAAAGTGCACCTTGGGCGGATCTCGAAGGCAGGCAGCCGTTATCTGCGGCGCCTTCTGACACTCGGGGCCACCAGTCTTGTGCATTACGCCCGCCGCAACCCGGAGAAATGGGCATGGATTGCTGCCCTGCTGGCGCGGCGCCCGACGCGCGTGGTGATCACCGCCGTCGCTAACAAGACGGCACGCATCGTCTGGGCGCTGCTCAGCCGCGGAGAGCGTTTCCGCCGGCCGCAACGTGCCGCGGCTTAGGCAAAGAGGGCAACCGGAGGAAAGGAGGGTTGCCACTAATTGGTAAGGGCGACGATGACGTGATGACAACGGTCGAGACCGGAGCCGGGAGAACCCGATTAGCGTCGAGCACCTTGAGTGCGCGAAAGTGTTTGGGACCTGGCTTGCGGACTCCATCAGGGCCAGCGGCCATGTGTGCCGCACTCGAAGGCCGGACACATGACAGCACCCCGACCAATGTCAGATCGTCAAAGAAAGTCCTTGCCATGCGGGCGCCGTCCACACATGACGCTAGTGCGCCGCGCACGAGAACCCCCAGGCAGCGATGTGCGGCTTCAATTCGGGAAGCACCTTGATCGCCCGCGCAATCCCGCCCCGCGCCCGGAGGACCTTGTAGACATCCTCCTTGGGCACGCCGTCGGCGATCAGCGCCGGTTCGAGTGTCACCGCGTTGCGATAGGAGCGGGTGCCCGGAACCATCTGTACATCCCCGGAATCGGCCCAGTTCTGCGGCCCGTTTTCTCCATACGCCTTGGTGTTCCAGGTCGCGAACGCGTAGCCACGGTATTGTTTCTCGAACGCTCAACGCGGTAGCGACCGCGGGTGGCGGGCGCGAGGTCCAAAATTTATCCGTTCGGCTGAGCCGGTACGCTGAAAAATGGTCTCGCCGACGCCGGTTAGGCCATAGCATCCATTGCCCATTTGCTGAGGGGC
>JBOHMN010000296.1:0-18112 GCA_050730175.1 Acetobacteraceae bacterium | reverse complement strand
CTCATGACCCGTCATACGGAGTAATACATCTCGAACTCGACCGGGTGCGGGGTGTGCTCGAAGCGGTACACCTCGGTCCATTTCAATGCGATGTAGCTCTCGATCTGGTCGGTGCTGAAAACGTCGCCGGCCAGCAGGAATTCGTGATCCGCCTCCAGCGCGCCGATGGCGTCGCGCAACGACCCTGAGACCGTCGGGATGCCTTTGAGTTCCTCGGGCGGCAGATCATAGAGGTCTTTGTCCATCGGATCGCCGGGATGGATTTTGTTGCGGATACCGTCCAGACCCGCCATCAGCATGGCTGCGAATGCCAGATAAGGGTTGGCGGCGGCATCGGGGAAGCGGACTTCGACCCGCTTCGCCTTTGGGCTGGTCGCGTACGGAATGCGACAGGACGCAGAGCGGTTGCGGGCCGAATAGGCGAGCAGCACCGGAGCCTCGAAGCCGGGGATCAGGCGCTTGTAACTGTTGGTGGTCGGGTTCGTGAAGGCGTTGAGCGCCTTGGCGTGCTTGATGATGCCGCCGATGTAATAGAGCGCCGTCTCGGAGAGGTCGGCATAGCCGTTGCCAGCGAAGAGGGGCTTGCCGGCTTTCCAGATCGACTGATGGCAGTGCATCCCCGACCCGTTGTCGCCATAGATCGGCTTCGGCATGAAGGTCGCGGTCTTGCCGTAGCTGTGGGCGACATTGTGGATGCAATATTTGTAGATTTGCATTGCGTCCGCCATCGTGACCAAAGAGCGGTACAGCACACCGAGCTCGTGCTGGCTCTGCCCCACCTCGTGATGGTGCTTCTCGATCGAGACCCCCATTTCACCCATGGTGGCGAGCATTTCGGCACGCAGATCGCTGTCCGAGTCGACCGGGGGCACCGGGAAATAGCCGCCTTTCACCGCGGGCCGGTGGCCCATGTTGCCCTCGGGGTAGTCCTTCATGGAGGCTTGCGGGCCCTCGATGCTGTCGAGCTGGAACATGCCGTAGTTGCCGCCGGTGCCGAACCGGACCGAGTCGAAGACGAAGAATTCCGCCTCGGGCCCGAAGAAAGCGGTGTCGCCGATGCCGGTCGATTTCAGGTACGCCTCGGCCTTCTTGGCGGTCGAACGCGGGTCGCGCCCGTAGGGCTGGCCGGTGGACGGCTCGAGGATATCGCAGAAGAGGATCAACGACGGCTTGGCGGCGAACGGATCGAGGCACGCTGTCTCGGCGTCGGGCATCAGGATCATGTCGCTCTCGTTGATCGCCTTCCAACCGGCGATCGAGGAGCCGTCGAACATGATGCCGTCCTTGAAGGCATCTTCGTCGATGGTTGCGGCGACCTGGGCGGTGTGCTGCCATTTGCCGCGCGGATCGGTGAATCGGAGATCCACGAATTCCACCGCGTGTTCCTTCATCATTTCCATGACTTTGCTCGCGACGCCACTCGGCGCGCTGGGCCGCTTCGCCATTCGTCTCTCCGTCCTTGTCCTGGGTCAGTCCTGGTGCTCTGTCCGTTCGCCGGCAACCGGCGGGCCGGATGATCGGTTCTCAGATCGCGTCCTCGCCCCGTTCGCCGGTGCGGATCCGGATCACCTCCTCGATATTGGTGACGAAGATCTTGCCGTCGCCAATTCTGCCCGTTCGCGCGGCCGTCATGATGGCCTCGATCGCACGTTCAGCCAGCGCGTCGTCGCAGATCACTTCAAGCTTTGCCTTGGGCAGGAAATCCACCACGTACTCGGCGCCGCGATAGAGCTCGGTATGCCCTTTCTGGCGACCGAATCCTTTGGCTTCCACCACTGTTATTCCTTGCAAGCCCACTTCGTGCAGCGCCTCCTTCACCTCGTCCAGCTTGAAGGGCTTGATCACCGCCTCGATCTTTTTCATGGCCCGCTCGCACCCCGCCAGTGCGCCGACTCTAACACCTGTATCGCACGAATCGAGCCTCCCTTTGGCGCACTCGCTCTTTGTTTTCAGCGGCCTCTCTATCCCCTTTGGTTCGCTGCCGAGGGCAGTGAACCAAAGGGGCAGGACACTGGAGCCGAGCGCGCTCCAATCGCCTCCGGATTGCGGCAGCCCCGCGAACGCTGCCGCGGGCCGCCAGAAAGCCTTGCACGCATCGTGCCAGAATGACAATCGCTGGGCGGTCCAGGCGAACTGGACTGAACGGATCTTGCAACTGCCAGTCCGCTAGGCGCTTTTCGGACACTGTGCCTGCTTTTCGGGCAGCCGGCTAGATGCGCGGGGCTTGCGTTGCCCCGGCAAGTCCGCCATATCCGGCGCGCCGCGCCGTCTCGGCCGCCCGTCCTGGGCCAGCCGGCGAGAGCGGTAATTCACACGCGGGGCGCCTTTCCCGGCGGAAGCCGGGTCCGGTGCGCGATGCTTGGCCCCGCGGAGGCCCAACCGGATGGAGGGAAAGGCAGCAGCGATGGCGATGCCCGAGTTCACTTTGCGCCAACTGCTCGAGGCGGGTGTCCACTTCGGCCATCACACAAGGCGATGGAACCCGCGTATGGGCCCTTATCTCTACGGCGTGCGCAACCAGGTGCACATCATCGATCTCGAGCAGACGATGCCGCTTCTTTCGCGCGCGCTGAATGCCGTCCGGGATGTCACTGCCGGCGGCGGCCGCGTACTGTTCGTCGGCACCAAGCGGGCAGCGGCGGAATATGTCGCCGAGGCGGCCAAGCGCTGTGGCCAGTACTACGTGAACCACCGCTGGCTGGGCGGCACACTGACCAACTGGAAAACCATCACGGGCAGCATCAAGCGGCTGCGTCAGATCGATGAAGTGCTAGGCGGGGAGGGCCACGGCCAGACCAAAAAAGAACTGCTCGAGCTGACGCGCGATCGCGACAAGCTGGAACGCGCGCTTGGCGGCATCAAGGAGATGGGCGGGCTGCCGGATATCCTGTTCGTCATCGACACCAACAAGGAGAAGCTGGCGATCGAGGAAGCGGGCAAGCTCAGGATCCCGGTGGTGGCGGTGCTCGACAGCAATTCGGACCCGGTCGGGGTGACCTACCCGATCCCCGGCAACGATGACGCGATCCGTGCCATCAACCTCTATTGCGATCTGGTTGCGGGCGCCGTGCTCGACGGGATCAGCGCCGAATTGGCCGCCTCCGGGGCAGACCCTGGCGCAATCGAGGAATTGCCGCCCGGCCCGCCGGCTGCGGCCGAGGAATTGCCGGCATCCGGCTGAGCAGGGGATAGACGATGGTTGAGATTCGAGCAGTCCAGGCCAAGGAGCTGCGCGACAAGACTGGCGCCGGCATCATGGACTGCAAACGGGCTCTCGCCGAGAGCGGTGGGGAGATCGAAGCGGCAGTCGACTGGCTGCGCAAGAAGGGCCTTGCAGCGGCGGCCAAGCGGGCCGGGCGCGCCTCGACCGAAGGACTTGTCGGGATTGTCAGCTCTCTCTCCGGCACTCCCCAGCGGGCGGCCATGGTCGAGGTGAACACCGAGACAGACTTTGTCGCGCGCAACCAGACCTTCCAGGCGTTCGTCGCAGCGGTTGCCGCGGTTGCCCTCGAGACGGGGGAAGACCGCGATGCGATCCTTGGCGCGCCATTCCCGGGTGCGGCAGGGCGGTCGGTCGGCGAAGAGCTTGGGCAGCTGGCCGCGACGGTCGGCGAGAATATTACGCTGAGGCGGGCCCGCGTGCTCGCCGCGCCGGTTGTCGCGAGCTACGTGCACGCCGCGCTCCGCCCTGGGCTTGGCCGAATCGGCGTTCTGGTTGGCCTCTCGGGGCGCGGCGAGCCGGCCGCAATTCTCGAACTCGGACGCCAGGTCGGGATGCAGGTTGCCGCAGCGTGCCCCGAAGCGATCGACATCGCCGGCGTCGACCCGGCGGCGCTCGAACGCGAGAAGGCGGTGCTGGCTGAACAGGCGCATGCCTCGGGCAAGCCCGAAGACATCATCGCGCGGATGGTGGAGGGGCGGATCCGCAAGTACTACGAGGAAGTCGTGCTGCTTGAGCAGGTCTGGGTGCATGACGGGGAGAGCAGGGTCAAAGCGGTACTGAACAAGGCTGGGATCGTGCTCACCGGTTTTGCCCGCTTCGCACTGGGCGAGGGCGACGCCAGCTCGCCTTCGACACAAAGTGCGGAGGCCGCCGCCTGACCCGTTTAGCTTGCCGGCCACTACCGCCCGTCCTATGACGGGGCCTCTCTATCAGGAAGCGCTTGAGCTATGCTCCACCAGCCGGCCTACAAGCGCATCCTGCTGAAGCTTTCCGGCGAGGCGCTGCTCGGGCAGCGCGAATTCGGTCTCGATACCGACACGCTGAACGGAATTGCTGCCGACATCGATGATGTGGTGGCGCTTGGCGTGCAGGTCTGCATCGTGATCGGCGGGGGCAATATCTTCCGCGGGGTCTCGGCGGCGGCCGAGGGCATGGAGCGTGCCCAGGCCGATTATATCGGGATGCTGGCGACCGTGATGAACGCGCTCGCCCTGCAGAGTGCACTGGAAAGCCGGTCTGTTGCGACGCGCGTCCAATCCGCCATTCCGATGGCCACTGTATGCGAACCGTACATTCGCCGGCGGGCCGAGCGGCACATGGAGAAGGGGCGAGTCGTCATCTTCGCCGCCGGCACCGGCAACCCGTTCTTCACCACCGATACGGCTGCCGCGCTACGCGCGACCGAGATGCGCTGCGACGTGCTTTTGAAAGGCACCCAGGTCGATGGGGTCTATTCCGCCGATCCGCGGAAAGTTCCCGGCGCGGCCCGCTACGACGCGCTTTCCTATCTCGATGTGCTTGCCAACGATCTCGGGGTCATGGACGCCGCGGCGATCAGCCTTGCCAGGGAAAACGGGCTGCCGGTCCTGGTGTTCAACATCCACGCTCCGGGCGCCCTGGTCCAGGTGGTGTGCGGGGAAGGGAGGTTCACCCGGATCACCGAGGTGATATGATTGAGGATCGGTCCGAAAGCGACTGATTCCTTGGGCCGCACAGCTTCGGGTGCCGACGGCCTGAGGGCGGCTTGAGGCGACGGGAGTGAGAGCGGTGGCGGCAGATCTGGAGGGGCTCAAGGGCGATCTCCGAAAGCGCATGGAAGGGGCGCTCGAGACGTTGCGCCGCGAGTTCGGTGGGCTGCGCACGGGCCGGGCCAATGCGGCGCTGCTTGAGCCGGTTAAGGTCCCGGCGTACGGCAGCGAAATGCCGCTCGCGCAGGTCGGCACGGTTAACGTGCCAGAGCCCAGGATGATCACCGTTCAGGTCTGGGATCGGGCCCTGATCGGCGTCGTGGAAAAGGCGATCCGCGACGCGGGTCTCGGCCTCAATCCGGCGTCGGACGGCCAGCTTGTCCGCGTGCCGATCCCTAATCTCACGGCGGAACGGCGGGTCGAGCTTGCCAAGGCTGCCGGGCGCTACGCCGAAGGTGCCCGAGTCGCGGTGCGCGCGGTGCGGCGCGATGGCATGGAGCAGCTCAAGCAATTCGAGAAAAAGGGCGAGATCAGCCAGGACGCGATGGCGCACTGGCACGAGGAGGTGCAGAAGCTTACCGACGGTTTCGTCAAGCGCGTCGACGACGCGCTGGCCGAGAAGGACCGGGAGATCCGTCAGGTCTGAATGATGCAGCCGGCGACCGAGAACTGCCCGCTTCCCGGCAAGGGACGGGCGCGCCCCGAGCACGATGACCGCTTACGGCCGGCGCACGTGGCGATCATCATGGACGGCAATGGCCGCTGGGCGAAGGCGCGGGGTTTGCCGCGTCTTGCCGGCCATCGTGCCGGCGGCGAAGCGGTTCGGCGCTCGATCAAGGCCGCGATCAACCACGGCGTGCGCTGGCTTACGCTGTATGCTTTCAGCGCGGAGAACTGGGCCAGGCCGGCGCGTGAAGTACTTGATCTCACTGGTCTGCTCCGCTTCTATCTGAAGAGCGAAATCGCCGATCTTGCAAAGGAAGGTGTCCGACTTTCCGTGATCGGAGAACCGAATCGCTTCCCTTCGGATATTCAGGGGGCGCTTACCGCCGCCGAGCAGCTGACGGCCGGCAACGAGCGACTTTATTTGACCGTTGCGCTGTCGTACGGCGCGCGCAGCGAAATTGTCGCGGCCGCCCGTGCCGCGGCAGCGGCGATCATCGCGGGCAAGCTCAGCCCCGAAGAACTCGACGAGCAGGGGTTTGCCAGCTACCTCTCGACCGCCGGCACGCCCGACCCCGACCTCATCATCCGCACGAGCGGGGAGCGTCGCCTTTCGAACTTCCTACTCTGGCAGGCGGCGTATGCCGAGCTGGTCTTTCTCGACGTGTTGTGGCCGGACTTCGGAGAATCTGATTTTGCAGCCGCTGTGGCAGAGTTTACGCAACGGGAACGGCGTTTCGGTGCACGCCCTGGGTGAGGCGATGGGAGGGCGGTTCGAAGACCTGCCGGCGCGGCTGGTCTCCGCGTTTGTGCTCGCCGCGATCGCGCTGGCCTGTCTTTGGGCGGGCGGCATAAGCTGGGCGCTGTTGGTTGCCGTCGCCGGCATTGGCGTGGGCGTCGAATGGGCGCGGGTTGCGGGCTTCCGGCCGGCCGCTCTGCCGGGCCTCTGCCTTCCGGTGTTGGCTGCGGCAGCGTGCCTCGCGACCGCGGCCGGAATCACGGTCCCGACGCTGATCCTGCTCGCCGTCGTGGCGGCCGCGCTCGCCAGAACCGGCCAAGCTTATTCGCCGGGGCGCGTTTGGCTCGCCGGTGGCGTGTTCTATGTCGGCATCGCCGGGATGGCGGCGACCTGGCTCCGGCTCGGAACTCCGGCCGGGCGCAGTAATTTGCTGTTCGTGCTGGTGATCGTCTGGGCCAGTGATACCGGTGCCTATCTCGTCGGCCGGATGGTCGGCGGGCCGAAGCTCGCGCCGCGGATCTCTCCTTCCAAGACGTGGGCCGGAATGGCCGGCGGCATCGCGTTCGCGATTGCGGCCGGGCTGGTAGTGGGAAAGTTTTTTGCAGCCGGCACGAATGTGGCCGGCATCGGCATTTCGATCGCACTTGCCGTCGCCTCGCAGGCGGGAGATCTGCTCGAGAGTGCGTTCAAGCGGCGGTTCGGGGTGAAGGATTCGAGCCGGTTGATCCCGGGGCATGGCGGTCTCTTGGATCGGCTCGATGGCGTCCTGGCGGCCTTCCCCATGGCGGCGATCATGATGCTCGCGCTGGGCCCCGGGGCCGATCTCTGGCGATGAAATCGGTCACCATACTCGGCAGCACCGGCAGCATCGGGCGGCAGACGGTTGCCCTGCTCGTCAATCATCGCGACGCGTTTCGGCTGCGCGCGCTGGTCGGCGGCAAGAACGCCACGCTGCTCGCGGAGCAGGCGCGGGCCTTGGATGCGGAGCTCGCGGTCGTCAACGACCCGGCTCAGCTCGGCGCTCTTGAAGCGGCGCTGGCGGGTAGCGGTATCGCTGCGGCCGCCGGCAAAGACGCCGTCCTGGCTGCCGCATCGCTCGCGGTTGATTGGACGATGGCCGCGATCACCGGCGCCGCCGGCTTGCCGGCCACGCTTGCTGCGATCCGCCGCGGCGGCACGATCGCGCTCGCCAACAAGGAGGCGCTGGTTTGTGCCGGCGAGGTCATGCTCGAGGCGGTTGCCGCGGCGGGGAGCACGCTGCTTCCGGTGGATTCCGAGCACAACGCGGTGTTTCAGGCGTTGAACGGTGGGAACCACGGAGCGCTCGAGAAGATCGTGCTCACCGCGTCCGGCGGCCCGTTTCGCACTGCGAGCATCGCGGAGATGGCGCTTGCCACGCCCGAGGCCGCGCTCAACCACCCCGTCTGGTCGATGGGTGCCAAGATCAGCATCGACTCGGCCACCCTGATGAACAAGGGCCTCGAGCTGATCGAAGCCGCGCGGTTGTTTGCGCTGCCGAGCGAGAAGATTGACGTGTTGGTGCATCCGCAGGCGGTCGTGCACGGGCTCGCCTGTTATGCGGATGGCAGCGTCCTCGCGGCGCTTGGTGCGCCGGATATGCGGATTCCGATCGCGTACGCACTGGCCTGGCCGGAGCGGCTGACAACCAACGCGCCGCGGCTCGACCTTGCCGCGCTTGCCCGCCTCGACTTCGCCGAGCCGGACGGCGTGCGCTTTCCCGCTCTTCCGCTCGCCCGGCAGGTGATCGCCGCCGGCGGCGGTGCGCCGGCCATTTTGAGTGCCGCCAACGAAGTGGCGGTCGCAGCCTTCCTGGAGAGAAAGATCGGCTTCCTCGACATCGTGCGGGTCAGCGAAGCTGTACTGCAGGCGATGGGCTCCCCTCCGGCCACGACGATCGAAACCGTGCTGGCTCTCGATGCCGAAGCCCGCCGCCGTGCCGAGCTGCTCGCGGGCGGGCTGCGACGGCAGCTTGAAGGCGCTGCACTCGACGGGGCATCCTGGGGCTGATGCTCGATTTTCTGCGCACAATCGTCTCCTTCGCCATCGTACTCGGCATTCTGGTCTCCGTGCACGAGTTCGGGCACTACCTGGCGGCCCGACTCTGCGGCGTTTACGTGGAGGCATTCTCGATCGGCTTCGGGCGTGCATTGGCGACCTGGCGCGATCGCTCGGGCACCGAGTGGCGTCTCTCTCTCCTCCCGCTCGGCGGATTCGTGAAGCTGCACGGCCAAGTGCCGCTGGAAATGGCGACTCCCGAGGAGCGGGCGCGTTGGCGGCCGGGTCGCACGTTCCAGGAAAAGTCTCTCGCAGCCCGCGCGGTGATCATCGCGGCAGGGCCGATTGGCAACTTCGTACTCGCCGTCGTGCTGTTCTTCGCGCTGTTCGCGGCCGCTGGACGGCCGGTGGTTCAGCCGGTTGTGAACGGGGTTGTGGCGGGCAGCCCTGCTCAGGCCGCCGGCCTCCGGCCGGGGGATCGGATCGTTGCGGTCGGTCCGCATCGGGTCACGAGCTTCGCCGACATCCAGCGGCTGGTGGAGGCGCGCCCCGATGAGCCGCTCGCGCTCACCGTGCTGCGCGATGGTCAAACCGTGCATCTTGCCGCAGAGACCGAGGCAACGAAGCTTGCCGGCCGGCGCATCGGCAAGCTTGGGATCAGCGGGAGGACGACCACCTTCGTCCGGCTTGGTCCGGTCGCGGCTGCGGCTGCGGCGGGTTCGGAGAGCTGGACGATAACCGTCGCGACGGTTGACGGGGTGTGGCAGATCCTCACCACGCGTAAGGGCAGTGCCGACCTTGGCGGCCCCATTCGAATCGCTGAGCTCTCGGGCCGCGTCGCGGCGCTCGGGCTGGCCAGCCTGGTGTCGTTCATCGCGGTGCTATCGATCAATCTCGGGTTGATCAACTTGTTGCCAATTCCCGTGCTAGATGGCGGCCATCTGCTGTTCTATCTGGCCGAGCTTGTGCTGGGCCGGCCGCTTTCCGCGCGTGCGCAGGAGATCGGGTTGCGCGCTGGCATCGCACTTCTGGTATTCATTTTCGTGTTCGCGACGTGGAACGACCTGATGCATCTCGGTGTCGTGCGGTGGGTGAGGAGCCTGTGAGGTTGACCGGCAGCTTGGCGCGTGGCACCCGCCACGCCTATGCTTTCTGGCCACCCTCCTTCTCCGGCGCGAGTCTGCTCTGAAATCGCGCCGGCACGTCATCGGGAAACCCTTCTCTTGCCGCGCATCCGGTTCGCTCTCCTGATCCTTGCGCTCGCCGCGACCCTGCCCTGGCTCGGCCTTGCCGCGCGGGCGGCGCCGGTGGCTGCGGTGACGGAGCCGGGCAGCGGGCGAATCGCCCAGATCCGTGTTGTCGGCAACCAACGGATCGAGGCGAGCACCATTCTTTCCTACATGCTGCTCCGGCCGGGCGATCCGTTCGATCCGAACCTGATGGACCGCAGCCTCAAGACGCTGTTCGCAACCGGCCTCTTCAGCGACGTGAAGTTGTCCCGCGAGGGGGATACGTTAGTCGTTACGGTCAAGGAGAATCCGGTCGTCAACGAGGTGGCCTTCGACGGCAACCACGCGCTGACCGACAAGGAGCTTGCGCGAGGGGTCACGCTTCGCGCGCGTGCGGTCTTCACGGCGGCGGGAGCGGAGGCCGACCGGCGCGCGATTCTCAGCCTTTATGCAGAAAAGGGTCATTACGCGGCGAGCGTAGTCCCGCAGATCATCAGGCTGCCGGAGAATCGGGTGAACGTGGTTTTCAAGATCAACGAGGGGAAGGCCACGTTCATCAGCCGTATTGTGTTCGTCGGCAACAAGGCCTTTGGTCCGGGTACGCTCGCCGATGTCATCGACTCGCGCGAAGAGGCGTGGTGGCGCTTCCTGAGCAGTACGGACAGCTACAACCCCATGCGCGTCGAGCGCGACGAGGCGCTGCTGCGCCGGTTCTATCTGCGCAACGGCTATGCCGACTTTCGAGTTGTGCATGCACAGGTCGAATTGGCGCCCGATCATCGCTCTTTCGTGCTGACCTACGTGCTGCACGAAGGGGCACGCTACCGCATCAGCTCCGTCAAGGTGGTCTCACACCTGCCGAAGGTCCCAGGCAAGTCGCTGCAGCCGCTGGTCGCGCTAACGGCCGGGGACTGGTTCGATGGAGAGGCGGTCGAGCGTTCGGTGCAGGCCATCTCCGACAAGCTACAAAACACCGGCTTTGCTTTCGCGGAGGTGCATCCGGACGTCGTCAAGGATGCGAAGAAGCGCACGATCGCACTCGTGTTCAACGTGGTGGAAGGCCCGCGCGTCTATATCCAGCGGATCAACATATCCGGCAATACGCGGACCCAGGACCAGGTGATTCGCCGCCAGTTCACGCTGGCGGAAGGCGACGCGTTCAACGCCGCCTCGATCCGGAAGACGGAGCAGCGCCTTAAGGATCTCAACTACTTCGGTAACGTCAACATCACGACATCGCCGGGATCTGTGCCGGATCGCGTGGTGGTTAATGCCAACGTGACCGAGAAGGCGACGGGCGAGCTGACGTTGGGCGGCGGCTATTCGACGGACATCGGTGCGCTTTTGAACGCGGGGCTCACGGAAAGAAACATCGTAGGTACCGGCATCGATGCCGGCATCAACGGGCTCCTGGCGCAGCGCGCGAGCCAGATCGATGCCAATGTCACGGACCCGTTCTTCATGGGCCGGAATCTGCTGGCCGGGATCGATGCCTTCGTGCTGACGAACAACAACCAGATCGTTTCCGAGTACAACGAGAACCGGGTCGGCTTCACGACCAGGCTCGGCTACGGCTTCAACGAGCACGTGCGGCAGGTCTGGACCTATTCGCTGATCAATCGTGATGTCACCAACGTACCCAGCACGGCAAGCGCGTACATCCTGGCATCCCAGGGCAACTCGCTGCTGTCGCAGATCGGGCAGACCCTGACGCTCGACTGGCGCAACAGCCGGATCGACCCCACCAGCGGCTTCGTCGTCCGGGCCGGAACAGATTTTGCCGGCCTCGGCGGGGACGCAGACTTCATCCGGTTGCGTCTGGACGGTGCGTATTACATTCCCCTCACCTCGGTGCTCGGCCAGGGGTGGGGGATCGCGCTCTCCGCCGGGGGCGGCTATCTGGTGCCGATCGACCACCCACCCTCGATCATCGATAACTTCTTCCTGGGCGGTGCCAACCTGCGCGGCTTTCTCGATGGCGGGGTCGGGCCGCACGATGCAATAACGGGCGACAGCCTTGGCGGGCGGGTCATCTGGACGCAATCGACCGAGCTGCGCTTCCCCTTGCCGGTCAGTCCTGATCTCGGCCTCTCGGGACGTTTGTTCGTGGATGTCGGGTCGGATTATGGCATCAAGGAGAACCATGGGCCGGTCGCCGACTTCCAGTCGCCGCGCATCGGCGCCGGCTTCGGCTTCTCCTGGGCTTCTCCGTTCGGATTGCTGAGCTTCGATTTCGGCTGGCCTGTGGTGAAGAAGCCGTTCGACCAGACGCAGGTGTTCCGCTTCGGATTTGGGACGAGGTTCTAGTACCGGGAATCAGACTTGGGTGATACAGGGTGACGGCCATTCGTGGTGTATTGGGGAGGCTGGACGGCCTCCGAGAATGGCGGAATACCCGCCGCGGCGCGTAATGCGGGCCTCGCAGTTTTTCGCTCTACGCTTTGCCGCGATGCGAGTCACCCGCGTGCGATAGGGAGTACCAGTATGCCGATTCTCACGCTTGCGACCCACGATGAAGATGCTCAGGCGGCACACTAACTTTTCATTTTCAGTGGCCTGCTTGTCGCCTCCGTTCGCTGCTTGCCGCAGCGAACTCCCGGGGGCAGGACACGGGGGCATGTTCACGTTGACTGAACATGCTCTGCTTGGTCTGATCGAGCGGATGCGCGCGCTCGGGGAATCGCGCCGTGGGTTGCGGAAGGCGGGCGCCGCCAGCGTGCGCAGGCCAGCGCGAATCATTGCCGTGGGGTACTGAGGATGCATCGCGACCGGTATTTGCGCCGCCAAAGCTGTCTTCAGCGAACAATCGGGCGGGTCCGCCGCGCCGGCCGGGGACCGGCTGTCACGGCCAGCTGCCTTACACGTGCCGTTGTTTGCGGGCTCGCCGTCCTGCTTGCGGCGTACGTTCTGCGGCCGGATCCGCTGGCAGCGCAGACCCCGCCGAGCCAGGGCGAGGGACCGGGTTGGTTCATTCCCGGAGCGCCGCGGCATGCTGCGCCGCCGCCCGCGACTCACCCCACGGTCACGTCGCCCGCACCGCAACCTCAACCGGTCAAAGCGCCCGCCCTGCCTCCGGTCCCGCAACTGCCACCATTGCCGAAGGGCGCGGCGCCTCCGCCGGCGGTGATGGGGGTGCTCAGCGTGCACGACGTCTATGGGCAGTCGACGGCGGTCCAGGCCATGGAGAAGATCATCACGGCGCGCCGCGACGCACTCCGCAAGGATGCAGTGAAGGAACAGGACGTCTGGCGGAAGATGCAGGCCTCGCTCACGCAGGAGCGGACGAAGCTCTCGCCTGCCGAAATCCGTTCGCGCGAAACCGCACTGCAGAACCGGATCACCAATGCGCAGAAGGAATTCGAGAGCCGCAATCGTCAGATCGGGGAAGCCGCGCAGTTCGCGTTTGGCGAAGTCAACCGGACGCTGGTTGCCGTGATCCGTGAGGTCGCGGAGAGCCGGGGCATGAATCTCGTTCTGCATCGCGAGCAGGTGGCGCTCAACATGAACACCTACGACATCACCGATATGGTTGCCCGACAGCTCAACAAGGTTTTGCCGAAGGTCGCGGTACCGCCCGACAGCGAGATGCCGGTCGGTCCACCACCGACGGGCGCCGCACCCGCCAACCCGCTCTTGTCGCAGGCCACACCAGTGCCAACCGGGCCTTTGCCGCTGCCGCCCGTTCCGCCGCCGGGCAGCAAGGCTAAGCCCTGACTGATGCCGGATCAGGCGGCCATTGCGGGTGATCCGCGTTTCTATGCCGCGAGCGGTCCTCTCTCGTTGAGTTCCGTCGCCGCTGCGGTGGGCGCCTCGCCGCCCAACGAGGAACGGTTGCTGCGCGGTGTTGCTCCACTGCAGACGGCGGGGCCGGGCGAGGTGAGTTTTCTCGACAATCCGCGGTATTTAGCCGCGCTGGAAGCAACGCGCGCGGGTGCGGTGGTGCTGCGCCCTGAGATGGCTGGCCGCGTGCCCGCCGGGACCACCCCGATCCTGGTGGCGGAACCCTATCAAGCCTGGGCGCGCGTCGCTCAGCTCTTTCATCCGCCGCCGCCGCCACGACCCGGGATCCATCGAAGCGCGGCGATCGCCGAGGGTGCGATTGTCGATCCGACGGCTGAGGTCGGCCCCTTCGTTGCCATCGGCGCGGGAGCCGAGATCGGGCCCGGCTGTCGGATCGGCGCGGGAGCGGTGATCGGCCCGGGTGTTGTGCTCGGCTCAGAATGCCGGATCGGCACGCACGCGAGCGTGAGCCATGCTCTGCTTGGTCAGCGCGTGAGGATCCACCCCGGGGTCAGGATCGGGCAGGAAGGGTTCGGATTCGCGGCGGCGGGAGATGGTTTCGTGAGCGCGCCCCAACTCGGCCGCGTCGTGATTGAGCACGACGTCGAGATCGGCGCCAACTCCACGATCGACCGAGGGTCCGTGCAGGATACCCTGATCGGTGCTGGATCACGGCTCGACAACCTGGTTCAGATCGGGCACAACGTGCGGGTCGGCCGACTTTGCGTCATCGTCTCGCAGGTTGGTGTCTCCGGTTCGACCGTCATCGAAGACTTCGTCATGATCGGAGGGCAGGCAGGCTTCGTTGGGCACCTGCACATCGGGCGGAAGGCACGCATCGGAGCGCAGGCCGGAGTGATCGCCGACGTCCCGGCCGGGGCTAACGTGGTCGGCAGCCCAGCGGTCGCGAGGCGGAGCTTTTTTCGCCAACTCGCGCTCCTCAGGCGCTTGGCGTCGGGCAAGCAGACGGGCAGCGGGCCTGCCGGCAAAAAAGTAGGGTGAGGGCGGACCATGGACGCGACGGTGATGGACCACCAGACCGACCAGAGGAGGCGCGGCGGAGGGAAGGGCTACGCGATCGGTATCGAACGCATCCAGCAGATGCTTCCGCATCGCTTCCCGATGCTGATGATCGATCGGATTGCTGAGCTGGTGCTCGATCAGTCCGCGATCGGCATCAAGAACTTCACGATCAACGAAGCTTTCTTCCAGGGCCATTTCCCGAATCATCCGATCGTCCCCGGCGTGATGCTCATCGAATGCATGGCGCAGACCGCCTCGATGCTTGTCCTCGAGACCCTGGGCGAGGCTGCGAACGGCAAGGTTGTTTATTTCATGTTCATCGACAACGCCAAGTTCCGGCGCCCGGTGACGCCGGGGGACCAGTTGCAGATCCACGTCCTGAAACAGCGTCGGCGCGGCAATATCTGGAAGTTCGCCGCAGTGGCAAAGGTCGACGGCGTGGTCGCTGCGGAGGCGACGTATGCCGCCATGATCGTCAATCCGACCGAGTTGCCATCGCATCCCGAATAGTCGGGGGCGGAACAGCCAACCACAACCTCACGTTTCGGATCGAAGCAACATCCGGCAACAATCATTGACTTGGTGACTTCCGCGCCGCTCGCCATCGTCGCCGAAGTTTCGCCTTGCTATGCCTATACGTGACCGACGGAACTGCAAAAGTGGTGTGGTAGATGGACCGGCTGCCTGAGATTCCGCTGCTGCTCGACCCCCAGCTGGCGCCCGCGCCTGCGGTCCACCGTGCCGGTGCCGTCATTCATGAGACCGCGCTGATTGCTCCGGGCGCAACGATCGCGCCTGGCGCAACGATCGGCCCTTGGTGCCAGATCGGCCCGGAGGTTGTCGTCGGGCCGGACGCCCAGATCGATGCCCATGTGGTGGTCAACGGCCACACCGCGATCGGCGCCGGTGTGCGGCTGTTTCCGTTTTGCACGGTCGGGTTGGCGCCGCAGGACATGAAGTATCGCGGCGAGCCGACGGGGTGCGAGGTCGGCCCGCGTACCCATATCCGCGAGCATTGCACCATCCACCGGGGCACGGTCACGGGCGTCGGAATCACTCGGATCGGAGCTGATTGCCTGGTGATGGCGGTGGCGCATGTGGCGCACGATTGCCAGATCGGGGACGGCGTGATCATTGCGAACAACGTCGTGATGGGTGGTCATGTCGAGATCGGAGATCAGGCCGTCATTGGCGGCTCGGCGGCGCTGCATCAGTTCATTCGGATCGGCCGCGGTGCGATCATCGGCGGCGTCTCAGGCGTCGAAGCCGACGTGATTCCCTTCGGTGCCGTACTTGGCAATCGTGGGCGGCTCACTGGCCTCAATGTCGTCGGCTTGCGGCGGCGTGGCTTCGATAAGGCGACGATTCAGAAGCTCAGGGCGGTGTTCCGCTCACTGTTCCGTCGCGAAGGCGTTTTTGCCGCCCGGCTGGAAGAAACGCGTCAGCGCTACGGCGATGACTCGCTGGTTGCCGAGATTCTTGCCTTCATCGATGCGCCAAGCCGTCGCGGCCTGATCCGCGCGAGTTTGCGCTCAGAAGGCGAGGAATCGCTCGTCTGAACCGGCTGAGCAGCGGCAGAGGCAACGGGGCGGACGGCTCGGTGCAGGAACGCAATGCTGCCCGGGATTGGTTCGCTTGGTTGCAGCGCGGGCGAGGCGCACGATTCGAATTCACAGATGCCGATTGCGGAGCGGAGGGCGCGCACCGTGAATGTGAGCTCGAGCGAGCTTGCTTCCTCGGCGAGCATCCTGAGGCACTGGATGATGCCGCGGGCGGTCGCATGGCACGCGACAGGCTGAGACAGGTTCCGTTCATTCATCGATTGAAGATCCCGTGAAGGTGGAAAGCTCTGGCCACTCAGGTAGCACAGCATTCACGTGTGGAAAGGTTATGCCGCAGGCACCGGCGACGCGGCAAGACAAAATCTGTTGAAGTGAGCACATTCGACTTTCTCACCAAGGTGCGTGCTGCAAGATCGATTCTTCATGCATCAGCAACGTTATTTCTTCGTCAATGGTTCCGCGATATGTGCGTCAACAAAGGTCTGCGAACTGCGTGAGCGAGAAAGGAAGTCCGGTCCTAGAGCAATATCGCTCTGACCGGAATCGCCAGATGCTGGTCAGAGCGATGAAATTGCTCGCGGAAGCAAACAGGGAGCATGTTCAGATTGACTGAACATCCTCTAGGCATTTTTGCGGGTGGCGGCGCGTTGCCTGGCCAGGTCGCGCAGGCAGCGCTTGCGCAAGGGCGGGACGTTTTCCTGCTGGGCTTCGAGGGTTTCGCCGACCCTCAAGTTCTTGCGCCGTATCCGCACGCGTTCGTCAGGCTCGGTGCGGCGGGTCGTATGCGCGAACTCCTCAATGCGCACGCATGCCACGACCTGGTGATGGCAGGAGCGGTGCGCCGGCCTTCGATGCTGAACATCAGGCCGGATGCGTTCGGCCTCAAGGTGCTCGGGCGAATCGGTCGTGCCGCTTTCGCCGGCGACGACACGATCCTGAGTGCGATCGTCAAGGTGCTCAATGAAGAGGGATTCGTGGTGCGCGGTGTTGACGAGGTGCTCAGCGAAGCGCTGGCCCCCGCCGGGCTTCTGACGCGGGCGGCGCCGGACGACGCGGCGCGCGCCGATATGGCGCGCGGCATTGCGGTGGTGCGAGCGCTCGGTAGTGTTGATGTCGGCCAGTGCGCCGTCGTGCAACAGGGCATCGTGCTGGCTGTGGAGGCAGCGGAAGGCACCGATCAGATGCTGCTCCGCGCCGGGCGGCTTTCTCGGCCCGGCCCCGGTGGGATTCTTGTGAAGCTCGTCAAACCTGGTCAGGACCGGCGGGTGGACCTGCCGACGATTGGCCCAGAGACCGTCCGCCTTGCCGCCCGGGCCGGGCTGCGCGGCATCGCCTTCGAGGCGGCCGGTACGCTGATCATCGAGCGGGCTGCGACCGTCGCGGCGGCCGACGCGGCCGGCCTATTCCTGCTCGGGGTCGATCCGGCTATCGTGGCGCGAGGAGCGGATCGCGCGTGACTGGAACCGCCGGTCCATACCAGGAGCGCCACACTCCGGCTGGCCACACGGAGAGGCGCGTGTTGCGCCGTGTTGGGCACGCCTGCGCGCGAGGAGAGCATCGATGAACACCAGCAACTTCCGCTATCTGCACACCATGATCCGGGTCAAGAACCTCGATCGAAGCGTGCATTTCTACACGCACCTGCTCGGCATGAAGGAGTTGCGCCGGAGCGAGGTGCCGGATGGCAAATACACACTTTCTTTTGTCGGCTACGGTGAGGAGCAGGCGAACACGGTGCTCGAACTGACCTACAATTGGGGCAAGGATCAGGGCTATGACCCCGGCACCGGCTTCGGGCATCTGGCGCTCGGTGTTCCCGACGTTGCGGGGACCTGTGCCGCGCTCAGGAAGGAGGGCGTGAAGATCACGCGTGAGCCCGGTCCGGTAAAATTCGGCAACACAGTGATCGCTTTCATCGAAGATCCGGACGGCTACAAGATCGAGCTCGTCCAGCGTCCGTAGAGGAATGGCGCAGAGCGTCCGGCCGCTTACTGATGCTGAGTACGCTCTCCGCCTGATGTTCGCGGAGTCATCGGCGAAGATGCGGTCGCGAGTGGGATGATTTTTGAGCACCCCGCCCCCGATTGATTTGCTCGATCGATTTTATGGCTTTCGCAGATCGATGCGTGCTTCTGCCAAAGTTATAAGAATCTAGAACGGCTGTAGTACGACCATGACGACGATGATGA
>JBOHMN010000295.1:0-1824 GCA_050730175.1 Acetobacteraceae bacterium | reverse complement strand
CTGGCCGCCACTCTTCGTCCAGTCCGCGCACCGTATCCCCATGCCCGTAGGTGAGCAGGGCCGGAGCCGCAGCGTCCTCGACCCGCTGGGCGAGGAGGATCGGCCCGAATTCCAGTTCCGGGTTCGGAAACACCTCGACGACGAATCCGAGCCTGAGCAGCCACGGGCGGATCGCGCTTTCGAGGTAACGGGCAAGCTCCGGTTGATGCTGACGATCCTGCGATGTGCTCGGGATCGCGACGAGGCCGGCGAGGAGGTCGCGGAACCCACCCCGATCGAAGAATGCCCGGGCGCGCTCGATTGCGCCGTGCCGCGTCCCCATCCCGTGCAGTCCCTTTGCGAATGCCGTCCCTTTACCTATCCAGATCCGCGAAGCGCCGCCCCTGGCGCACCATGTCCCGCAACAGTGGCGCCGGTTCCCAGCCCGCCCCGTCACGCGCGGCAATCGCTTCGACCCGGCGCAGGATTTCCGCCAGTCCGATCGCATCGGCCTCGAACAGAGGGCCGCCTCGCCAAGCCGGGTAGCCGAAGCCATGCACCAGCACGACATCGATATCCGAGGGCCTCGTGGCAATCCCCTCGGCCAGAATCCGCGCCGACTCGTTGACCATTGCGGCATGCGCGCGTTCCCGGATCGCCGGGGCAGGCACGCTGTGGCGGCGGATGCCGCGCAGTGCGGAGGCGCGCGTGATCAGCCCGGTCACCTCCGCGTCTGCCAGGCGCTTGCCGTCACGATAGAGGTACCATCCGGCCCCCGTTTTCTGCCCGAGCCGGCCATGTTCGCGGAGCCAGTCGGCAACCGGCATCTGGCGTTTGCGGAGCGGATGGGCGGCCCGCAGGCGTGGCGCGCTCCCGGCCGCATCGAGCCCGTGCAGATCAGCCAGGGCAAACGGCCCGAGGGGGAAGCCCCAAAGCTCGTGCGCGGCATCTACCTCTTCCGGCAACGCCCCTTCCTCGAGTGCGTATTCGCACTGCAGCCGCCAGTTGAGCAGGATGCGGTCGCCAATGAACCCGCCCGCCATCCGCACCACGACCGCGAACTTGCGCAACCGGCGCGCCAACGCGAGGCCGGTTGCCACGACCGCCGGCGCGGTGCGGGCGACCCGCACCACCTCGATCAGCCGTACGACATGCGGCGGATTGAAAAAATGCAGCCCGAGCACGCGATCCGGCGCATCCACGACGTCGGCCAGGGCATCGATATCCAGCCCGGTGGTGTTGCTGGCCAGCACTGCATCGCGCCGTACAATGTCCGACAGGAGGCGGAAGACAGCACGCTTGATCGCCGGGTCTTCCGGCACCGCCTCGATCACCAGGTCCGCGTGCGCGAGAGTTCCGAGATCGAGCGCGCTCGCCAGGCGATTTTCCCGCTCGCTGCGGGCCTCGGTCGTCAGCCGTCCCGCCTGCACCTGGCGATCCAGAATGGCACCGATGCGCCTTTCCGCGGCGCTTCGTGCCGCAGGATCCGCCTCGACCAGGATGGTTTCCAACCCGGCGTCGGCGAGCGCGACGGCAATCCCGGCTCCCATGCTGCCAGCGCCGACAATGCCGATCTGCGACAGCGGCCGCGCATGGATCTGCGCCGGCGGGCGTGCCGCCTGACGCTCGGCATAAAAGAGGTACCGGAGAGCTCGCGACTGCATGGATTGCCTGAGGGTGCGCGCCAACGCCTGCTCCCGGACGAAACCTTCGCGAAACGGCAACGAGCAGGCAAAGCCCACAGCCTCGGCGGCACGCACTGGCGCAATGTTGCCACGGGCGCGGCGCGCCACCGCCGCGGCCGTCGCAACGAACCGCGCCTGGTCACAGGGAGGCACCGGCCGG
>JBOHMN010000294.1:0-13349 GCA_050730175.1 Acetobacteraceae bacterium | reverse complement strand
ACCAAGGACCTGCGCTTCGGCATGGGGATGGGCTCGATGCACGTCAAATCCCCCGAGCGGCGCGACCGGCTGTGGCTGATCAACGCATTCGCCGTGGTACTGCTGACCTTGCTCGGGGCAGAAAGCGAAGCGCTGGGCTACGACCGAATGCTAAAGACCAACACCACCAAGCGCAGGGTACATTCGGTGTTTCGCCAGGGTTGCATGCTCTACGACCTGATCCCGACGATGCCGGAGCTTAGGCTGCGCCCGCTGATGCAGTGCTTCTCCCGCATGCTCCAGGAGCAGCCGCTGTTCGCGGACGTTTTCGGGGCGGTCTGAAAAATGGGGGGAGTCATGAGGTCGGCGACGTCTTTTCGCGGTGGAGTCTCGCCGTTATGATACGGGAATGACACCCGATTCTCGTTTCCTCACAAAATCCTGAGTAACCTGGACGCCGCTGAGAGGACTCCTGCTACCCGCCGCGGCGCCCTGATCGCCATTCGGCACGCCGGCACCTGGGTGTGTGTCGCGCCCGCCGCTTGTCGCGACCACCTACCGCCCGGTACGGCGAGCGCCGTCGCGTACCATCGCCGCCCAACCGATCTCGGAACGAATCGGAGCGGGAACCGGGCCGGAACCCGGTACCACGCGCATCACGGGCGTCGTCGTGCTTACCGCTTCTCGGCAAGTGCCGAAGCCCGCGTTCGGCCGCTCGCCGCAAGACGGTGGGGAGCGGCCGGGCCTCTGACAGTGGGCGCCCACAGCAAGCCGCCAGGCGCGATCGTTTTGCCCGTGCACCGGGGTCTCGATCATCCGCCGGTCGTGCGTGAGCGGAAAGCAGCGTCGTATTCTGTGCGCAACGTTCTGGGCTTGCGACAGAAGAGAATGCAGGATATCAATCCTGGGCGTTCTCGCGTTGATCCATTGGTTCGGAAACCGTCGCGACGCGAGGCGGCCCATTCCGTTGTCCCATGCGTCTTGTCCAACAGAGGAGCGTCCATCCCATGAGAAGCCGTCTTACCCGGGCCGCCATGCTGGCCCCGTTCGCGGCAGCGCTGCTGCTTACCGGCTGCGGAGTGTCGCAGAGCGACTACGATTCGCTCAAGGCGCAGAACCAGCAGCTTCAGACGCAGCTTACCGCTGCTAACGCGCAAATTGCACGGCTGCACGGCGCGATCAAATACACGGTCAACAGCGATCTCCTGTTCCCGTCGGGTGGCTTCCAGCTGTCCGACCGGGGGAAGGAGATCATCGCCAGACTGGCAAGGAAGCTGGCACCGAGCCAGCAGAACCACATTATCGTCAGCGGCTATACGGACAACGTGGCGATCGGCCCGACGCTCATGGCTCAGGGCATCACCTCGAACCAGATGCTCTCAGAGAAGCGGGCGGATAACGTGATGCAGTTCATCGTCTCGCAGGGCGTGAAGCCAGACCTCATCTCCGCACACGGCTACGGCGAGGCTGACCCGGTCGCTTCCAACAATACACCACAGGGGCGCGCACAGAATCGCCGGGTCGTTCTGTCGTTGGGGCCTCCTGTAGCTTGACTCGGGTGCTTTCTTCGGATGTCGGAACGCATCGAATGGCAGGGGTTGCGCCGATGTCTCCCGAGGTTCTGAAACCTGGGTCCGTGCGATTGCCACGATAACCGGATCTGGCGGGTGGCGAGCGTTCGGGCGAAGCTGGCCGGATGAAGCCTGGCTCGAACCCATGCTGCCACCACGGCTCCTCGGTCGAGGCCACCAGCCACGCCGTCTGCCTGTATCATGGGTCCAGCCTCGGCTTGCGAGGCGTTGCGGTGATCCTCGCCGAACACGACTTATTTCGCACCGGTAAGATCATCCTGCGCTGGTGTCGCGAGTTCGGTGAGGGCTTTGCAAAAAAGAGCCTGTAGAGCAATATCGCCCTGACCGGGATCGCGAGATACCGGTCAGGGTGAGCAAATCGCCCGAGAAAACAAACCGGGAGCATGTTCAGTCGAGCTGAACATGCTCGAGGGACGGCACCCCCCCGGACGGCGGCCTGATTCGCCCACGCAGAACGCGCACTTGCCCCAGAGCGTCCAGTCGCGCTTAACAGGACGATGCGCGTAGCTCTGAGCCTCGTATTTTCATGCCTCCGGCGAAGGAGTATGTCGAACGGCCGTGCGTCACACCGGCCGCCGGCATGCGACGGCTGAAGCTTGTGCTTTGCCGCTACGAGAACGACCGGGCCGTGACGCTCGCGCGCAGAATTCTGCCGCAATTTCGGGATCGATGACCGGTCTCCGATTGGTCGTGGAGAAGGGTGCGTGAGTTTCAGGGTGATCGAGAACAGGTTGGCGCATGCGCCCGGCCCCTATCGGCTCCATGCGGTGCTTTCGCACGCCGCTGCCCGCGCTGCTGCGACGATGATCTCGGGCTGTCCGTACTATCAACCAACTCCGCTGCGCCTGCTGGACAGAGCCGCGGCGAGCGCGGGCGTCGGAGCCGTGTGGTACAAGGATGAATCCGGCCGTTTCGGAATCGGCAGCTTCAAGGCACTGGGCGGCGCCTATGCCGTCGCCCGCCTCCTGCAGAGGCTTGTTTCCGCCGATGTCGGGCGGCAAGTCACCATTGCTGAGCTCGTGCACGACACTCTCCGCGAGCATACCCAAAGCATCACCGTGACCTGCGCGACGGATGGCAATCACGGTCGTTCGGTCGCGGCGGCAGCGAGAGTGTTCGGCTGCCGTTGCACGATCTTCCTGCATCGTGACGTGAGCGAGGGGCGGGCGGCGGCCATCCGTGCCTTCGGAGCCGAGATCGTGCGCGTCGTGGGGAACTATGATGACTCGGTCCGCGCCTGCCGCAGCACGGCAGAGAAGCATGGCTGGCAGCTCGTGTCGGACACTTCCTGGCCGGGTTATGAAGCTGTGCCGCGTGCTGTGATGCAGGGCTACACGGTCATGCTGCACGAGATACTCGAGCAACTGGCGCAAGTGCGCGCTCGACCGCTGACGCATGTCTTCGTTCAGGGCGGCGTCGGTGGGCTCGCGGCTTCCGTCACGGCGCATCTCTGGGAAGCAGCCGGTCATGCGGCGCCCGTCGTCACGGTGGTCGAGCCCGAACGGGCCGACTGCCTCTTCCAGTCGGCGCTGGCGGGCCGCCTGCAATCTGCCTCGGGTGATCTTTCGACGATCATGGCTGGGCTCGCATGCGGCGAAGTATCGCCCGAAGCCTGGCGAATCCTGAGCCGAGGAGCGCGCTTCTTCATGACCATCGAGGATGGTCCAGCGATCGCCGCGCTGCGGCTTCTGGCGCATCGGGGCGCGGCGGCGGAATCGATCATCGCCGGCGAATCGGCAACGGCGGGACTCGCGGCGCTGCTCGAGACCGCGGCGCGCCCTGACCTCCGCCGGAAGCTTGGGCTCGATGCCCATTCCTCCGTCCTGTTGATCGGCAGCGAAGGGGCAACGGATCCGGCACTTTACCGCGAGTTGGTGGCCGGCTTGGCAGATGCTTGAGGCAGCGCGAGAAAAACGGATGGTGCACAGCATGGAACCTGTTCGGTGAGCGAGGCGATGCGAGCGGCCGGCCGACCGCGGATCGCGGTGATCGGCGGCACCGGTGCGCTTGGCTCCGGCCTTATTCTGCGTTGGGCCCGAGCGGGTTATCCGGTGCTGATCGGCTCGCGGGATGCCGGCAAGGCTGCGGCAGCAGCGGAGCGGGTCGCAGTTCCGCCCGGCCTGCCGGGAGTGCGCGGTCTCACGCAGCGCGAGGCTGCGCAGGCTGCGGACGTGATCGTGCTTGCAGTACCTTTCGCCGCGCACGACGCGACACTCGACGAGATCCGGCCTTGCTGTGCCGGCAAGATCGTCGTCGACGCGACGGTGCCGCTGCGGCCGCCGAAGGTCGGAACGGTGCAAATTCCAGCCGAGGGCTGCGCAGCGGTGCAGGCGCAAGAGCGCCTTGGCAGCGACGCCGTGGTCGTCTCGGCATTCCATAACATTTCTGCGCAGAAGCTCGGCGGCGACCAGCAAATTGAGTGCGACGTGCTCGTGTTCGGCGACCGGAGGGCAGCGCGGGAGACGGTGCTCCAGCTGGTCGCGGCTGCCGGCTTGCGTGGTTGGCACGGCGGTCCGCTGGCCAACTCGGTCGCCGCAGAGGCGATGACCTCCGTGCTGATCACGATCAACCGGCTGTACAAGGTGGAGGGCGCGGGCATTCGCATCACCGCGCCTCGGAGCGAGGGAGAGCCGACCTGACGGGATACACGAACAGCCATGACGGGCTTCGCTTGATCCCGCTTGGCGAGCTTCCGCTGATCAAGGCGGGCGACGATCTCGCGGAACTCCTCGTGCGCGCCTGCGCGGCAGATGGCGTAGCGCCGGTGCAAGGCGATGTACTGGTCGTCGCGCAGAAGATCGTGTCCAAAGCTGAGGGCCGGCTCAGACCGCTCGATGCGGTCAAGGTCTCGCTACGCGCTGCCGAACTCGCGGCGACTATCGGGAAGGACGCCCGGCTGGTCGAGCTCATCCTTTCCGAGACGCGGCGGGTAGTCCGCGCCGTCCCCGATCTCCTCATCGTCGAGCACCGGCTGGGCTACATCATGGCCAATGCGGGGATCGATCAATCGAATGTCGGCGCGGATGGCGCGGACCTCGCTCTGCTGCTCCCCGAGGATCCGGATGCTTCTTGCGGGCGGCTTCGCACGGCGCTCGAGGAGCGCCTTGGCATCGCCGTCGCGGTTCTGATGAATGACAGTTTTGGCCGCCCCTGGCGCAACGGCGTGACCGGCGTCTGCCTGGGCGCTGCGGGTCTCGAAGTGCTCCGCGACTGCCGCGGTCGGCCCGACCTCTACGGGCGCAAGCTCCGCAATACCGAAATCGCTCTTGGCGATGAAATCGCCGCTGCCGCTTCACTGCTGATGGGGCAGGCGGATGAACGGATTCCCGCCGTCCTCGTGCGGGGATTAGGCGTTGCCGTGACATCGACCCAGACCGCGCAGAATCTGTTGCGCCCCGCCGAACGGGACCTCTTTCGGTGACCGGATGCGGTCGGCGGGTTCTCGCCTTGTCCGGCGGCGTCGGCGGTGCGCGACTGGCGAAGGGGCTCGCCGACGTGCTGCCGGCGGGTGCGCTCACCGTCGCCGTCAACGTCGCCGATGATTTTGTGCATCTCGGGCTCGCGATCAGCCCTGATCTCGACACCGTCATGTACACCCTGGCGGATCTCGTGAACGCCGAGACCGGCTGGGGCCGGAAGAACGAAAGCTGGGCGTTCATGACGGTGTTGGGACAGCTCGGCGGCGAAACGTGGTTCCGCCTCGGCGACGCCGATCTTGCGGTGCATGTCGAGCGCACACGCCGTCTGGCGGCGGGTGAGAAGCTGAGCGCGATCACCGCTTCGTTCTGCGCAAGGCTCGGCATCGCAAGCGAGGTGCTGCCGGTCAGCGACGACAAAGTGGCGACGATCGTTTTGACCGAGCAAGGCGAACTCGCTTTTCAGGACTATTTCGTGCGCTACCGCTGCGAGCCGCAGGCGCTTGGATTCCGCTTTGTCGGCGTAGAAGCGGCGCGGGTCAATCCGCGCCTCCTGGCACTCCTCGATGATCCAGCGCTCGAGGCCGTCGTGATCGGGCCGTCCAACCCGTTCGTCAGCATCGGCCCGGTGCTGGCTATTCCTGGGCTCAGAGAAGGGATTCTGCGGTGCCGCGCGCCAGTCATCGCGGTCTCGCCAATCATCGGCGGGCGCGCGGTGAAGGGACCCACGGCAAAGATGATGCAGGAGCGTGGAATCGCGCCATCGTCGCGGGCCGTTGCGGCCGAATACGGGCCGCTGCTCGACGGGCTGGTGATCGACGCGGTCGATCGTGCGGAAGCAACGCGCATTGCGGGACCCCGCATCCGCGTGACGGATACGCTCATGCTGGGGGCCGGCGAGCGGCGGCATCTCGCCGCGGATGTTCTTGAATTTGCGAAGGCGTTCTCGCGATGAGGCGGGATGCGCCGATTGTGGCATTGGTGCCGGTGCGCGGGTTCCAAGTCGGCAAGCAACGGCTGGCTCTTGTGCTGAGCGCGGCCGAACGGCGCGACCTCGTGCGGGCGATGCTCGAAGACGTGCTGGCAGCCCTCGCTCGGGTGCATCGGGTTGCTCTCATTGCCGTGGTCTCGGCCGATGGCGCGGTCGCGCGGGTTGCTGAGGGGGCGCACGCGATCGTGTTGCCGGACGCTCCGGGGGGTGGGCTCAATCCGAGTTTGCAAGCAGCGTTGGCGTGGGTTGCCGCGACCTGTCCCGATCACATCGCCATGGTGGTCGCCGCTGATCTGCCGGCGTTGACGCCCGCACGGCTCGAGGCGGGCGTGCTGGCGTCGACCGCCGATGTGGTGATTGCACGCTCGCTTGATGGGGGAACCAATCTCCTGTTGCAGCAGCCGCCGGTGCGGTTGGCGCCCGCCTTCGGTGCCGGGAGCTCCGCCAGGCACCGCGATTCCGCCACCCGGGCGGGGCTGAGCACAGCGGTGCTCGACGATCCGCTGCTCGCCCGTGACCTCGACGTGCCTGCGGATCTGGCGGCCATCTTGCCGTTGCTCGGTAGCGGGAGGACGCTTGAAGTCCTGCGGCGCTGTGGCCCCGCGCTCGGTGAGCGCGTGACAGCAGAGCAACCTGCGAAAGGGGGTATGCGATGAAGAACCTGCTTGCCGATGCCGCTGAGGGCGCGACACTGCCCGACGATGCCATCCGCGCGCTGGCAGCCGCCAATCCGACCGAGGCGCTGTGTGACGCCGCCAGGGCGCGGCGCGACATCTGCCATGGCACGCTGGTGACCTATTCCCCGAAAGTCTTCATTCCACTGACGCGGCTCTGCCGGGATACCTGCCGCTATTGCACCTTCGCCGAATCGCCGCGCGCCGGCATGGCGGCTTATCTCACTGCCGAGGAAGTGCTCGCCATTGCGCATGCTGGCGTAGCGGCTGGCTGCCACGAGGCGTTGTTCACGCTCGGCGATCAGCCTGAGCGGCGCTGGCGCGTCGCCCGGGAGGAGCTGGCCCGCCTCGGCCATGCCAGCACGCTCTCCTATCTGGCGGCGATGGCGCGGCTTGTCGTTACGGAGACCGGGCTTTTGCCGCACGTCAATCCCGGTGTGATGACCGAGAGAGACGTGGCGATGCTGCGAGCCGCCTCGGTTTCACAAGGCGTGATGATGGAAATTCTGTCAACGCGTCTTTGTGAACCCGGCGGCCCGCATCATGGTTGCCCCGACAAGTACCCCGCCGTGCGGCTGGCCACGCTCGAAGCGGCAGGCTGCCAGCGCGTGCCTTTCACAACCGGGATCCTGGTTGGCATTGGCGAAACGGAAGCGGAGCAGATAGCCACGCTCCTTGCCATCCGGGCAGCGCACGCGCGCCACGGTCACGTGCAAGAGGTCATCGTGCAAAACTTTCGCGCCAAGCGCGGGACGCGGATGGAAGCCGCGCCGGATGCGGCGCATCAGGTGCATCGGCGAGCAATCGCGCTGGCCAGGCTCGTTCTTCCCCCGGAAGTCAGCGTGCAGGCGCCGCCGAACCTGAGCCCCGGCCGGCTGGAGGCGCTGCTCGCGGCAGGAATCGACGATTGGGGCGGCATCTCCCCGGTGACGATCGACCACGTCAACCCCGAGGCGCCCTGGCCCGCGCGGGCAGAACTGGCGGCGCGGACCGAAGCCGGCGGCAGAGTGCTGGCAGAAAGGTTGCCGATTTATCCGTCTTTCGTCGCGGACATGGAAAGATGGGTCGATCCCTCGCTGCAGCGTCATGTGCGCGCGCATGCCGATGCCTCCGGGCTTGCGCACGACGACTGGGCATCCGGCCAGGACGACCGCTCGCGCGGGATACCCCGGCCGCACATTCCGCGCGGCGGCCTCGCAGCGACAATTGCGCGCGCCCGTGACGGTCAGTTGCTCACGGAAGACGAAATCGTCGCGCTGTTTGCTGCCCGCGGCGGCGACTTCGGCGCGGTTTGTGCCGCGGCCGATGCGCTGCGGAGCGAGGTCTCGGGCGACACGGTCACCTACGTCGTGACCCGCAATATCAATTACACTAATATCTGCACCTATCACTGTCATTTCTGCGCGTTTTCCAAAGGCAAAATCGCAGCCGGGCTCAGGGATCGCCCGTATGACCTCTCGCAGGCCGAGATCGTTGCCCGCGCCGAAGAGGCCTGGGAGCGGGGCGCCACCGAAGTCTGTATGCAGGGCGGTATCCATCCGAGCTATACCGGCCGCACTTACATTGGCATCCTTGCCGCGGTGAAGCGCGCCCTGCCTCGCTTGCACGTGCATGCATTCTCGCCGCTCGAAGTATGGCAGGGCGCAACGACGCTGCGGATGGATCTGGCGGCGTACCTGGCCGAGCTGAAAGCAAACGGATTGGGTTCGTTGCCTGGCACCGCAGCCGAAATTCTCGACGACGAGGTCAGGGCGGTTCTTTGCCCGGACAAGCTCACCACCGCGGAATGGCTGCACGTGATGCGAACGGCGCATGGGCGGGGCCTGCGCAGCACCACGACAATCATGTACGGGCATCTGGAGCGGCCGATCCATTGGGCGCGCCATTTGCTTCGCCTGCGCGAACTGCAGCGCGAGACGGGACGCATCACCGAGTTCGTTCCGCTGCCGTTTGTTGCCATGGAAGCGCCCATCTATCGCAAGGGTGGTGCGCGCAGAGGTCCGACCTGGCGTGAAGCGGTGCTGATGCACGCAGTCGGCCGGCTGGCACTGCATCCGTGGATTACCAATATCCAGACCAGTTGGGTGAAAATGGGAGAGCGCGGCGCCGCCGCCTGCCTCCAGGCGGGGGCCAACGACCTCGGCGGCACTCTGATGAATGAGAGTATCACCCGTGCTGCCGGCGCGGCGCATGGCCAGGAACTGGCGCCGGCGGCAATGGATGCGCTGATCCGCGGCGTCGGGCGGCTGCCGCGCCAACGGACCACCCTCTACGGGGAGCCGCCGCGCGAGCAGGTCGAGCGGTCCTATAGCGCTCCGCCGCTGCGTCCAATTGCCGGGCACGCACCGCCTGCATCTCCGCCAGGGCTTACCGCGCTCGCGCCAGAGCAATATCGCCCTGACCGGAATCGCCCGATGCCGGTCAGGGCGATGAAATTGCTCGAGAAAACAAACGGAGAGCATGTTCAGTCAACCTGAACATGCTCTGGGCGCGGGGTGAGCCGCGCTGCCGAACCGGACGGCGCTGCCCGGTCAGCCTGCCCGAACATCGCCGGCGAGCCTCGACACCCGCCGAGAGCCGTGGCCCGCTGCTTTTTTCCTCGATCCTGTTGCCTGAACTCTCCTCCGTGGGAGAGAATTTGCACGCCTGACAGACGCCAGTCGAATTGGTCAAGAAGTTCCTGAGACAGTAGGATCGGCGGGGTGCGCGGAATCAATCATTCTGCCGGGGCTACAGGATTTTCGGGCCCTGCCAAAGAAAGCAAGCCCGTTCGCCGCCTGTTGGTCTTCGCGATTGTCGCACTCGCGCTGATCATGATGTCCATCGACGCGACAATCGTTGCGACAGCGTTGCACGCGCTGCAGCACGGATTGCGGACATCGATCAACTGGGCGAGCTGGACCATCACGGCCTACTCGTTCGGCTTCGTGTTGATGCTACCGGTCAGCGGCAAGCTCAGCGAGCAGTTCGGCCGCCGCCGGGTATTCCTCGCCTCGGTCATCGCCTTCACCGTGGCATCGCTGCTCTGCGGGCTGGCCGACAATATCTTTTTGCTCATCGCGCTGCGCGCGATACAGGCGATTGGCGGAGCGGGGTTCACACCCTCGGCAACCGGGATCATCGTCGATTACTTCGGTGACCAACGCGATCGCGCGGTCAGCTTGTTCGGCAGCATCTTTCCGATCGGCGCGATGATCGGCCCGATATTCGGCGGGCTGTTCGTAACGTACTGGACCTGGCGGGGCATATTCTTTGTCAACGTGCCCTTCGGCCTGGCGGTGATCGTGCTGGCACTGCGCCACATACCACGGGACCGGCCGAACGCGGGGGCGACCCATCCGAGAATAGACTCCGCCGGTATGGCGCTGCTCGGGAGCGGCCTGTTCGCCGGTATGCTCGCCGCGAGCTATCTCGGAGAAAAGAACGCGCACCTGTGGTCGCCGCTTTTCGCCGTGCCGTTCATCATCGCGGTTGTTACCTTGTGGACGTTCTTTCGTCACATCAACCGCTCGGCGGACCCGTTCATCGCACCACGCCTGATTCACGGAGCAGGATTCGGTCCGGTCAACCTGCTCAACGCACTGTACGGCGGCATCTCGTTCGGCGTGGTGGCGCTGATTCCCCTGTACGCGACCAATCGCTATGGCATCGGTGCACTCGATTCCGGCACGTTGCTCATCGCCCAGGGAGCTGCCGCGATCATACTGTCGATCGTGGCGGCGTTGGTGCTGCGCCGCACAGGACATCGGCCACCCCTCTACGTCGGGGGTGTCGCGATCGCGATCGGCATACTGCTGCTTGCCCTGAGCCCGGTCGGCGGCATCCAGCCATACACGTGGTTAGCCGGTTCTGCCTTCGTTCTTGGCGCCGGCGCCGGCGTGATCAACCCCGCCAGCCGCAACGCCGGTTTGCAACTGGCCCCCGAGCACTCCTCAACCATTGCCGCTCTGCGAACGATGGCGTTGCAAATCGGGTCGATCACGACCATCGCGATAGCCACCGCGATCCTCGCCAGCTCCAACGACCCCGGCAGCGCCCAGGCCTTGGTCTACGCTGCGGCGGCGTTGCTCCTCATTATCGCGCTCCCGCTGATCAGCCGCGTGCCGGAGCATCACGGTTCGTGGTAGCCGGACCGCGGTCGCACCTTACTGCTCCGTGGCTGCCAGCCAGTCGGCGATCCAGGCGCGACCACGCTCACCGGCCAAAGATCCATAGCGCGCGGCGCCGTGTCGTAGCTGTTGCAACGACACGCCCGGCGTTGCCGCAATCTCGACGGCGTGGCCGATCAGCCAGCGCTCGAAACCCTGGCCGTCGACCTCCGGATGGAACTGAACGCCAAGGATCCTCGGTCCGACGGCGAACGCCTGGTTGCGGCATTGCGCAGTCGACGCCAGAAGCGTTGCTCCGCTCGGCAGGTCGAACGTGTCGCCGTGCCAGTGCAGCAGCATCGTGCCGTCCAAATTCCCGAGCGGCCCGCTTCGACCTTCGGGCGTGAGCGCAATCTCGCTCCAACCGATCTCCTTGGCCGGTGCGGCATAGACGGCAGCACCGAGCGCCCTCGCAATGAGCTGAGCGCCGAGGCAGATGCCGAGCACCGGCCGGCCCGCCGCGATGCGCGCCTCGATGATGCCGGTCTCTTGCTTGAGGAATGGATAGGCATCGGTCTCGTAGACCCCGATCGGGCCGCCCAGGATAACGATGAGGTCGGCTTCGTTCGGGGCCAAGGCGGCCAGATCGTCCATCCCGACGTCGCAATACCGAATCTGGTAGCCGGCAGCGGAAATCGCGTGTGCCATGGTGCCCAGATCTTCGAAATGCACGTGGCGCATTGCAATCGCTGTTTTCATCGTTGCGCGACTTCCGGATGAACGCGGGTTGTTTAGCGGCTCCAGCGCAAGCCGTAAACGCGCGCGACTGGCCGGAGATCGTGTGCGTGGCTTGTCGCGTCGCGCTCAAGTGAACGCGATCTTGTGACCGGGGAACGATCGATGGCAGGTCGTTCGGTTGAACACGTGTCACACCGAGGCTGCATGGTGCCTGATCTCGGTCGGAAAGAGATGACGGCAGCTCGTGGCAGGTAGCCCCCTCATGGCGCCAGTCTCGTCCAGATCTGCCTCCGTCTGCTACCCCGGGTAGCGCGCCGAGGTCGAGATGGGGAGTGAAAACAAAGCGCCAGTGTGCAGCCACAGGGCTCCGCTCGTGAGACACAAGTGCCGCAATCGGCACGCCAGCAACCGCAATTTGCCCGTCCGTCCGCGAGAGCAAAATCACCCTGACTGGAATCGCCAGATGCCAGTCAGGGCGATGAAATTGCTCGAGAAAACAAACATGGAGTGCGTTCGGAGCGGATGCCCACGGGAATGAACGCGTTGCTTCTCCCGCGAATGCTTCGAGGCTGACACTTCAGGGTCAATCGTTCGTCATCACGACCCGTGACCATGTAGAATCCGGCTCAAAAGTCTTCATCTCCGCGCCGAGGCGCGCTGTATCCGGTCCGAGGTCCTTCTGGTACACATCCCCGTCCGGGCCGGCGATGAACGTCGTGACCCCGCTCGACCCGAACGCCGCCGGCCAGGCGACAAGAGCGAAGCCGCCGGTCAAGCGACCCGACTGGATGTAGTCCTTGGCACCGCCATCCCCATTAGGACCTTGTGCCGTGAGGATGCGGAAATAGTAGCCTTCGTACGGGTCGGGCTTGCCGCCGATGATTTCGCCGGGATAACCCGCATCGAGTGCGGCATCGATCAGCGGCCCCAGCGGGCTTTCCGTCTCGCCCTGGGGCACCGGCCAGTAAAGGCCGTCGTGAGTTCTTGGTGTGCTGACGAAGCGCGTGGCGTACTCCCCGGTGCCGGTCGCCTGTCTGGCACGATTGAAATAGTCATGCTGTGCATCGACGGTGGCGAGCAGCGTGCGGATCGCGGATAGCTCATTGCGGCCAACGCGACGGTCGACGATCGTTTGCGCGCCCGCCTTCGTGTCGAACGTCCATCGCTCGTTGCTTTCAACAAGCGGGATCGGGAGTGGCCAGTCGTTTGGGCCGACAACCAGATCCGCCTGCCCGGAGGCTGTTTCTTCGATTGTATGCTTCTCGTCGTAGAGGGCAACGAACTGCCGATGGAGTTCCTGATCGGCATAAGGGTCGCCGGAGTCGATAACACGGTCGGCCTCCGGTCCCAGGATAGCGCGCAAGTCGGCCTCCTGATGGTTACGCAGTGCCGCGACCAAAGCCGTCGCGGCCGCCTCGGCGGATGCGAAACTGCGTTGCGGTCCAAGTGCGGTCGGGGGCGCCGCCTGGGCGATCCCGAACCAGACGAGCGCGGCCAAAAGCGCGCATGGCCAGATTTTGTGCATTCGCATCGATGACCTCCTAGCGCCGCCGGCCACCGCCTCCGCCGCGCCCGCCGCCTCCGCCGCCTCCAAACGATCGCTGATTGGTGGCGCGGCTCTGCGCACCGCGCTGACCGGTCTGCCGCGCCTGGCGTCCGGAACTCATGTTGCCAAACGCACCGCCCCGAGCTTGCGCACCGCCGACGCGCTGGCCGCCGCCAGCCGGCCGCTGGGCCGGCCTCGCGGCGCCAACACGACTGCCTGCCCCGCCTACCCCGCCCGGACCACCGGGACCACCCGGCTTGCCAATCCCGCCTACCCCGCCGGGCCCGCCGACACCGCTCACGCCCCCCGGACCGCCCGGCTTGCC
>JBOHMN010000293.1:0-27993 GCA_050730175.1 Acetobacteraceae bacterium | reverse complement strand
CCCCTACCCCTCTCCCAGAGGGAGAGGGGAAGCGTAGTGATGTGAGCGCTTTCATGGAATCGATGTGCTGGTCGGCATCCGGTGGGCCAACTGGCCTACTTTCGATCAGCGATTATGATCGCGAGGGAAGCAACGAGCGACCAAGCCCGGATGCTCCGCGAGAGTTGCTGTTGCGGGGGCTCGCCGGCGATCGGGCATGCCTGGTCGCAGTTTCCATCTGACCGAGCTTATTTCACGATTTGCCGCAGGCGTTGCGCGAGCGCTCAGCGTCGAGACGGTCGGCTGCCTGGGCCGCCTCGGTAGACGCATCGCTGCTCCTGTCAGCATGGCGGAGGGGTGGCAGGTTTCGGGAACCTGATGATCGTCACTCTTTGACGGCGCCGAACGACAGTCCGCGCGCCAGGTAGCGCTGGAAGAAGAACGAGAGGATAACCGGCGGTCCGATCGCGATCAGAGTGTTGACGGCTGCCAGGTTGAAGTCGATGTCACGCGTGCCGCGCGAGGCGAGGATGAACGAAGCGAGCGTCTGTGCGTTGCGCGATGTGAACGCCGATGAAAACAGGACCTCGTTCCATCCGAATGCAAAGACATTGATGGCGGTGACGATGATTCCGTCGACCGAAAGCGGCAAGGCAATCAACCGGAAAACCTGCCAGGGCGTCGCACCTTCGACCTTGGCGGCCTCCTCCACGTCCTTGCTCACATCGCGGAAGATGTCACGCATGATGACCACGCCGAACGCGAGGCTGAATGTCGAGTAGGAGATGATCAGGCCCGTCCACGTGTCGATCAGCCCGAAATAGACCATCATCAGGTAAAACGGCACCAGGAGCACGGCGGGGGGGAGCACGCGCTGCGAAAGGAACCAGAGCGTTATGTCGCGCGATGAAACGGGGAACTCGAAGCGGGCCAGGCTGTACGCCGCGGGGATGCCGATTGCGAGCACAAGGATGGTTGCCCCACCGCTGACCACGACACTGGAAAGGAAGGCGTGGAGAAGGGTGCTGTCCGACAGCACGTGCCGCCAGGAATCAAGGGTCGGCGCGAACTGCAGGAACGGGACGATCGCGCCGGCTTTGAACGTTTCCTCCAGCGACTTGATCGAATTGAGGATCGCCCACAGGAACGGCACCAGGACCCAGACGCTGGTCGCGAGCAGGATGACCATGACCAAGAGGCGCGAGCGCGGGCGCGCCCGGCGCCACAACACGCTTCTCATGACGATGGCCTCTTCACGTGAGCCGCCGGCGCATCTGACGAAAGAACAGGGCGATCAGCACCGCGATCATCGCCAGTACGATCACGCCCATCGCCGAACCGCTGCCGAAATCGAAGAACAAGATGGTGGTCAGGTAATTGTAGATGCTGAAGAGCTGCGTACTGGTGCCGGGGCCGCCGCCGGTGATGACGAACGGCAGGCCGAACGCCTTGAAGCCTTCGATCAGCCGGAACAGGATCGCGACCGTCATCACGGGCCAGACCAGCGGGATGGCAATATGGCGCAGCACCTGCCAGTGGGTCTCGCAGTCGAGCAAGGCGGCGTCATAAAGCTCTTCCGGGATCGCTGCCAATCCGGCGAGCGCAAGCAGGAATACAAACGGTGTCCAGCGCCACACTTCCAGAATCATCGCCGCGCCCAGGCCGCCTGACGCAGTCGACAGCCAGGGAACGGAGATCCCGACCAGGCCGAGGAGCGAAGTGACCAGCCCACCCTGCGCGCTGAACAATGTTATCCCGAGATAGCCGATCGCCACTTCCATGGTGAAGAGCGGCGAGGTGATGAGCGCCCGGAAAAAGCGCGTGCCCGGCGCACCGAGGTTGATGACCCATGCCAGCAGCAGGCCGAGCACCACTTCAATGGGCAGCGTGCCGGTCACGTAGATGACGGTGACGAGGATGCTGTGCCAGAACCGTGCCGAATGCAGGACGGCCGTGTAATTCGCGAAGCCGACGTAACGGGTGATGCCGCGGCCGAGGATGTAGTTGGCGAAGCTGTACCGCACGACTTCGAGGAGAGGGAAAAGGGTAAGACCGATAACCCACAAGACTGCGGGGGCAAGCATCATGTATTTGAATGCGACTTCATCGCTGCGCTTGCCCCGCCGCTCGCGCCGCGCCGCGGCACGGGGCGTAACCGCGGGAGCTGAGAAACGTCCCTCACTCACGGGTGGAACGAGCCGCCAGGGAGCGTCCGCCACGCTTCGCGCGTGATGGGCGCCTCTTCCGCCATCTCCGCCGAGATCGTTGCTTGAAGCGTGGCCCGGTTCACCACAGTGGTCGATCAGGGATGCCGCTGGACCGCGATGTCGCAGTTGATCCCACGTCAGGACCGCACCGGAGGCAGGCGCATTCCGGTGTTCAGGATCCCCTCGGCATCGAAAGCGGACTTTATCCGCGGCATCAGGGGCACCTCGGGCTCACTGCGGCGCCGTGGCGCTGCGGCGACGACGTTGCCAAAGAGGGCCGGCTTCTGGCTCTCATGCTTTGAAACGCTCGGCGGCTGGGGGGTAGATTTTCAAGAGCGGATCTTTGGACGTATCGTATGGCCGTGCCGGTGCCACGTACCGACCGTACAAGGTGACCCGCAGCGCAAAGTCTCGCCATTGGCTTTTCGGAAGCACCTGCATGAGATCCTGCTCGATCCGCACCGGGTCGCTCGAGTCGGAAAGGTCGTAGCGCCGCACGAAACGAATGACGTGCGTATCGACCGTGACCCCGGCGATGACGCCATATGCAGCGCCCAGTACCACCGTGGCCGTTTTTCTTGCCACCCCGGGGATTTTAAGCAATTCGTCCATCGTGGCGGGGACCGTTCCGCCGAACTGTTCTTTGATTGTTTTCGCGGCGGCGAGAATGTGCTTTGCCTTTGCGTGGTAGAAGCCGGACGGCTTTATGACGCGTTCGAAGACGGCAACTCCTTCCGGGTTTTCGCCGGCGCGTACGTAATCGTCGAATGTCGGGTACCGTGTGAAGAGTTCCTTGGTGATCCGGTTCACCATCTTGTCCGTGCATTGGGCGCTCAGGATGGTCGCGACGAGAAGCTCCCACGGAGTCGAAAAATCCAGCTCGATCGCGGGATTGGGAAACAGTTTTTTCAATTGCGCATTGAGTTTACGAATGCGCTCTTTTCTGGGAGGAAGCTTCGCTGCGTCCATGGTGCCAACAGGTGAGAGGAAGACCGTCAACGGCGATATCAAGCGGCCGCGAGGAGATTACGGCAGCAAGCTATGCGGCATGCTGTGGGAAAAGAGCAAGTCCGGGTGACGGCTCGGTGATGCCGGAGGTGCGGTTATGGGAACATTTTGGCGTCGCGGTATGGCCGCGCAGCAGCGGCGGGCCGGGCCGCCGGTGGCTGCGTCTGGGCTGCGGGCGACAGGCGCTCGATGCCGGAGCGATGGGCGCAGTGAGGGGAGAATTGCGGTCCCCCGGCAGCCGTCCTGAGTTGCCCCGCCGAGCGGCCTGCCAGGTGCGGGGTAACCGTGCACTCTCATGGCGCCCGAGCTGGCCACCGGTGAGGGGTGACGGCTACTTTCTCTTTACGATTTCCTGGTAGCGCTCGGCCTGGTTGTCATCCAGGGTGGAGTGGAGCGGAGATGCCGCGCGAGGGGCTCCGCAGCTTGATCGATTGTGGCCGGCAGTTCCTGCGGCGCACCTTGCGCGCTGCGGCTGTTCCCTTTGAGACGCCGGCGCTGCGCTTCGCTCGCGTGCGCGAGGATGAGCGCTACGGCATGATCGCGTTGTTGCGGAACTTCGCCGACAATGGTTCGGTGCTGGTGGTGCCGTGGGACGACCTCCCGAAAGTGGTCGCGATGTCGGCGCGCGATGCGGCGTTGCACACGGCGATCACCGAGGCCAAAGCCATCACGCCGGATGCGATCCGCGCGGTGGTGACGAGCCTGGCCAGCTCCGGAGCGCTCGGCGCCGAAGCGCAGACGCGCGAAGCCGCCAATGCACGCGGCGAAAGTAGGCGGCAGACCGAAACGCAAGCGATCCTGCTGCTCCACCTTCTGCGCACCAGCGGCGCGAATCTCGCGCCGCTGTTCGCCGATCCCACGGGCTCTTCGGCGGCGGCCAGGCGCGAGGTCCAGCGCGCCGCGGTGGGCCTGCGCATCAAGCGGGGCGAAATCTACCGCCGCGCCAGCGATCTCACGCGTATCGTCCTGCCGGTCGGCTCGCCGGCGAAAATTGGCCCGCCCCGCCCGGGCTGGCTCAGGCTGCTTTCCAATGACGTCTTCGCGTTCGGCGCGGAAGCGGAGGCGCGTAGCGCGAACGCCCCGCCGGAGGCGGCCTGCCATCTGCATGTGGTCGCGAAGGAAATCTCCTCCGTTGTGCACGTCTCGCTGAGCGTGTTCACGGCGATTGACGGCGCGCTCGAAGACATCCGCGCGACGATTCGCGGCGGCGAGCCGGAATTCGTGCTGATTCGCCGGGCCATCGAGCGCCTTTCCTGGACACTCGACGGCTGGCCGGACATCGTCATCGCGGGGCGGCGGATTCTGGCCGGCTCGGCCGCGGATGCGGAGGACCGCCTTGTCCTGTTGCGGCGGCTGCTGCCAACGGTCCCGGAGCGCGACGAATTCTCCGTCCCCGGCCTTGCGGCACCCGCCCTGAGCAAAGTTCTGGGGTGAAGGCGCCTGAGCGGTAGTAGAGCGTTTCCGTGGTTCGAACCGTACGGACTGACGATTGACTGCTTATGCGGACAAAAGGCTGGATCGCCACGTCACGCCGCGCGCTGTATGCGTGCGGCGCTCCTCGCGGCGGCGGCGCCAGGGTTGGCGCTCAAGGCAGGGACGTGGCGGCTGCACGAACTGATCGATTTCATAGAACCGATTTATTAGCTCTCGGCGATCGTCGCTGCCCGGGGAAACGGAGCAGGATCGAGGAAGCGGCGCAAGGCATTGAGGGTCAAGCGGGAGACGTTGTTGTCATAGTGATTGTGCGACAGCGAACCGCACCAAGCGATCGAGCCGGTGGCGAATACCGCTCCGCCCGCCGGCGTCTCGGCGAACACGAGGTCGGCATGCACGCGATCGTTGGTATCGCCGCCGAGATTCGGCGGGACCACGCCGAACTCCTCATTGACCAACAACATCATCGGCGAATGCGCCTCGGATGAGGCGAGCCGCAACGCATTCGGGGGTGATCCGAGCGCGGTAGTGAGGCAATCCAACTCGATCCCCGCGGCTCCCCCGCCGATCAGGCCGAAGTCGCCGATCTTCTCATCCGGGACGTCGCGGAACAGGAAGGCCGCACGTGGATCGTCGGCATCCGGCGCGCGCCGGTAGTAGGAGCTGACGTCGAACCCCTGGGCGATGAAGCCGATGCCGCCGATCAGGTTGGGCGGCCGGCCGTTACGGCGCCACAAACCACCATACTCGTGATTGAAGGAATGATAGTACTCGCCGGGCTCGGCGATCCAGGTGCGGATGCCATCCTCGGCGCGACGCACTTCGATGACGCCGGGGAGATCGTGATGCCAGGCGATGCGCCAATACCAGCCGTTGCCGCCGAGATACATCAGCCGCCCACCACGATCGAGCCACGCCTTCATCGCGTCCCACATCGCCGTTGAGTGATATTCAGGATGCGTTCCGGTCAGCAGCACCCGATAGCCACGCAAAAGGTTCACGCCTTCTTCGTGCAAATCTTCGTCAGTGATCACGTCATAGGCGACGCCATGGTGCTCCAGCCAATCGAACAGGTGGGTGTCGGCATTGTACTGATAGAGCGCGGAACCGTGGCCGCCGAGCCAGGAATGATAACGTGGCGCGAAGTTCAGGATCGGCCGCAGCCGGCTGGAATAGCAAACGCCCGAGCCATCGGCGTGCTTGTCGTAGAGCGAGCCGGCCAGTTCGGGATGATCGTACATGTAGAGATCGGCGTGCCCGAACTGCAAAAGGCGGCCCATTTGCAGCTCGGCGCCGCGCGCGGTGATGTGCTCCGCGTGATTGCCATACGCCATGTAGGAGGCGGTGGGTGCCAGGAAGACGACGTCCGGCCGCCGTCCAAGCTTGCTTCGCGCGCGCGGCGGGCGGACGAAGAAGGCGATGTAGTATTCCCGTGTCGCCTGCTCGTCGCTCTTTCCCGAGCTCACGTGCAAGGCATAAGGTCCGCTTGGGAGATCGGCGGGGATGACGAGTGTGAGCGAGGTTTCCCAGCCGGCGTCGTAGAGGTCGTCGTGGTGGAAATGAATGGCGCCGTATTCCTGCGGCCGCCGCGTCCATGCGTGCTCTTCGCCGGTCCAGTTCCAGCCCGTCATACCGCGTGCCGGCAGGTTCACCAGTTCGCCCGTGTGCGCGTTGGGCCCGAGATCGACGGCGACCGTCGAGGGAATTTCGCGGGAAAAATCCCAGCGCGCCAGCACCGCCGGGAGCAACGAAGGCGGCAAATTCGACTGCAGGAGCGCGGCGTGAGACGAAGGAGGGTGGTGACCTGCGAGCAGCGCCGGGGCGTCGATCTTGCCGTCGAAGTGCTGGCCGACGGTTGCGTCCCGCTCGGCGCAGCCGGCAAGAAGAAACGGTGCATCGACCGCCGCCGGCACGATCGGGAGCGCGGCTTCCACGGTGGCGTGACCGTCGATCAGCGCATAGGGGCGCAAGGGAATCTGATCGAGCCGGACGCGCCGGCCGATCGGATCGAGCGCGAGCACGATCGAGTACCACTGCCGTTCCAGAACGGGTTTGCCGGAACGTATGGTGACGCGCTCGCCGCTTTCATCACCCAGCGTCAATGCGAGTTCGCCGTCGTCGAGGCCGAGGCAGAACCCTGCGCGGGTTGCCGGGTCCCATTGCGCCGCCAAGGCCTGCATTCCGGCCTGGCGCGGTAGAGTCGGCCAGATCATGGCGAAGAAAGTGAATGGCGCCGAGGCCAGCGCCGGCAGGCTTGGCGCGCGCATGTAGGAGCCCGCGTCGATGCGCTGGCTGCTGCCTGGGTGGGCGCCGTCGACCACGCTTGGCACGTGCCGAAACTGCAGCCCCGGGCCTTCCGGATTACAGTCGCCGTGGATGACGCGGACGAGACGGGCGGAAAAACGTTCGCCTTCATCCAGCGACACCTTGAAGGCGATCGCTTCGCCAGGAGCCACGCTATAGCGATCCGGGTAGCCCACGATCTTGAGCACGTTCCCTCCGCGTTCGGAAAGCCGCCACACGCCGCCCTTGTCAGGGGCGCCATGGCGTATTGATGTCCTCACCCGTCAGCCGCCGCCAGCGCCTGCGGAACACCTCCCACTCGGCCGCCTCGCGGCTTCCGAAGACCGGTGCGGATTCGATGCGAATGGGCTCGTTGCGATGCGGTGGCATGGTGCCGAGCACCCATTTCTCGAACGGCTTGAGGCAGACCAGGATCACCTGATTTCCTGTTGGATCGTTGCGCATCGTGATGAGCACGCGCATCAAGCCGGGGCTGTGTGCGCCGATCGGTTGGCGACGGAATTCTTCGATATACGGCCGGTCCTGGTCGGGGTCGATGTGATAAGCCATGGGCAAATCCTCCCCGCGCAACCCCGAAGCGACGCATCGGTATCAGTCCGCAAGCCGCTGGTAAAGCCGGCGGAATTCGGCATAACCGCGGCGATATGCCGCGGCGTGATCGGCTGCGGGTTGTAACCGATCGCCTTGGCCGACGAGCTTGCCAACCTTCGCCCAGTCCTGTTCAAGCCCGCAGCCGATTGCCGCCGCCCAGGCGACGCCAAGAGACGAACCGGGATGACCGGTCAGCAACTGCACCGGGCGTTGCAGGACATCCGCAACGATCTGCATCCAAACGCGGCTCGATGCGCCACCGTCGCAAGCGACGAAGCTCTCCGTCGCGTGACCGATGTCGTTCAGCACCTCGATATGGTGCAGGATGGCGTAGGCATAGGCCTCGAGCAGTGCGCGCCACAGGTGCCCGAGCCCATGCGACAAGGTGAGCCCTGTAAAGGCGCCGCGCGCTCCGGGGTCGTGGATCGGCGTCTTCTCGCCGAGAAAATAGGGCAGCACCCGGACGCCTTCGGCTCCCGGCGGCAGTGCTTGGGCGAGGCCATCGAGCCACTGGTGCAAGGTCTTGCCGGCGGCTTCTGCATTGGCCTGCTCGGTGCCGGCAAAGTTGCGGACGAACCAGTTCAAAGCCGACCCTCCGGTCGCCATGCAGCCGTTCGGCATGAAGATACCGGGCACCAGGTGATAATCGAGATAGAGACGCGGGTCTGGTGCGACCTTCGCGGTGGCGGTCAGCACGTCGACCGAGCCACCGAACTTGAGGAGCACCTGACCAGGTGCGACGATTCCGGCGCCCAGCGCGGAGGCCACGAGGTCGGCCGCACCACCGATCACCGGCGTGCCTTCGGGCAGCCCGGTGGCGGCCGCGGCGGCGCGATTGACGCGGCCGAGCAACGCGTGCGAGGCGACTTTCGGAGGTATTGCAGCGCGCGGCAGATGCGAAAGCGCGATCAACGCATCCGAGAGTTCGTTGCGGGAGAGATCCACGAACCCGGCTTCCAGCGCCCAGTTCTGCTCGATCGCCCGCGCGCCGGTCAGGCGCCAGTTCACGTAGTCGTATGACCCGAAGACCGTGGCGATGCGCCGGAACACCTCCGGTTCATGCCGCTCGATCCAGCGCAGCTTGCACGCCACCAGTTGCTGGTTGATGCCATTGCCGGCGCGGCGAATGAAATCGGCCTCAGGATACTCCGCGCGCAGCACCGCGACTTCACTGCCACAGCGCGCATCGCTCTGTTGAATGCTGGGGCGCAGCAGCCGGCCGGCATCGTCGAGCAACACCACCGCCGGCACCATGCCGGTCACTCCGACGCCGACAATTTCGCCTGCTGCGATGCCATTTTTTGCAATCAGCTCACGCGTCAGCGCGCAGACATTGGCCCACCACTGCTCGGGGTCCTCCTCTGCCCAGCCGGGATGCTGCGCGCTGAGGTCAACCGGGCGCGATGCCAGCGCCAGGAGCCGGTCCGGCGGGGCAAGCAGCACGCCGATGGTCGAGGTCGTGCCGATGTCGAGGCCAACGATGCAACGCATGCTGGCTGGTGGCTCAGCGCAGGGACGCGACACGATCCATGAAGCGCCGCACGCGCGCTTCATCGACGGGATTCCAGGTGTTGCCGTCGACCTTGAAATGGGTGCCGATGATGACCCCGTCGGCGAGCGCCAGCACCTCGGCGACGTTGTCTGTGGTCACGCCGGTGTTGGCGAAAACCGGCACGCCCTCGATGCTGGAGCAGACCGCGCTGAGGTCGGATTGGTCGGCCGGCTGGCCGGTGATCGGCCCCGATACCAGGATTGCATCGGCGAGGGAGGAAAAGACGGCGCTTTTGGCGCGCAGTGCGATCGGCCGTGCATCCAGGGGATGCGCGAACTCGGCATTGATGTTGAAGAGAAGCTTCATGTCTGCGCGCCCCAGCCGCTGCCGCAAACGCGATGCGTTGGCGCAGTCAGGCTGCCACAGTCCCATGTCGGAGGCGAACAGGCCGGTGAAAATTTCGCGCACGAAACGCGCTCCCGTCGCGACGCCGATCGCAACACTTGCCGCGGGGTCCCACAGGTAATCGACCCCGAATGGCACGCGCAACTCAGGCTTGAGTGCGGTGATCACCGCAGACATCGCGGCGATCGCCTCGGGCGGCGCTTTGAACACGTAAGGGCGGTCGTTCTCGTTGCCAAACATGATGGCATCCACACCACCGGCCTGCAGGTGCTCGATGTCGCGCGCCACCGCGTCGACCAGCTTTGTGACCCCGCCGGCCGCATCATAGAGCGGCGCGCCCGGCAGCGCGCCGATATGCGCCATCGCGATGACCAGCTTGCGCTTGCCGGCGAACCAGTCAAACGTCATCCTTGACTCCCTTGTTGCGCGGCGGCCTCGCAGATTCCGCGCTGAAAGCCAGCCGCTCCGACCGAAGCTTTCAGTTCGGGCACGGCTGGCCTGTCAGTGAACAGGAGAGCGGCCGAAACGCGCGGCGTCAAGTGTAGCGGCGCGCGCGCGGTGGCTATGTCGCGGTCAGCAAATCTGCCTGTATTTTCTCGACGTCCACCGCCGTATAGGCGGCGGGGAGCTTGTAACCGTCGGCATCGGCCTTGACTTTGGCTGCATCGAAGGCGTTGGCCGCGGCGACGAACTCGTTGGTCAGCACGTCGGCCGGCTTGAAGAGGGTGCTCACCTGGCCGATGTCGGAGATCGTCTTGAAGAAGATCTCCCAACTGTTGAAATCGTGCCAGCCCCAGCCCTTGCGCTTCGGCCAGTCGCCGCGGAAGACATTGGCCAACTCCATCATCGATTCGGTGGCGATCTCAGGCGTCATTTGCGAAGCGAGGTCGGGGAAGCGGGTCATGACGATGTGCGTCGCGGCGCGCGGGTTGCGGTAGCCGAATTCCAACCCCATCGCCCAGCCGCGCAGATAGCGCGCGTAAAGGGCCCGCGTGGCCTGATCGGTCAGGTCCTTGCTGCGGACGACGAAGGAATTCGCCGGGAATTTGGAGAACGACACCCCGAGAATGTAATCGAAATGCAGGCCCTGGCCGGCCCACTGTGCGCGCAGGCCCTCCCAGCTCAGCGCGGCGTCGCCCTTGCCCTGGGCCAGCGCCTGCGCCCAGTCAGCGCCGGCCGCGACATATTTGATCGTTCCGGGTTTGAGGCCGGCCTGAGCGAACCATGGGTCGCAGATCGCTTGCCAGCCCGCGCTGCCGAGCACGACGGTCTTGCCGGCCATCTCCTGGATGCTCTTCGGTTTCCGGCCCTTGCGGAACGCCATGTCGAAGACGTCGTAAGCGCCCATCTCCCATACCGAGGTCAGCTTCATGCCCTGGCCCAGCCCGAGCGAATAGACTCCGGGCGAGGGATAGCCCATGTCGAACTGACCGGCGGCAACCAGCTTGACGCAGGCGGTTGCGTCCATCGGGCCGGGTGCCAGTGTCGTCTCGATATCGCCGAAATAGCCAAAATGCTTGCCGACGTGGTACGGGTAATCGTCGAGCACCTCGATCGTGCCGCGCGGCGAGATCCATCTCACCCGGTTTTTGACGGCGGCCCGTGCCGGCCGGGCCAGCCCGGTCCCGAGCGCTGCGACCGTCAGGCTGCCACCGGCAACGCCCAGGAGGCGGCGCCGGCCGAGCGGGGGGATCGCGAACTTGGACATTTCATAACCTCCTTTTGTTGACCTTAGCGTTCGGGTGGGGCTTTCGGGTGGGCGTGCGTTCGGCGCTTATGCCTCCCAGCTCGCCCATTTCTTGCCAACCCAGTAGAACAGCACGTAGAGCGAGATGCCGATCAGCGCGATGAGCACGATGGTCGCGAAAAACTCCGGCATCCGTATCAGCGAGGAATAGTACGCGAGGCGGTTGCCCAGCCCCTCCGCGCCACCCACCATCTCCGCCCCCACTGCGGTCAAAAGGCCAAAGATCGAGCCGACCATGAGCCCGGCGATGATCATCGGCAGCGCCATGGGGATGCGTATTTTGATGAAGATCTGCAAAGTGGTCGCGCCGAAGCTGCGCGCCAGGGCGATTTTGGCAAGGTCGACGCGACGAAAACCCGTGGCCGCGTTGAGCATCACCATCGGCCCAACCGCGAGAGAGGTCGCGATGATCCGCGGTTCCATGCCGAAGCCGAAACGCAGGATGAGCAACGGCACGAGAGCGATCATCGGCGTTGTGACGAGCAGAAGAATATACGGCGCGATGATCTTTTCGATGTACGGGAACTGCGTGATCACGCCGGCCAGAATCAGCCCGACGCTGCTGCCGATGAGGAATCCACTGACCAGCTCAATCAGGGTTACGAGCAGATGGGGTGCGAGGAAGTGAAAATTGCGCACCAGCGCTTCGGCGATCAGGCTGGGTGCGGGGAGAATATATTGCGGCACGTGAAAGAGGCGCAGCACCAACTCGGCGCCACCGATGATCACGACGGCAACCAGGACGATGCCGAGGACTTCCATGCCGGTGCGGGTGCCTGAGCCGCCGGTCAGCGCCGACCAGTTCGATAGCCCGACTTCGCTCGTGCCGGCGCGGACCTCGTTGAAGGTCGGGATTGTTTCCGCGAGGTCGTCAGGCATCGACGGTTCTCCGCGCATTCATTGCCTGCGGCGAGCGGTGGTAGATCGAGCCTTTGATCTCGACCATCAGCTCGACGAAACGCGGCTGTGTGGTCATCTCCAGCGCGCGCGGGCGCGGCAGGTCGATGGCAAAGATGCGCGCGATCCGCCCCGGGCGTGACGACAGCACGACGATGCGATCCGCGAGGAAGATCGCTTCGGCGATATTGTGCGTGACGAACACAATCGTCTTGCCGCTTTCCATCCAGATTTCCTGGATCAAGAGGTTCATTTCCTCGCGGGTGAAGGCATCGAGCGCGCTGAACGGCTCATCCATCAGCAGTACCGAGGGGTCCACGGCGAGGCCGCGCACGATGGCAACGCGCTGGCGCATGCCGCCGGAAAGCTCACGGGGGTATTTATTTTCGAAACCTTCCAAGCCCACGTGGTGCAACAGCGCCCGCACCCGTTCGCGCCGCGTGGCAGGCTTGATGCGCTTGATTTCGAACGGCAATTCGATGTTGCGCAACACGGTGCGCCAGGGCAGCAGATTGGCCTCCTGGAAGATCATTGCGATCGCAGGATGGGGCGTTACGACCGGCACCTCGTTCAGCAGCACGCGCCCGCGGGTCAGCGGATGCAGGCCGGACATTGCCCAGAGCAGCGTGGATTTGCCGCAGCCCGACGGGCCGAGCACGCAGATCAGCTCGCCGGCGGCGATCTCGAACGTGACGTCTTCGAGCGCGTGCACGAGCCCGGTGCGGCTGTGATAATATTTGGTGGCACCGTCGATGCGGAGCTTCGGTGTTGCACTGCCGGCCGACCGGACGCTTCCTTCCATGCCCCGGTTCCTCCCTGATCCGGCCGGCGGAGCGCAAGTGAACTTGCTTTGCCGACGCCGCTTGCAGCAGACTGTTGCGTGGCCGTGGGTACGCTAGGAACGGCTGCGCAGGCTTGTCAAGCGCAGCGTGTGCATCGTCTTGGCGTATCCTGGCGGCCGCCAGGCGGGACGCTCGCTCGGTCAGCGCAAAAGGAGAGGAAATGGACAAGCCGCTTCGCGTTCTCGTGGTCGGCCTGGGCAACATGGGCTTGAGCCACGCCCGTGCCTACGCCGCGCTCGACGGTTACGAGCTCGCTGGATTGTGCACCCGCAGCATCCGGACCCGGCGTGACCTGCCGCCGGCGTGGGCCGAGGTGCCGCGTTTCGAAGATTATGGCCGCGCCCTTGCCACCGTCGCGCCCGATGTCGTCTCGATCAACACCTGGGCCGACACCCACGCCGACTACGCGATCCGCGCCATCAACGCGGGGGCGCATGTGTTCGTTGAAAAGCCGCTGGCTGAAACGGTTGCGGACGCCGAGCGGGTGGTCAAAGCGGCGACCGAGCACAACCGGAAGCTGGTAGTTGGCTACATCCTGCGGGTGCACCCGTCGTGGAGGAAGCTGGTCGAGCTTGCGCGCACGCTGGGCAAGCCGTTGGTGATGCGCATGAACCTGAACCAGCAATCGATCGGTCCGGCCTGGACATGGCACCGCAGCCTGATGCAGAGCCTGCCGCCGATCGTCGATTGCGGTGTGCATTACGTCGATATCATGTGCCAGATCACCAGGGCGCGCCCGGTGCGCGTGCACGGCATCGGGGCGCATCTCACGGACGAAGTGAAAACCTACAACTACGGCCAGTTGCAGGTGGAATTCGATGACGGCTCGGTGGGATGGTACGAGGCTGGCTGGGGCCCGATGATGAGCGAGGTCGCGTTCTTCGTGAAAGACGTGGTCGGGCCCAAGGGTGCCGTCAGTATCGTGATGCCCGAGCAGGGCCATGGCGCCGAGAGGGACGCCGCCAGCACGACCTCTTCGGACATCGACACGCATACCAAGACCAGCACGATCCGCCTGCATCACGCCGCGTTGAACCCGGACAACTCGCTCGCCCGACCCGACGAGGTGTTCCACATGGATGACGAGCCGGGCCACGATGAATTATGCGCCCGCGAGCAGGCCTATTTGCTGCGTGCCATCCGCGAAGGCCTCGACCTCAGCGCGCACATGAACGACGCGGTAAACTCGCTCCGTATCGTACTGGCCGCTGATGAGAGCATTCGGACGCGGCAAGTAGTGACGCTGTAACGGCAGCCGGTCGGCGGCCCGCCTATGGAAGGTCGCCGCGCCGGTAATTGGACAGGTCGAGCGCGATCCCCTCTTAGGGTGATGGCGCGGCGAAGGGGACGGGCGGGCGGATCAAGGGCGTCCTGACCGGCGCCGCGGCGCCGACGGCGATGACGATTGCATTGGCGCCGGGATTCTGGAACGGATTGGCGTCGATCTTCCAGTTGTTGGTGATCCAGATGTTGCCGGAAGGATCGATTTGTCCGGCGGTGATCCGCTGGAAGGCATTGCTCTGGTAGCCGGTTGAAGGCGAGATCGGCTCACCGACGTGCATGCCCGGCGGGCAGTTCCGGGTTTCGATGCCGCAGAAACGGCTGATACCGACCGGCGCGCTGCTTTGGCTGGGGCCGGGCGGGGTCACGCCGAAGTTGAACACCCAGACGGTGTCATTGCCGTCGACCGCGATTCCCCAAGGGAGGGTCAGGCCGCCGCCGGTGAAGGGCGAGGCCGGGTAGGGGGTGCGGCTGCCCATTTTGTACAGGGTGATCGACGGATTCTGGGCGGTACCGAGATGCCGGCGGGTCGGACACGGAACGTCGAGCCAGTCCGAGTTGGCGACCCAGATGTCACCCTCACTGTCGGCGGCGTCGCCGACCGGATGCGAGAGCACCGTGTGGCCGTGCCAGGTTCCCGGCAGCGTCGCGACCAGCTTGCCGGCCGGCGGGAGTGGCGGCGCGGAACAGGCCCGCGCAGTTCTCTCTGTCGGCAACACAGCCGGCTACGACGTTAGCGAGGGAGTTGAAGGTCGCCAGGGTCGAAGTCTCGGTCCGGTTCGGCGATGAATCGATGACCGGTCCGAGAGCGCCGGTCCCGGGATTGGCGAAGTTCGCGGCCATGCCGACGGCGTTGATCATGCCGTAGGTATTGCCGACGATCTTCGCGCCGTGGACGAACTCTGCGAAAGCGTTGGCGATGGCGACCGTGGTCAGCTCGTCCACCACCACTCTTGCGGGAGCGCGGCCATCGCGCCCGATGGCTGACGCGAGCATGGACGGGCCGTCTGTCGCCTCGACGAACAGAAGCGGCTCGGGCAGGCCCTCAGGCACCGTGAGCCGCGTGTACCGCAAGCGGAATTCGCCGGCATTGCTGGTTGCCGTTGCGCCGAGGAGACGCCAAGCCGGCTGCGCTCCACCCACGACGGCGGCGTAGAGGCCGACCTGGTAGCCCGGCAAGCCTCTGCCGTTGCTTTCGACCCTGCCTTGGAGGATTCGTGGCCCGGCGAATGCCGTGCCGGCCGAAATGACGAGTGCTGCCGTGGTGACCAGCCACGCTGAGACCGACCGGGTGAGAAGCGAACGAGAAATGCCGCCCCTCGGACGCATGGCCAAGCCTCCACGGTCGAACGAGGGTCGCAACGGTCATCGGGTTGTTCCCGCCTGTCAAGGCGGTGCGAACGGAAGGATTCTTACCCCAGCCCGCTCTGATCTGGCGCGGGCGAAAGGGCGTTCAGTGGGTAAGGATGCGACTTGGGTCGCCCATCAGGAGCGCGATGGTCGGCTCGATGCGGGCGCAGATCATGGCCTGTGCTGCAGGTGTGGGGTGGAGAAGCGGCTCGGGCGGTGAGAAGAAGCGGTCGAGGAAAAGGCTCGGATCGAGCTTGCCCGCTCGCATGAAGATGTTGGTCAAGTCGATGTAGTGCACGGCGCGGCTGTTCGCGTAGCGTCCGGCGAGTGCCGCGTTGGTGAGCCGCGTATTTTCGCTGACCCAGGCGGAGCGTCGGCTAGGCAGCACGCTCAACAGCACGATTGCGGTGTGCGGGAGGTGGGCGCGCAGCAGCCGCACCACTTCTTCGATGCCCGGAACCGTTTCCCGTGCCGGCCAGTGCGGCAGGCCGAAATTGTTGGCGCCGATCAGGACGACGGCCACCTTCGGCGAGATGCCGCTCGCCTCGCCGTGGTCGATGCGCCAGATCAGATTGGCGGTCGAATCGCCGACGAAGCCGAGATTGATGGCGTGCCGGCCGCCGTAGAAGCGCTGCCAGATGGGAGCGAAGTTCTGCCAGGCGGGTGGGCCGTGGTGTTCAAAATTCTCGGTGATGGAATCCCCGTACCAGACCAGATCGATCTTCTGGCTGTGGAGTAGGGCGGCTTTTTGCTCGAAGCGCGTGCGCCACCACGGCAAATCCATGCGTGAGATCGGCGCGGCGGCGAGGTTGACGCGTGCAACGGCGATCGGCGCCGCAGGGAGGACGCCAAGGAAGACGGCGAGGATCAGGCCGATGCGCCAAAGCTTCAGCGTCATTGGACGGTTCTCACGAATAGCCGGAAGCGCGGGCGGGGAGTGCGCCCGCGTTCGCCCGGGGCCCCTCCGGGACGCAATAGCGCAAGGCGCCCTGGCGCGCCATTGAGCGGGGAGTGGAGCGAGCTGATCCCGGTTTGGTGACGTGCGAGCGGTTTCAGGCGCGCGCGGAGAGGGCGAAGGCGGGTATTTTCCGCCCCAACGCCAGGGCACCGTCAGGGCGATAGGAGCGGGCCGGCTCGGCGGCACGCGGCAGCGCGGCGGCAACCGTGCCGATGATGCGCCGCTGCACGTGGATCGCCCGTTCGAGGAGGCGGCGGTTTTCTTCCGCCAGCGCGGCGAGCCGCCGTTCGACTTCCGGCGCCAGCGCGGGAGACGCCTGATGCGTCGCATGTGGCGGAGCGGTGCGGGCCTGCTCGAAGGCCTGAGTGGCGCGCTGTTTCGCGCTGAGCATGGCGGCGGCGCGGGCGAGGTCGAGCCGGGTCAGCGCCTCGTTCTCGCGCGCCAGCGTGTCGGCGAGCTCGACGGCGGCGTCGATCAAGTGCTGGTTCATGGCGGATCTCCTTGGATGGCAGGCGATGTGGGGGAGGCAGGGGATGGCGCGGGATCAGGCACGCTCGCAGCCTGCTCGCGGAGCAACTCGCGAAAGACGGTCTCGGTCAGGCCAAGGCCGCCTTCGCGGGCGATCCCCTCGCCGATTGCCTGCACCAGGACCGGCTTCCATGCTTGTTCACCGGCGCCGCCGCCGAAGCGGGTATCCGAGAGATGGACGGTATCGAAGATCGGCTGGAGGAGTTCGCCGATTGCCATGGCGGCGAACCCTCCGGCCTTTTGCCAGTCCTTGATCACCTGGCCTTGCGGAACGCCCGGCGCTTCGGCGAACGCGCTTTGGGGAACGGGAAAGCCGGGCTGGTCGAGACCGGCGAGCAGGCCCGGGCTTGCCGCAATCATCCGGCGGGTTGCGGTGGGCGGAAGCGGCGACAAAGCGGCGAGCAGACTTTGCATCAGCGCACCCTGAGCTCGGCCTGAAGCGCGCCGGCGGCCTTGATGTTCTGGAGGATCGTGATCATGTCGCGCGGCCCGACGCCGAGGGAGTTAAGGCCGCTGACGAGCTGCTGGAGCGTGACCGTCGACCTGAGCAGCGCGAGGCGATGGTCGCTTCCCGTGCTGATCTGGATGTTGGTCTGGGGTGTCACGACGGTGCGGCCATTGGAGAGCGGCCCGGGCTGGCTGACCTGGGGCGTTTCGGTGACGCGGACGGTGAGGTTGCCCTGGGCGATGGCGACCTCGCTGATGCGCACGTTGGCGCCCATGACGATGGTTCCGGTGGCCTCGTCGATGACGACGATCGCGGGGCTGTCCGGCTGGATTTGCAGATCTTCGATTCGCGCCAGGGAAGCGATGACATTCCTGCCGCCGAACGCGAGGGTGACGGTGCGCGGATCGCTCACGTGTGCCAGATGACCGCCGAGCGCGTCGTTGATGGCGCTCGCGATCCGCTCGGCCGTCGTCAGATCCGGGTTGCGGAGCGCCAAGGTCATGGTGTGTTCGGTGCTGAGGCGGAACGGCACTTCGCGCTCGACGGTGGCGCCGTTGGCGATTCTGCCGGCGGTTGGCACGCCGCGGGTGACCGACTGGGCAGCGCCGTGGGCGGCGATCGCGCCGGTGGCGACGGGGCCCTGGGCGACTGCATAAACCTGGCCGTCGGCGCCGAGCAGCGGTGTGACGAGCAGGGTGCCACCGGTGAGGTTGGTCGCGTCGCCCAGTGCCGAGACGGCGACGTCGAATCGGCTGCCCTCGCGGGCGAATGGGGGGAGGCTCGCCGTGACCATCACGGCCGCGACGTCCTTGGTCTGGAGCTGGGTTGCGAAATCGCGCAAGCTGACGCCGAGGCGGGACAGCATGCCGATCAGCGACTGGCGGGTGAAAATGGAGTTGTTGAGCTGATCGCCGGTGCCGTTCAGACCCACCACGAGGCCGTAGCCGACGAGGGGATTGGAGCGCACGCCTTCGATGTCGGTGATGTCCTTGATCCGGACCTGCGCCCTGGCCGCTTGGGGGAGCAGGCTCGCGAGCAGGATCAGGAGAAGGCACCAGCGCATTTTGCTCCCCTCTGGGTCCTCCGCTGCGCCCGGCTCGGGTAGCAGGACGTCAACGAATTTCGCCGAGTCTGCGTGCAGGCAAGCCGCGTGCCAGCCGTGCACCTCCGTTGGATCGCGCCAAGCGGCCGGTGCGGCGGGCCGTAGGGCTTCGGGGAAGTCGGCAGGAGTTGCCGGTGGGCAGGTTGGTTCGGGACCGAAGGAGCCTTGGAGTATGACGACGATCGATCGCCTTGGGGGGCCGAGTCGCGGCGTTGCGATTGGTCGCGAGCGGCTGGGGCGGGTGGGAGGTGCTGGGTTCGCGCTGCCCGAAGCGCCGCCCGCGCCACTGCAGGCGGGCGGCCTCGCGGAGGCCACGCCCGCCTCGCTGGTCGGGGCAATGGTCGCGCTGCAGGAGGCGGAACTCAAGGGCGCGCGCGACCGTGCAGCGCGGCGGCATGGCGAGACAATGCTTGACGAGCTGAGAGCGCTGCAGGTTCGCCTGCTGGACGGGGGGGGCGCGCCGGAGCTGCTCGGGCGTCTGGCAACGCTTGCGGAGGTACTTCCGGAAGCAGCGGACCCGAAGCTTGCGGCGCTCGTTCGGGCAGTGGCGTTGCGCGCTGAGATCGAGCTCGCACGCCGCGTGCTCGGGGCGGGATGCGGCTCGATGTGCGCTCGCTGAATGAGCGGGATGCCGCCTTGGCGGGGCGGGGCGCGGTGGCTATAAGCCGGCCGGCCTAGTGTGCCGAGTCCGGCGCTTGCGACCCACGATGCACGTGGTTGGCCGGCACACCAGCCCTTGGTTTTCAGTGGCCTGCGCGTCCCCCGTCGCGTGCTGCCGGGAGCAACGAGCGACGAGGGGCAGGACACTGGGCCGGCGGGCCGGCCGTGACGCAGGAACGAGCCCTCATGATGATGACGTTGCCACCTGACTATCGCCCCTCGGAGACCGAGGCATTCATGAACCCCGCGCAAACCGAGTATTTCCGGCGCAGGCTCCTCAACTGGAGGGCAGATTTGCTGCGCGACGCCAACGGCACGCTGGCGAGCCTCTCGGAAGGCGGCATCCACGAGGCAGATGTGACGGACCGGGCGAGTGTGGAAACCGATCGAGCGCTCGAACTGCGCACGCGCGACCGGGCGCGCAAGCTGATCGGCAAGATCGACCAGGCGCTGGCGCGGATCGAGACCGGCACCTACGGCTACTGCGAGGAAAGCGGCGAGCCGATCAGCGTCCGCCGACTCGAGGCGCGGCCGATCGCGACCCTCTCGCTCGAAGCGCAGGAGCGGCACGAGCGGATGGAACGGGTGCGTCGTGAGGACTGAGCGGCACGCGAGCGTCCTGCCGCCCAGAGTGCGCCGCGGCTTGCGGCGATAAGGTGAGCGCGCAGGCCGTCACCGTTACGCTGGCAAACGTTCCAACCCGGCGAGCCGGGGGCTCCGAGGTTCGGCACGGTCCCTTCGTTACAAGCGGGCCTTCATCACAAACGGGCCCTTCATCACAAACGGGTGCGCACGGCGATCATTCGTTGCCCTCGGCAAGGATATTGCGCTTCATGCAGGCGCGATGGAGACGAACGCGGGACCCGGTCGAGTGGCGGCAGAGAAGGATCGGTGCCTTGCCAACGAGGTCACCTCGGGGCGAACGAATGCACGAACTGGCTGGTCTGCCACCCCAACATTTTCGACGCGCGTGGGATTCATAGCGCACTTCCGTTGCGCCGTCTGACGCCTTCGCCAGCACCCTTCTCACGACATGCTGATCGATTTCCGAGCTTTCGACGGCCGTGCGACGCTGGAGGCTGATATCTGCGTGGTCGGCGCCGGGGCGGCGGGCATCGCGATTGCGGTATCGCTCTGCGCCACCCGCCACCAGGTCTTGCTGGTGGAGAGCGGCGGGCTGGAGCCGGATCCGAAGACGCAGGCGCTCTATGAAGGCGAGTTGGCCGGCGTGCCTTGGGGTACGAGCCTGGCAAGCTCACGCGGCCGGTTCTTCGGCGGCACCACCAACTGGTGGCCGGGCGGCTGCTGCCCGTTGGACGCAATGGATTTCGCGTGTCGGCCATGGATTCCACACAGCGGGTGGCCGATTTCGCGAGAGGACCTCGATCCGTGGTACGACCGGGCGCGCCCGCTTCTGGGCTTGCCGGACACGCCGATGGACGACGCCGGTCCGATCGATCGGGATGCGCCGACGCTCGCCCTGGACCCGGAAAGGTTTGTGCATCGCAAAGGAATGCGCGCTCGGACACCACGATTCGGGAGCGCGCATCGCGCGCGCCTGAAGCAAGCGCGCAACGTGCGTGTACTGCTGCACGCCAATCTCGTCGAACTCAGTGTGAACGAGTCCGCAACGCTTGTATCCGAAGCACGCATCCGGGCGCTGGATGGCTCAGAGGGGAGGGTGCGTGCGCGCTCTTTCGTGCTGGCTTGCGGCGGGATCGAGAATGCGCGGCTGTTGCTGCTGTCGAACACGACGGTTCCCGCCGGCCTCGGCAATGGCCATGACCTGGTGGGACGGTTCTTCATGGATCACCCGAGCGGCAGGCTCGGCACGATCACTTCTCCGACGCCAAGCGTTCTCGCAGATCCCTATAACCGGGAGGTCATGGTGCGGGGTGCGCCGCGTCCCGGCGAGATCAGCCTGTCGCGGGCGATCCAGACCAAAGACTGTCTGCTTAATGCGCGCGTGCGGCCCCAGGACTATGAGAACGAGGAGGCAGTTCCGGTGAGCGTGCGCGCCGCGCGGCAATTCGCCGCCCGGGTGCGCGGGAGCGATTCCGCTGGTTCACTTCCTTCGCTTGCATGGTGCATGGCGACCGGCGGGCGAGACCTCCTCCCCGCGATCTATCGACGACTGACCGGGCAGGCGGTGGTGCCGAGCCATCGGGTCGAGCTCGAGGGGTTTTTCGAGCAGGCTCCGAATCCGGATAGCCGGGTCACTCTGACCGACACGATCGACGCGCTGGGGCAGCGGAAGGTCAAGCTGGAGTGGCAGCTCACGGAATTGGACTGGCGCACCTACCGGGCGGCGGGGAGCATTTTTGCCGCGGAGCTCGAGCGGCTTCGCCTGGGCGAATTGGAACTCGACCCGTGGGTGCGTCCGGGCGCGAATTGCACGCCCCAGCTCCAGGGAATGGCCCACCATCTCGGCACGACGCGGATGTCGGATGACCCGCGCACGGGCGTGGTGAACCGCGATTGCCGGGTGCATGGGATCGACAACCTTCATGTCGTCGGCGGCTCGGTTTTTCCGACCGGGGGGTGGGCGCCGCCGACCTTTACCATTGTGGCGCTGGCGGTGCGGCTGGCAGATTTGCTGCGCCGGCAGGCGCGGTGATTCATCGCGGATGGAGCGCATGCATCGCGAGGATCGAGGCAGGGCCGGCGGCACCGGCTGCGCTGCCCGTCGCTGTTCGGCTCTGACGCCCGACACGACTTTGGTCTTCGCGCCGCATGAGCCGGCAGGCGCGCTGGGCACACGGCAATGGAAGCTGACGCGCCGCACGCAGAGCGCGCTTCGTCGAGGAAGCGGTACAGGCTCGCATCTTCGAGCTTGCTGTCGAGGAAGTGAAACAGCGGAATACCGATGTCGGCGCTGATAAGATCGCTGACATCGTCGATGAGGCCTTGGAGTGGGCACGACGCGCCTGAACGTGCGTTGTGCTCGATAGCAACATACTGCTGAGTGCGCTGATCTCCGAGCGGGGTCCGCCGCACCGGATCTACCAAGCCTGACCGAAGCGGCGCTTCGCGTTGACCACCGCCAGGGTCCAATTGGACGAGTTGCGCCGCGCCAGCCGGTACCCGAAATTCCGCGACGTCCTGCAGCCGCACCGCGTGGGGCGTCTCCTGCACAACCTCCAGGGAGCGACAATTCTCGATCGGCTGCCAAGCGGATATGAGGCGGCGGACCCGCATGACGGGTGGCTGTTGGCATTAGCCGACGCGGCGCATGCCGATTGCATGGGGTGACGGGCGACAGGCGATCGGGGTTGTTGAATAGGCGCCGCATTGGCAGCACCGGTCATCCTGACCGCCTCTGAGTTCTGTGATGTGGTCCCATGACGGATGGCGAGTGGCGGAAGCCGCGCAAGACTTTGGCGAGAGAGCTTGGCTGCGCTATCGCGCTGGCGACGCGGATGCGGGTCGCTTGGGCAGGATGCTTCGGCCGACAGGCGGGGCGAGCGCCGCGCATGGACCGGTTCGAGACCTGCGACGTAACGGATCGTTCTCGTTCCCCCCACCGGTGTGCTCGAGTTGCGCACACGCGATCCCGCGTCCACCGGTTGACGCCAGTTCAGCCAGTGCTTCGCCGGCGCGTCGCGAAGCCGACTGGGCCGCGGGAGAGGACGCCGGTTCCGAGCAGGGCGGGCGACCCCGCCCCGGCCCGAAGACGTTCAGCCGGCGCTTTTGCCGCCGCCCGGACTCCCCTCCCGGTCGGTCCCGATCGGCAGGATTGCTCCATCCGGACGCGTCACCTCGACGATCGTTTCGAGGCGAACGAGGCGTTCTTTTAGGGCGCGCACTTCGTCGGCAAGACGATCCACCTTCCCCATCATGGATTGTATCCGTTCGTCGATCAGGATGACCGACTTGATGGCAGCGATCGCCTCGCCGTAGAGGCTCATCGGGGCGGCCCCCGCTGCGTCAGGTCAGCGAGTGCGACATCGAGCTTTTTATCGACCCGATCGAGTCCGCGAAGTGTTTTTTCATGCAGCCCGGCTAATGTGTCGAGCAGCACTCTGAGTTCGCTCGCGTCGCGCACCGCTCCTTCGTCGTAAGCCTCGACAGCACGGCGAACGAACTCTCCGACGCAGATGCGTCCGGCACGTGCTGCCCTGGCGTCCAGTGCCGCCTTCTCCTCCTTCGACATCAAGACCACGACGCGCCCGGTGGCGCTCGAGCCGCGCGAGCAGCGTCACGTTCTCGGCGATCGCAGCATCCAGTGTCTCGCTCCAGCGCTCATCGTAAGCATGGATCTGGGCTTCCCACTCCGGGAACTTCGCGATCCGCTCGGCAATGGCCTCGGCGAAGCTGCGGCCGCGATCCTGTTCCAGGTTCCAGGCCTCGGTGCAGACATGGGCGAGGAACCATTCCATCTGCGCCGGATCGCCCGCGAACAGCTTGCGGTAGAGGTTGCGCGCGTCGCAGCGGATCAGGACGATGCCGATGTCGAATACGACGACGGACGGTGCTTTCACGCTCACTCTTCGAGCATCTCCAGGCATGGACATCGGCAGGGTCAAGCTCTGGGCGAGACCGCCGCCGGTGGGATGGCAGCTGAATAGCAGCCCGCAGGCGCCTGTGCAGCGTCCCCTTTCAGCAGATTCCCTCGAGCGAGCGCAACTTCGTGCGGAGGCACGATCCGCGAAGTGGCCAAGCAATCCGGACCGGCCAGCCCGGCTTCCGCCTGGTGCGATCCAACGCGACGGACCGCGGCGCGCCCAACACGTTCTGATAGCGGTTTGAATATGCCGTTGGCGCGGCCGTTCCGCAGCCATCGGCCACCGGGCGAGCAGTACCGGATCCGGGTGCGAGCGCCCAAGTTTGGCCGGGGCCGTCGGGGCATCTGAAGTTTAGCCGTGACATGCTTCGCGTGGGTCAGAGGAACGGGCGCAGCCGTATCGGCACCGCGCGGTGAGGATTCGGGCGGCGCCACGGGTGCTCAGGAATCCTTGGCGATCTTCGGGGTTCGATCGATCCGGGCCAGAAAGCGCGCGCCTCGCGGCATAGCGGACAGCGGCAAACGCCCGTTCGATTAAAAGCCCACGTGTCTCCGGGGCGCGGAGGGGCGGATCGCGGCCGTCGCTGTCCCCGATCGCCGCCGGTGCAGAGGCAACGTCACGCGTTCCCCGCCGGTCGCAGCCAAAACTTGGCGTTTGATCCGGATCGAGCGCACGCTATAAGCGAGTGAGCAGAAGAACAGGCATCGTGACTCGCAACGGGCCGGCAAATCATGTACGGCCGGTTCTGGGAAAGGGGACATGCGAGAGAGGGGAAACATCACTGTCCTCTTGGTGACTACCTGGGCGTTCGCCGTATGCTTTGCGGTCTGGATGATGTTCGGCGTGACCGGCATCCCGATCCGGAAAGAGTTCGGGCTCGATGCGATGCAGTTTGGGCTATTGACCGCGACACCGGTTCTGACCGGGGCGCTTTTCCGCCTGCCACTCGGCATCTGGACCGACCGTGTCGGCGGGCGGGTCGTGATGTTCGCTCTTTTGCTGTTCTGTGCGGCGCCTCTATGGGTGTCGAGCTATGCGACGGCGCTCTGGCAGTTGTTGCTGCTCGGGCTTGCGCTCGGGCTGGTGGGCGCCTCGTTTGCAGTCGGCACACCTTATGTCTCGCGCTTCTTTCCGGCCCGGCGCAAAGGCTTCGCGATGGGCGTATTCGGCGCCGGCACGAGCGGAGCGGCGATCAACATGTTCGTCGCTCCTTTCATCATCACGCACTGGGGCTGGCATACCGTGCCGCGGGTTTATGCGGTGGCACTGGTCGTGAGTGCCGGCATTTTCTGGGTGCTTTCGGCTCCAGATCCCCTGAGCCAGGGAGCGAGCCCCCCATTCAGCCGGCAGCTTGCCGTGCTGAAGCAGCCGAAGATCTGGAAATACTGCCAGTACTATTCGATCGTGTTCGGCGGCTTCACGGCCCTCTCGGTGTGGCTGCCGCAATATTTCGTGCAGGAATATGGCCTTGACATCACCGTTGCCGGGGTGTTGGCGGCGTGTTTTTCGTTACCCGGGGGCGTGTTGAGGGCTGCCGGCGGCTGGCTTGCCGACCGCTTTGGCGCCCAGAACGTGACGTGGTGGGTGTTGTGGGCCGCCTGGATCGCGCTGTTCGTCCTCTCCTATCCGCAGGCCGAGCTGATCATTCATACCATGCGCGGTCCGGTTCAGTTGCATATTGGCCTGCCGGTATGGGGGTTCAGCATCCTCATCTTCGTGCTGGGTGTCGCGTTTGCCGCGGGTATGGCCTCGACGTTCAAGTACATCGGTGACGATTTTCCGCAGGAGATGGGGCTCGTGACCGGGATCGTGGGCCTCGCGGGCGGGCTCGGCGGGTTTTTGCTGCCGATCCTGTTCGGTGCGGTCCGTGATTGGATCGGCATCAATTCGAGCTGTTTCATGTTGCTTTATGGCATCGTCTGGGTGTCGCTCATTCTGATCTACACGACCGAGGTCCGCAGGCTTCCGGTGATGGGCGATCGGCCGGCCGGGACTGCGTCAGGACGGGTGGCGGGTGCGATGGAAAAGGGAAAGGTTGCATGAGCCACTCTTTGGACCGGCTCAATTCCGACCGCGCCCGCGTTCGTCGGGACGGTGCAACGGATCGCAAGCGCTCGGATAGCAACAGCGGGCGTCGCCGTGCGTGTCTTTTTTGACGGCTCGTGGAGCGGCGGCACGGTCGCCCTCGCTTGGGCTTCATCTTGCGACATGGAAGGTGCTATCCTGCCTGGGGTGAGGCTAGCGCTGCTGCCGATCATTGGGTGTGCATGGAATCGCGGTACGAACCCGATGCTATTGGAGGGTGGTCGGTGCAATTGCGACATGACTGCGGTGTCACTGGACTCTTGTATCGAATGGAGCGAGCCTCAGTGCAGCGAAGCGGTGCGTCGGCGGTGCGGTTTCGTATCAGGTGGTTCTCGAGCAGGATCGGCTTGCCCGCGCCCATGTGTCGCTCCGTGAGAAGCTGTTTTTTGCCCGCGTGAGGCGCATGGTCGACCTGCCTTTGGCCGTCGCGTCATAGCTCGCCATAGCTGTGGAGGAATCCGAAAGTGGGTCAGTTCCTCGACCGTCTTCGCTACTTTACCCGCGAGCGCGTGCCCTTCTCGGGTGGCCTTGGCGAGGTCCGCGGTGAAAATCGCGATTGGGAGGAAGGGTACCGGCAGCGCTGGCAGCAGGATAAGATCGTGCGCTCGACGCACGGTGTGAACTGCACCGGCGGATGCAGCTGGAAGATCTACGTCAAAAGCGGCATCGTCACGTGGGAGGTGCAAGCGACCGACTACCCGCGTACGCGCCCCGACATACCGAACCACGAGCCGCGCGGCTGCGCCCGCGGTGCCTCCTATAGTTGGTACCTCTACAGCGCGAACCGCTTGAAGCACCCGATGGTGCGCGCGCGCCTGCTCAAGTTCTGGCGCGAGGCGCGCAAGACGCTGGCTCCCGTGGAGGCGTGGGAGTCGATCGTGTCGGATCCCGGCAAAGCGAAGTCCTACAAGGAGATCCGTGGGCGCGGCGGGTTCGTTCGCGCGAGCTGGGATGAGGCAGCGGAGATCATCGCGGCGGCGAACGTCTATACGATCAAGGCCTACGGCCCGGACCGCGTCGTCGGCTTTACGCCGATCCCAGCGATGTCGCAGGTCTCGTATGCCTCGGGTGCGCGCTACCTCAGCCTGATCGGTGGCACGCTGCTCTCCTTCTACGACTGGTACTGCGACCTGCCACTGTCGAGCCCGGAGACGTGGGGTGAGCAAACCGACGTTCCGGAATCGGCCGACTGGTACAGCTCTGCCTATCTCATCGCCTGGGGCTCCAACGTCCCGCAGACACGCACGCCGGACGCGCACTTCTTCGTCGAAGCACGCTACAACGGCACCAAGGTGGTCGCGATCAGCCCGGACTATTCGGAGGTCGCCAAGCTCGCTGACACTTGGCTGCATCCGAAGCAGGGGACCGACGCCGCGCTCGCGATGGCGATGGGCCACGTCATTCTTCGTGAGTTCTTTCTCGATCGGGAGGTTCCGTACTTCCAGGACTATTGCCGCCGCTATACCGATCTTCCGATGCTTGTCTGCCTGCGTCGACAGGGCGAGCGCTGGGTGACGGATCGGTTCCTGCGTGCGAGCGATCTCGCAGGCACGGGAGCCGCTGAGGGGCGAGATGCATGGCAGTCGGTCGCGTTCGACGCCGAAAGCAATGCTCCCGTGGTGCCGCGTGGCTCGATCGGCTTTCGCTGGCCGGCCAAGGGGGAGCCCGAGGGGCTATGGAATCTCGAAGAGAAAGACGCCGGCTCGGGACGCGACGTGCGTGTGCTCCTCAGCCTGATCGACCGGCGCGATGACGTGCTTCCGGTCTCCTTTCCGTACTTCGGTGGCCAGCCGCGCGAACGCTACACTGCAAACGCGCAAGGCGTGGACGACGTCGTCGCCCGCAACGTTCCCATCAAGCGGCTCGCGTTGCCGGATGGCGAAGCCGTCGTCGCGAGCGTGTTTGATCTGCTCGCGGCCCATTACGGGCTCGATCGTGGCCTCGGCGGCGAGGCGGCGCATTCGTATGAGGATAACATCGCCTACACGCCCGCTTGGCAGGAGCCGATCACCGGCGTTCCCGCCGCCCAGGTGATCACGGTGGCGCGCGGCTTCGCGGAGAACGCGGAAAAGACCCGCGGGCGCTCGATGGTCATCATCGGCAGCGGAGTCAACCACTGGTACCAGCAGGATATGAACTATCGCAGCGTCATCAACATGCTGATGCTGTG
>JBOHMN010000292.1:0-6594 GCA_050730175.1 Acetobacteraceae bacterium | reverse complement strand
CCGATGCATCGCGAACCTCGCGGAGGTCTGCTTTCATATTCGGGGGTACCGACAGGGGAATCGGGTGAATTGACTATTGGGTGAGCAGGCCGGCGAGGAAGTCATCGTCCCAGCCTGCGGTCTTGCGCTTCAGCCGAAGGGAGACCTTGCCTGAGGCGGTGCGGATCAGCTTGAGGGCCGTGTGCTTGATGGTGGCGAAGTTGGCGGGTGCGCGATCGGTGCGGACCCGGCACTCGTCGTCGCGGAAGATCATGTCCATGACCCGGTGCAGGCCGTTCTCGATTGCCCGGTGACTGCGGATAATCGGCCCCAGGACGTTTGCCGGCAGCGCCAACGAGATGATGTAGAAGCGTGTTTCCTGCTCGATCCTGGCGCTGCCCTCCCGCGTGCTTTCGACGATGACCGCGGCGTTCTGGCCGGGCGATCTCGCGTCGGCAACCCATTGCGTCGAGCGGGTAGATGATCTTCCGCTGTTGCCGACGGTCATTCAGATCCTTGAAATAGCTCAAGAAAACGACCGTATCGTCGAACGTGCCGCAAGCCGTCCCCGTCTCTTCCATGGCTGTCCTCCCAGGCGAATCGAGGACCGCTATGGATTCAGCACTGTATCGGCTTGCCACCTCATTCTCTTACCCGATTGCCCTGCGACGAAGTATGTCCATCGTGGGTAACAAGGGTTAGTGTCGGCACACTAGGACGCCCGTAGAAACTAACGTCCGCACTCGGAGGATCGTTCCATGTCCAGCCGTCTTGTCACGCTGATCGCCGCGGCCTCGCTCACGCTGATCGCCGGCCAGGCCCGTGCCAACGTTACGCTGCTGTTCTGGCCGGGACCCGAAAGCAACGCGATGCAGAAGGTGGTCGACGCATTCAATGCCGGGCCGGGCAAGACTGATGGGTTCACGGTCAAGCAGCTGCTGTTCAGCCGTGTCGGCTACTTCGACAAGGAGATTGCCGACCTCGCGGCCGGCAGCAAGGATTTCGATCTTTGCCTGGTGACCACCTACACGCTCGGCCGCTACGTGCCGTTCCTCGCGCCGGTCGGCGCCTACGTATCGCCGGCAGCGCAGAAGTCGTACGCGCCGGTTGCCCTCGACAGCCTGAAGACAGACGGCAAGCTGTATGGCGTGCCGACCGATATCAGCGTCCACTTCCTCTATTACCGCACGGACCTGATCGACAAGCTGCAGCACGACGCTGCCTGGCAAAAGGAATATGCCGCGCTGGCGAAGGCGAAGCTCGGCCAGGCGATGACGCCGAAGCCCCCGGCGGACTGGACCTGGAACGACTATGTCGCAACCAGCCTCTTCTTCACCAAGGCACTCAATCATGCATCGCCGGTACGCTACGGCACCGTGCTGCAGCTCAAGAACCTGATCTACAACGTGATGGTCTGGGATGACACGCTGGTTTCCGACGGCGGCAACTGGCTGGATGCGGCGGGGCATCCGGAAATCGACAGCCCCGCGGCGATGCAGGCGGTGCAAACGTACCTCACCATCGTCAAGAACCACGCGACGCCGCCGGGCAGCCTCAACTACGAATTTCCCGAGGCAAACCAGGCATTCGGCAGCGGCCAGGTTGCAACGATGCTGCAATGGAACGCTGCCTACGCCATCGTCACCGATCCGAAAGAGATGCCGGTGATCGCGCGCAAAGTGGGAATCACCCTGATGCCGGCGGGCCCGGCTGGGCATAAGACGCATCTGCACGCGCTGGGCATCGGCCTCAACAAGGCCTCCCAAAACAAGGACCAGGCGGGCAAGTTCCTCGCTTACCTCGCGACCGGGCCGGCGATGGAAATTTATGCCAAGGCGGGCGGCACGCCGCCGATGCCCGCGGTGCTCGGCGGGTTCGGGGCGAGCCGTCCGGACTTCGCGCTGGTGGGTAAGGAAGCAGCCGACAACGGCTACGTGGAAAAAGGTGGTACCGCCTCGACCGCCATGGCGATCTACACGCTCTTGGCGGAGAAGCTTTCCGCGATTTGGAGCGGCCAGGTCTCCCCGAGCGAGGGGCTGAAGGCGGCGCAGCAGGGCATGGAGGCGATACTGAAATCCAAGCCGTGACGGCGGCGGTACCGCGCCGGCCGCGCCCTCCTGCGGGGAGCCTGATGCCGCTGCCGATGATCGGCCGCGACGAGGGCTGGCTCTTGATCGCGCCGCTCGTGACCTTCCTGGTCCTCTGGCTCGGCTTTCCGTTCCTGACCGACCTCGTCTACAGCGTCTCCCATATCAGCTTCACGACACTGCGCCGGCCGGACCTGTCCGGCTTCGGCAATTATGTGGCCGCGCTGAACGACCCGGCATTCTGGCATGCGATGGGCTTCTCCCTTCGCTATGCCATCGTGGAAACCATCGTGCAGGTCGCGGTCGGGCTCGCTCTCGCCGTGGCGCTCGCGCCGATCCTCTCGCGCTATCGCTCGCTCCTGGCGCTGATCCTGCTGCCGCTCATGATCGCGCCGGCGCTGAACGGCCTGATGTACCGGCTGATGCTGAATGATTTTGTCGGCATCATTCCGGCCTATCTCGGCATGCTCGGTCTTTCGCCCGATTTGCTCGGGCCCGGCTGGGTGTTCGTCACCGTCGCCGCGATCGACGCGCTGCAGAACGTGCCGTTTACGTTGCTGCTGGTTCTGGCCGCGCTGCAGGCGATTCCCGGCGAATTGCACGAGGCGGCACGCATCGATGGCGCCACAGCCTGGCAGGAGTTCCGCCGCGTGGTGCTGCCGCTCCTGGTCCCGGTGCTGGCCATCGCCGGGCTGATTCGCTTCATCGACAGCTTTCGCGTGTTCGACCACATCTACGTCCTGACCGGCGGCGGCCCGGGCAATGCGACCACCAGCATCAGCCTCTACATCTACAAGGTGTTCTTCGCACAACAGCATCTCGGGCTGGCCACCGCCGCCTCGATGCTCCTGCTGCTGCTGTCGCTCGCACTGCTGCTCGCACTGATGCGCTTCTCCACAGCCGGGGTGCGCGCATGAGCGAAGGCCGCGGCGCGCGCACGGTCAGCCGGCGCAACAGGCGGGTCATCAGTCGGCGCAGCGCGCGCGTGACCGAGAGCGCCTTGCGCTGGCTCCTGCTCGTGCTGACCCTGCTGCTGCTGAACATGCCGGTCATCGTCACGATCTTGACCGCGCTGAAATCGGACGCCGAAATCAACGCGAGCCCGCCGGTCTGGCTCTTCGCGCCGACGCTCGCGCATTTCCGCGCGGTGCTCAGCAATCCGACGCTGAATTTCCCGCGCTATCTCGTGAACAGCACCGCCCTGGCCGGCGGCGGCACGCTGCTCGCGTTGCTGCTCGCGGTTCCCGCGGCCTACGGTATGGTGCGCTCCGGCGTCGGCGCCCGCATCCTGCTGCCGCTGATGGTCAATCTGCGGGCCGTGCCGCTGATCATCTTCGCGATCCCGTTCTACCTCATGTACCAGTTCCTGGGGCTGCTCGACACCCGCACCGGCCTCGCGCTGATCGCCTGCATCATCAACCTTCCGCTGTCGCTCTTGATCGCGGTCAACGCGATTTCCGACCTGCCGCGCGAAATCGAAGAGGCCGCGCGCATCGATGGCGCGCGCACCGGGGTCATTCTGACAAGGATCGTGCTGCCCCTCGCACGCTCGATGCTCCTCTCGGCCGCCATTCTCGGCTTCATCACCGCGTGGAACGAATTCCTGTTCGGCATGATCCTTTCCACCCGCAATGCGGTCCCCGTCACCGTAGCAATTACCTTCTTTACCACGAGCTTCGGCGTGAACTGGGGCGAGACGGCCGCCGGGATGGTGCTGGCCATGGCACCACCCGTGGTGCTCGGCCTCGTGGCGGCGCGCGGTATCGGCGGCGCGTTGACCGCGGGCGCGGTCAAGGGCTGAATTGCGCCCGCCCATGGAGAGCAATCGTCCCCCCGCGCGTCCCGAGCGGCACGAAGTGAGAAGTCGGGCGGCGCTGCTCGCCCGTTTGCACCACGCCTTGATCGCGTCCTGTCAACCGGTTCCCGGCGGGCCGACCGACAAGACGGAATTCGTCGTCGGCTACGCGCTCGCGGCTGAGGCCGGAGGCGCCGCCGCGCTCCGCATCGAAAGCGCACGCTACGTCGCCGCGGTGGCGGGCGCATGCGATCTGTCGATCATTGGCATCGTGAAGCGCGATCTGGCAGATAGCGCGGTCCGTATCACGCCTTTCGTCGAGGACGTGGACGCGCTGGCGGCCGCGGGCGCATCGGTGATCGCCTTCGATGCCACTGTGCGGCCACGACCGGTGCCGGTCACGACGCTGGTCGATGCCGTCCATGCGCGTGGGCTGCTTGCGATGGCAGACATCGCAACGTTCATCGAAGCCGAGCAAGCCGCGGCCGCCGGAGCCGACATCATCGGCAGCACGTTGTCCGGCTATACAGGAGCGGGCGCTCCGCCGCCCCACCCCGACCTCGAACTGGTCGCGCGCGCCGCCAAACTCGGCAGACCGGTGATCGCGGAAGGGCGCTACAACGCACCCGGCCTTGCCGCCGCCGCGATACGCGCTGGAGCGAGCGCAGTCTGCGTCGGCACCGCGATCACCCGGCCGGAGGTGGTCACGCGCTGGTTCGCCGATGCAGTCGCGGCGGCGAGTGCTGCGCCCACGCCGGTGCTCGGCATCGACATCGGCGGCACCAAAACGTTGGCTGTGCTGGTGGCCGGGAGCGCGGTGCTCGACCGGCGCCAGGTGCCGACGCACTTTGAGGCAGGAGCCGCGTCCTGGATCGGCGCCATCGCACGGGCGTTGGCAGACTGGTCGGGGCGTTACGCCGCCGTTGCGGCGGCGGTCAGCGGGGTCGTTCGCGACGGCGAATGGTTCGCGGCCAACCCGGCGACTTTGCCGGTTCCGGCGGGCTTCGCCCTGACCGCAACGCTCCGCGCGGTTTTCCAGGTGCCGGCGCTCGCGGTGAACGATGCGCAGGCGGCCGCGTGGGGCGAATATCGTTTCGGTGCCGGTCGCGGCCGCGATATGATCTTTCTCACGATCTCGAGCGGCATCGGCGGCGGAATCGTAACCGGCGGGCGGCTGCTTGCGGGGCATGGCGGCCTGGCCGGCAGCCTCGGCCAGATTCCGCTGCCCGGCGCGACCGAGCCGGTGGTGCGGCTCGAGGATGCCGCGTCGGGGTTCGGCATCGCGGCGGCGGCGCATAAGGCCGGGTTCGATGCGGATGCGCGTCGCGTGTTCGCCGCAGCACAGGACGGAGCCGCGTGGGCCGAGGCGATCCTGGTTCGCGCAGTCGGCCATCTCGCAACCGCCCTCGGCGGTATGCAGGCACTCATCGATCCCGAGCTCGTCATTATCGGCGGTGGCGTCGGACTGGCACCAGGATTTCTCGAGCGGCTGCAGGAGGCATGCGAACGTTTGCCGGCGCTGTTGCGCCCGCGGCTCGCCGGCGCAGCGCTCGGCGCGGAGGCCGGGGTGTTGGGGGCGGCGGATCTGGCGCAGCTCCTCTCCGCCTGATCCGCGCGCGCGAATCGGCACGCTGGGTACAGGCGGACCGGGCGGGAGATGTGCGATGCAGGCAGCGAACGAAAACCAGGCACGGGAAGCGATTTGCCGGCTCGGCCAGAGCCTGTTTCGCCGTGGCCTGACTTTCGGAACCTCCGGCAATATCAGCGTGCGGCTCGCCGATGGCTGGCTGATGACGCCGACCAATGTCAGCCTCGACGATCTCGATCCCGCCCGGCTTGCGCGTCTCGATTCGGGCGGGGAATTGCGCGGCGGCGATCGGCCTACCAAGGAGAGCTTCCTGCATCGGGTGATGTACGAAGAACGGCCGGACGCCGCGGCGGTGGTGCATCTCCATTCCACGCATTCGGTTGCCGTCTCCTGCCTCGCCGATATCGATCCGGCCGATGCGCTGCCGCCGATCACCGCCTATTACGTGATGCGGGTCGGGCATCTGCCGCTCGTGCCCTATTTTCCGCCCGGCGATGCAGGGCTGGCCGAAGCGGTGCGGCTGCTCGCGGGCCGTCATCATGCCGTGCTGCTCGCCAATCACGGGCCGGTCGTCGCCGGGACCTCGCTTTCTGCCGCCGCCGCGGCAATCGAGGAGCTGGAGGAGACGGCGAAGCTCCATCTCCTGCTGCAAGGCCACCGCGTGCGGCATCTCGATCAGGCGGAGGTCGCCGAAATCCGCCGCCGCTTCGGCGCCTGAAGGGCGAGAAGTGAGCGGCGTGGAAACGCAACCGGCGCCGGGGAAGGTCCTGGAAGGCCCTCTCTTCAACGAGCGGATGCGCATCGTGACGGCTGAACAGAACGGCGCCGCGGGCTGGACGCTCGGGCTGGTCGGGCTCGCCTTGGAGCGTTTCCGCGAAGTGGTCATCAGGCCGGATCAACTCGCCGGCCTCACGCTCACCGAGCCGCAGGCGCTGTGAATTTGTGGACAGCCGGCTGCGCCGGTGCCCGCCCGACCGCGCAAGCGCGGTCCGCTATGGACAAGCCGGGGAAAACGCCTCGCGTTTCCCCCACCTTGCCCACAGGTCGGCGGCTGTCCACAAGCTTCACAGCGCCACAACAGCAGCAAGGATTGATTTTGATTCCGGGAAACGCGAAGCCTTTAGCCGGCTACGGGCCTTAGCTTA
>JBOHMN010000291.1:0-14810 GCA_050730175.1 Acetobacteraceae bacterium | reverse complement strand
TCCCCGCCGCGGCCACGATGCCGGCCTGGCGCAGCGAGCCGCCCATCATCTGCTTGAAGCGCCACGCCCCCTCGATCAGCTCACGCGAGCCGGCGAGGCAGGCGCCGACCGGGGCGCCCAGGCCCTTGGTGAAGTCGAGCCAGGCGCTGTCATAGCCGGCGGCCATGTCGCGCGCGGCGACTTTGCTTGCGACGGCGGCGTTCATCAGCCGTGCGCCGTCCATGTGGGTGGCCAGCCCGGCGGCGTGCGCGGTCTCGGCGATCGCATTCAGGAGTGCCAACGGCCAGACGGCGCCGCCGCCGAGATTGGAAGTCTGTTCGACCGAGACGAGGGTCTGCAGCGGCGCATAGCGGGTGTGCGGGAGGAACGCGGCGGTGAGAGTGGCAACGTCGAACTTTCCCCCCTCGCCTTCCAGCGGCAGGACGCGTGCCCCGGTCAGTGCCCAGGGCGCACCGCCTTCGCTGGTTGCGATGTGCGCGGTGCGGTGTGCGAGGATTTCGTCACCGGGCCGGCAATGGGTGAGGATGGCGACCTCGTTGCACATGGTGCCGCTGGGAAGGAAAACCGCGCTTTCCTTGCCGAGAAGCGCTGCCATGCGCTCACAAAGAAGGCGTACCGTGGGGTCGGTGCCGGCCTGTTCGTCACCGACTTCGGCGGCGAGCATCGCCTCCAGCATGGGCCTGGTCGGCTTGGTTTGGGTGTCCGAGTAGAGGTTCACCCGGACCGGTGGCAGCGACGGATCCGGAGCTTTCGGCGCAAAACCCATTGAGCATTCTCCGTAGCGAAACGGCGCCGCGAGCGGCGTGTTGCGGCCGGCGCGACATGCGGGGGAAGGTAGAGGACTTTTGCGAGCGGCGAAATCGGGCCGGATGAGTGCGCTCGAGCGCGGGAGACGGACGGGGGCGGCCGCGAGCGTAGCTGTCGCCAGCAAGCGCTCGGAACTCGTTTTGACATCGCGATTATGATGGACGCCGGACGGCACGGCGGCATAACCTCTGCGCCGCGCGCCAGGAGCGCCGCCGGGTCTGGCGCAGCGCCGGGTCGATCGTGGCGGCGCCCATCGCCAATAAACCAGCGCGGATCTCCGGCGCGAGCTGAAGATGCGTTCACGGAGAACACGGGGCTTGCCGTCGTTTGTCCGATCACGTCGAGGATTCACCCGTTTCCCACGAGCGTCGCTCTGCCATCCGGCCTGGTTGTCACAGGGGAGATCCTGACCAGCCACTTCCGCAGCATCGACACGGACGTGCGGCCGATCCGATACACCGGCATCACCGTGCCGCCTGCAATCGCCGAGCTCGTCCGCGCCAAACTCAACACCCTCATTACCATCTGACGGGGGTCACCATCCGGTGGAGCTCGCCGGGTCAACGCTCCCAGGCAACCAGCGCTGGCAGCATCGGCTTTGTTCGATCACATCGGCTATTCGGTCGCGGTCACGACCCACGGAATGGGTCTCCCGCTCGACTGCTTGCGTCGATCGCAGCGGAACGAAGCACAGCGGCCGGACCGTCGAGGTCGGTTGGCAGGGATCGGATGGCACGGTCGGACCGCATGGCGCGGCGGATGCAAATCCGCCGCGTTTTTTTCGCCACACCGCCGCTTACGCGAAGATCGTAGCCCCTTCGTCCGCACTGTTCACCGCGCGACGGAACGGAGCGAACAGCTCTCTCCCGAGCCCGGTCTCATTCGCGGCAAGATCAACTTCCGGCAGCGACCGAGCGAGGAACGCTGCGTTCTCCACCAGCACATCAAGCCGGCCGGCACGGCAGTCGACGCGAATGGGGTCGCCGTCATGCACGCGCGCCAGCGGGCCGCCAGCCGCGCATTCGGGGCTGACATGAATGGCCGCCGGCACCTTGCCCGAAGCGCCGGACATCCGTCCGTCGGTCACCAGCGCGACGTGGAAGCCGCGATCCTGCAGCACGCCAAGCGCCGGCGTGAGCTTGTGCAGCTCTGGCATGCCGTTCGCTCGCGGCCCCTGATACTGGACGACGGCAACGAAATCCTGGGCAAGTCGGCCTGCCTTGAAGGCTTCGAGAAAGCCATCCTGGTCCTGGAAGACCCGCGCCGGCGCCTCGACAACCCGATTCTCCGGTTTGAGGGCGGATGTTTTGATCACCGCCCGTCCGAGGTTGCCGCTTAGGATGCGCAGCCCTCCGTCCGGACTAAACGGATGCCCCACCACGCGAAGCACGCTTTCGTCAGCACTCGCCTCCGGAATTTCTCGCCACGCAAGCGCCCCACCTTCGAGCTCTGGGCGCGTCCGGTAGGCGGCAAGCCCTTCGCCCCAGATTGTCCGCGCGTCCTCATGCAAAAGGCCGTGGTCGAGCAGGCTGGAAATCAAGAGCGGCATGCCGCCCGCGCGCTGGAACCGGTTCACATCCGCCGCACCATTCGGATAGATGCGCGCCAGCAGCGGCACATGGTCCGAGAGATCGTTGAAATCATCCCAGGTGATTCTGAGCCCTGCAGCCTGGCCGATCGCAATCAGATGGATCGTATGGTTGGTGGAACCGCCGGTGGCCAATAATCCCACCATCCCGTTGACCAGCGCCCGCTCGTCAATCAGGCGCCCGATCGGCGAAAACTCGTTGCCGAGTGCCGTGATCGCCAGCACGCGGCGGGCGGCAGCAACGGTGAGCGCATCCCTGAGCGCAGTGTTCGGATTGACGAAAGATGCACCGGGCAGATGCAGGCCCATGATCTCCATCAGCATCTGGTTCGAATTCGCGGTGCCATAAAACGTGCAGGTGCCGGGCGCGTGATAGGATTGCATTTCCGCTTCGAGAAGTTCCTCGCGGCCGACCTTTCCTTCTGCATGAAGCTGGCGGATCCGCGCCTTTTCCGAATTCGCGAGCCCGGATGGCATCGGGCCCGCAGGCACGAAAATAGTCGGCAGATGGCCGAACCGGAGCGCGGCGATCAAGAGACCGGGCACGATCTTGTCGCACACCCCGAGCATGAGAGCACCATCGAACACGTCGTGCGAGAGCGCAACCGCTGCCGCGAGCGCGATCACGTCACGGCTGAACAACGAAAGCTCCATGCCGGGGCGGCCCTGCGTGACGCCGTCGCACATCGCTGGCACGCCACCCGCGAACTGGGCAACCCCGCCCGCTGCGCGGACCGCTTGCTTGATCAGCGCGGGAAAACGCTCGAGCGGCTGGTGCGCTGAAAGCATATCGTTGTACGCCGAGACGATCGCAATATTAGGCTTGTCCGTAGCCTTGAGGTCGGCCTTGTCGGCCGCTCCGCAGGCCGCGAACGCATGCGCGAGATTGCTGCAGCCGACGCCACTGCGATTGACGCCCCGCGCGACGGCGGCATCGAGGCGCGCGAGATAGGCAGCACGCGGGCCGCTGCTCCGCTCCCCGATGCGGCGCGTGACAGCCTCGATCGGTGCAATGGGCATTGGCAGCTCCTTCAGGAAATATCAAGCGTTTCTTCGAACCAGGTGCGGTTGTCGCGCTCGATCAGCGCAATCGCCGCCGAGGGTCCCCAGGTCCCGGACGTGTACGGGCGCGGCCGGTCGTCGGTCTCGGTCCACGCACCGACGATCTGGTCAATCCAGGTCCAGGCGGCCTCAACCTCGTCACGGCGCATGAAAAGCGTCGCGTTGCCGCGCACCACGTCCATCAGAAGCCGCTCATAGGCATCCGGGAAGCGGCCCTTGAAGGCTTCGGCAAAGCTCAGATTGAGCGCCGCCCCACGCAGCTTGAGGCCACCCGGCCCCGGCCGCTTCATCAAGAGGCTGAGACGCACATACTCGTCCGGCTGCACCCGAATGATCAACCGGTTGGGTGACATATCGGCGCCGTTGCCGGGAAAAATCCAATGCGGGACCGGGCGGAACTGGATGATGATCTCCGAGACCTTTTTCGGCATGCGTTTGCCGGTGCGCAGATAGAACGGCACGCCCGCCCAGCGCCAGTTGCGCACCTCCGCCTTGATGACGACGAAGGTTTCCGTCCGGCTCGCGGCAGGCACCCCCGCTTCCTCCAGATAGCCACCAACTGGCGAACCGGCGATCGCCCCTGGGCGATATTGGCCGCGCACCGTCTTGTGCGCCACGTCAGCCGTCGAAATTGGCGCGAGCGAGTTCAGGACCTTGATCTTCTCGTCGCGCACCGCCTCGCGGTCGAGCGACGCAGGTGGTTCCATCGCCACCAGGCAAAGTAGCTGAATGAGATGGTTCTGCACCATGTCGCGCAGCGCACCCGTTCTATCGTAATACGCACCACGGCTCTCGATGCCGATGCTCTCGGCAACGGTGATCTGCACATGATCGATGGTGTTGCTCTGCCAGAGCGGCTCGAACAGCGCATTCGCGAACCGCAGCACGAGGAGGTTCTGCACCGTCTCTTTGCCAAGATAATGGTCGATGCGGAAGATCCGCGGCTCGGGAAATACTTGACCCACTTCGTCATTGATGCGGCGCGCCGAAGCGAGATCGTTGCCGATCGGCTTTTCGAGAACCAGGCGCGCGTCCGGGCAGAGCGCACCGGAGGCCTTGATCTGATGCGCGATCCGCCCGAACAGGTTGGGTGCGGTCGCCAGATAGAATACCCGCACTTCGCGCGGCGAATCCTCGAGTAAGGATACAAGCTCGGGCCAGCCCGCCGCACTGGTCGCATCGAGACGAACGAAATGCAGCCGCTCGCGGAACCGCGTCCAGGTCTGTCCGTCCAGGTCTTCTCCGTCGAGGAACTGCCGCAGGTTCGTCTCCACGCGCGCGCGGTATTCGTCGGGCGAGAGCGCCGCGCGCGCCGCAGTGATGATGCGCGAGGGCGGCGGAATCTGCCCGTCGCGGTCGCGCCGGAACAGCGCCGGCAAAAGCTTCCGGCTGGCAAGATCGCCGGTGCCGCCGAACACCACATAATCGAACGGGTCGATGTGCGGATTGTTGAAGTTGCTAGCCATCAAACATACTCCCCTTCATCCGCAGGCGCGCCGGGTCCTTAGCAAATCGCCGGCCCGCTATCTACCACGCACGCTCCCCCGGCAGGGAAATCGCACGGCAGAAGAATGCAGCGCGGCGAATCACGAAGCCCGCCAAGCCAAAGCCGCGAGCGCAAAGCGCGTGGCGGGCATTCCGCCATCGCCGGGGACCGCCCCGGCTCCCCGGTACCCCACGCATGGCTGCCCGTTCGCCTCACTCAGATCCGGTTGCGGGCACCAGTGCGCCGACTCTAACGCTTGTTACCTGGAATGGACACGCTGAGAGCAATATCACCCCGACTGGAATCGCCGGATGCCGGCCAGGGCGATGAAATTGCTCGAGAAAGCAAACATGGCGTGTGTTCAGTCAGCGTGAACACGCTCTACTCGGCACACCAGGCCGGAGTCAGACGCCGATCGGCATGTGCTCCGGCGAGCGCATGACAGGACGGGGTGCGGTGAGCTCCTTCCACTTGGAGAGCGCCCGGTTGACCGCCGGGAAGGGCTTGCGGGCGACAAAGCGCCCCCGCCCCGGCCGCGGCTGGTCGTTCTTGCCGTGCGACCAGACCACCTCGCCGCGCGACAGCGTGTAGCGCGGCAGGCCACGCACCGCGAAGCCCTCGAACACGTTGTAGTCGATGATCGACTTCTGATTGGCGGCCGAGATCGTCTTCGAAAGTTTCGGGTCCCAGACCACGAGGTCGGCATCCGCGCCGGGCACGATCGCGCCCTTCTGTGGATAGATGTTGAGGATGCGCGCGCTGTTGGTCGAGGTGACTGCGACGAATTCGTTGACAGTCAGCCGTCCGGTCTCCACCCCCTTCGTCCACAGCACCGAGAGCCGGTCCTCGAGGCCACCCGTTCCATTCGGGATCTTACGGAAATCCGTAGCACCCAGCCGCTTCTGCTCGGTGGTGAAGGCGCAGTGGTCCGTGGCCACCACTTGCAGCGAGCCGGCGGCGAGCCCGGCCCAGAGGCTGTCCTGGTGTGCCTTGTTGCGGAACGGCGGCGACATCACGCGCCGTGCGGCATAGTCCCAGTCATGGTTGAAGTATTCCGTCTCATCGAGCGTGAGATGCTGGATCAGCGGCTCGCCGTACACCCGCATCCCCTTCTGCCGCGCCCGCCGGATCGCTTCGTGCGCCTGCTCGCAGGAGGTGTGCACGATATAGACCGGCACACCCGCGGCGTCGGCAATCATGATCGCGCGGTTGGTCGCCTCACCTTCGACCTCCGGCGGGCGGGAGTAGGCATGTGCCTCCGGGCCGCTGCTGCCTGCCGCCATGTATTTCTCTTGCAACGCGGCCACGACATCGCCGTTCTCCGCATGCACCAGCGGCAAGGCGCCGAGCTCTGCGCAGCGCGAGAACGAAGCGAACATCTCGTCGTCGTTCACCATCAGCGCGCCCTTGTACGCCATGAAGTGCTTGAAGGTATTCACGCCGCGCGCAACCACGGCCGCCATGTCCTCGAAGATCTGCTGCGACCAGCTCGTGACGCACATGTGGAACGAATAGTCCGACGAGGCCTGCCGCTCGGCGCGCCCCTGCCAGGCGGCGAGCGCGGCCAGCAGCCCATCCGGACCCGGGATAACCATATCGACGATCGTGGTGGTGCCGCCCGAAAGGCCGGCGAACGTGCCGCTCTCCCAGGTCTCTGCGGTGGTCGTGCCCATGAACGGCATTTCGAGATGCGTATGCGGGTCGATCCCACCCGGGATGACATAGGCGCCATCGGCGTCGACGACCTCCTCGCCGGTGAGGTTCGGTCCGATCGCGGCAATGCGCTCGCCTTCGATGAGGATGTCAGCCTCGTACGTCCGGTCGGCGGCGACGATCGTGCCGCCCTTGATCACCTTCGACATCGCTCTCTCCCTCAGTTCAGCGACGGCGCGTCTTCGGCCGTCGCGCCCTCGGTCACTCCGTGGCGTCGAGATAGGGCACGCTGGCATCGCCCGAATCGGGCCGCGCGAGCACATGCACGTGCTCCGCTCGCCAGCACGCGAGCACCGCGTCCCCAGGGCCGACGGGCTCGGCGGCGAAGTCGGCGTCCGTGACATTGGCGACGAAGGCGTCCTTCATTCCCGTGTTCAGGGTCACTTTGAAATAGGTGCCCTGGTATTCGATGGCCTCGACCCTGCCGGCGACGGCATTCGAAGGCAGCGCCTCGCCGTGTCTGTCGCGTCGGCTCAGGGTGACGCGGTCGCGCCGGATCGCGACCGAGACGATGGTGCCGGCCGGTGGCGGCGCCGCCGGCAGCTCGCAAGTCCAGCCCTCGCTGCTCTCCACGCGCGGGCGCGCGCCGGCGGCCAGAACCACGCGGCCGGTCAGCACGTTCTGCCCGCCCATGAAGCGGGCCACGTAGGGGCTCGCCGGGCGATCGAAGATCTCCGCCGCCGAAGCGGCATGTTCGATCTCACCGGTCTCCATCACCACCACCAGATCGGCGAGCGCGATCGCCTCCGGCTGGGTGTGGGTGACATGGACGAAGGTGATGCCAAGCTCGGCCTGCAGGCTCCTCAGCTCGCCGCGCATCCTGAGGCGGAGGAATTCGTCGAGCGCGGAAAGCGGCTCATCCAGGAGCAGCACCCGCGGGTTGGTGATCAGCGCGCGCGCGAGCGCTACGCGCTGCTGCTGGCCGCCGGAGAGCTGCGCGGGCATGCGGTTCCAGAGATGATCGAGCTGCACGCGTTCCAGCATTGCCCGCGCCTGCCGCCGTCGCTCATCTTTGCGAACGCCCCGCATCTTCAGATAGAAGGCCACATTGTCGAGCACCGAGAGATGCGGAAAGAGCGCATAGCTCTGGAACATCATCGCCGTGCCGCGCCGCCCCGGCGGCAGGCCCACAACCGAATGGCCGCCGATCGTGATCTCCCCCGCACTCGGTGTCTCGTGACCTGCGATCATGCGCAGGATTGTCGTCTTGCCGCAGCCGGATGGCCCCAGCAGGCAGCAGTAGCAACCGTCCGGAATCGTGAGGTTGATCTCTCGCACCGCATAGTTGCCGGGCGAGAAGGATTTGCTGACATCGGTCAGGCGGATCTCGCCGGATGCGCCCGTGGCCGGGCGGGCAACAGCGCGGGCGGGGGCGAGCAGAACCTCGGTCATCGCCGGGCGGAGCGCCGGCGCCGGATGAGGGCGATCGAGCCGATCGCCGCTGCGATCAGAAAGAAGGAGAAGACGGTGGTCACGGTGCCGAGCGCATAAAGCACGGGCGAGGTGACGTTGGCCAGCATCGTCCAGATCTCGAGCGGGAGCGTGTTCTTGGTGCCGGCGGTGAGCCAGGTGCGCGGGAACTCGTCATAGGAGAGAGTGAAACCGAACAGGGCGACGCCGATGATACCAGGCAAAACGATCGGCAGCACGACATCACTCACCGTTCGCCAGCGGCTGGCTCCGAGATCGGACGCCGCCTCCTCGTAGCTCGGATCGAGCCGGCCGAGCACCGAGAACATGATCAGGAGGCCGAACGGTAGCACCCAGGAGAGATGCGCGCCCAACGCCGAGCCGTACCACGTGGCCGGCAGGCCGAGGAAGCGGAACATCACCAGGATGCCGATGGAGAGCACCAGGCCGGGCGCGATCAGGCTGGCGATAGTGACGTAAAACAGCAACCCCGCGCCGCGGAAGCGGCGGCGGAAGGCGAAGCCGGCAGGGACCGAGATCAAGACCGCCAGCGTCATCGCGATCAGCGCCAACGGCAGCGAGCGGCTGAAGGCGCCAACGATGTCGCCGGTGCCCTTCGGGTGCACGAGTTCGACGAACCACATCAACGAGGGATGGCGCAGCGGGAAGTCGAGCGCGCCCGACGGCCCCTGGAACGCGAGGATCAAGACCGAGACCATCGGTCCATAGGTGAACAGTACGAACAGGGCGAAAAATCCCGCCAGCACGTAAAAGGTCCAGGGCCGGCGGCCGGATGCGGGAAGCACGGCGCTACCGCACCAACTCGCGGCGGACATCAACGAGGCGGAAGATGCCGGAGGCAATCAACAGCACGATCACCAGCAGAATGACGGCGTTGGCGCCGGCGCGCGGGTAGTTCAGGACCTGCAGGTCGTTCGACATCGCGCTCATCGCCGAGCCCGCAAGCCCGCCACTCATCACGTTGATGATGAAGAAGTCGCCCATCACCAGCGTGACCACAAACAGTGAGCCGAGCGCGATGCCGGTCTTCGAAAGCGGCAGCACGATATCGCGTATCGCCGCCCAGCGCGAGGCACCGGCATCGACGGCAACCTCGAGGAGCGCCCGGTCGATCCGTGCCATCGAGTTGAATATCGGCACGATCATGAACAGCGTGTACAGGTTGACATAAGCGACGATCACCGAAAAATTCGAGTAGAGCAGCCAGCTGACCGGGTGCGAGACCACGCCGGTCGCCATCAGCGCGTCGTTGATCAGACCCTCTTTGCCGAGCACCGGCCGCCAGGCGACCATGCGGATGATGTCGGAAGTCCAGAACGGCACCGTGCAGACCAGGAACAGGAGCATCGCGTTGATCAGGGAACGGACGTGGAAGACAAGGAAGTACGCGATCCAGAACCCGATCACAAAGGTCAGCACCAGCACGATCAGGGTGAACTTGAGCGTCGCAAGATAGAGCCACCAGGTCGTCGGGTTGGAGAGGAAGGTGAGGTAGCTCGCGAACGTGAACGCGGGCGTCAAACCGGCCAGCATGTCGTAACGGAAGAAGCTCACGATCACCACGAGGGCGATCGGGACGACGAAGAAACAGAACAACACCAGCGCGAGCGGCGCCACCTGCAGATACGGCGTCCAGGAGAACTTGCCTCTCATCGGTCGGCCGCGGCGCAAGTGGCGCGCCTGCTCTCTTGGTTCGCCGCAAGGCGTGGCGAACCAAGAGGAAAGGACCCTGGTATCCGCCATCGCGCTTGAGTGACTCGCAGGGCTGATCGCAATCGGCCATCCCATCCGACGATCCGAGCGGTCAAAAACGCCATCTCGCACAACTCGAAGGTAGGGAAAACCGCGAGGTCCGCGAAGCGGGCCTCGGCGGCCATTCCGCCATCCTCGGAGACACCCGAAATCCGCCCCCCTTCGACGAAGGCCCGCCCTCTGTCGGCCCGCGTCACTCGGATAGGATTCCTGGTACTACGCGGCGGAAACGAACTCGTTCCACTTGGCGTAGAGATACTCCGCGTTCGTCGGCAGAGTATTCCAGATCGCGACGTGAGAGAAACGATCGATGAACGAGCCGCCGTCGCGCACCTGGCCGACCGAATTGGTCTCGCGACCCTCTGGGCTGTGGATGGCGGCGGTCGCCGGCTTGCCCTCGTAGAAGAAGCCCCACTGGTTGGGCGTCAGGTACTTCTCCGCCGTTGCCGGATTGGCACTGTAATAGCCCTGCTTGGCGATGAAAGCGCCGACCCAGCCGGTATTGTACCAAGTCGCATACTCGTACGCCGCGTCCAGTTTCAAGCCATTGAGGTGACGCATGAATGAAAGCCCGTTGCCCCAGCCGCGATAGCCTTCCTTGAGCGGCTGATAGACGCAATCGACACCCATGGCCTTCACCGCCGTGACCGCCGGCGACCACATCGACTGGATGACCACCTCGCCGGAGGCCATCAGGTTCACCGACTCTTCGAAGGTGTTCCACAACGCGCGCCAGTGGCCGGCCTTCTTCAGGCGGATGAGCTGATCGACCATGCCGGCAATCTCGGCCTTGGTGGGATCGCCCATGTTGCCGAACTTCATGACGCCCGCCGCCTGCAGCGCCATCATCGCGTCCATGCCGCCATTCGTCGGAATGTTCTGGATGGCGGCCCGGCCGCGGAAGTCATGCGAGATCAGATCGGCCCAGGTGTGAATCGGCCGGCCGACGAGATCGGGCCTGATGCCAAGCGTATCGGCATTGAAGACGCTGGGAACGAAACTTCCCCAATCCGTGGTCTTGCCGGCAAAGGTGCGGGCGTCGCGCGACTCGCGATACATCATCTTGATCGGCGAATCGCCGATGCGCGAGACTTCCTTGCCGTCGAAAATTCCCTTGGTATAGAGCGGCGTGAGCTGGTCCCAGTTCTTGACCCGCTTGATCTCGACGGCCTGCGTCGCTCCCCGCGCGACCGCGATCTTGGTCTGCCAGATCTCGGTATCGGCGATATCCATCGACTTCGGCTCGTTGACCAGCCGGTTGGTCATGCCAGGATAGTCCACGACCGTCATCGCCACCTTGAAGCCCAGATCCTTCTGCGCCTGCTCGGCGATGGGCTTCAGCGTGGAATACGACATGCCGACGTGGCGCAGGGTTATGTCCTTCAGGTTCTGCGCCCAGATCGTCGGGAAGCCGGTGACAGCACCGGAGCCGACGGCGGCGCCCGCCAGTGCCGCGCTCCCCTTGATCAGCCGCCGCCGCGTGAGCGTCCCTGCTCCGCTGCCCCGCCGCCCTGCACCTGGTCTGCTCATTGTCGCCCTCCCTGCTTCCTTGGCCCGGCCGTTGGCTCGGTTCGCCCTCCCCAACTCGCATCTCCCGCCGCCACGCCAAGTGCGCAATTGTAGCAATCGACCATGCGGCCGAACAAGGCCCTGCATAGTACCGGGCAGGAGAATCGTCGTTCGCATCTGGTCGGGAGAAAGGCCTGGGGCTCTGAGCAGCGACCGGCGCTGGGCCAGATCGCCACGGCGGCCAGATCCAACGAGGTCATCCCGATCTCGAACCGGCCGCGGTCGACAAACTCATCCGATTCCGCGAAGCGCCGGGCAAGACCACAACCGAAACCGCGTATCATCCGATGAGTAAGGCGTCGTCTCGCACAGCGGCACTTCCGCCAGACGCTCCTTGCGGACCTTCCTTGCCACCTGCGGGAGCAGGAAGGCCCTCACGCCGGACAGCAGAACATGCGGCGAGCATCCGGAATCGTACATATGCGAAACAGAGGCCACCATTTTCTCTCCCTTGTATGCCCGGCTTTGCCGCGGCTGGCGATAAGCTGACTGGGGCGGCGGCGATCGGATGCGCCATGACGTTGCGTCGTGTGAAACGGCCGTTCGCCAAAGTGAAACACATCGATGGCCTTCAGAGCCCCCGCTCCACCATTGCCACCACCCGTTCACCGAGCGCCTGCTCTTCCATCTCCGAAAGCCCGCAGAGCGGCCCTTCGATCAACAGCATGCCCAGGCCGTGCACGGCCGACCAGGCGAGATACTCCGCGCCGGCGCGGCGCCCCTTGGGCAGCGCGCCCGCGGCCACCATGCGATCGAGCGCGGCACCCAGCAGCTGGAACGGGCCGAGGCCGCCAGCGCCCGCCTGTTCGGGTAGGGCTTTGCCAGGCGCATTCCCCGGCACGGTGAACGCGGTGCGAAACAGTCCGGTCTCTTGACGCGCGAAGCGCAGATAAGAGGTGCCGATCGCGCGCAGGCTGGCGCGCGCAGCATCGGCCGGGGTTGCATCGGCCGGGATTCGCGCCAGCTCGTCCTCCATGGCCCTCGCCAGGCACGCGAGCGCAGCCGAGCGCACCGCCTGAAGCAGGCCGCCGCGGCTGGCGAAATGGCGATACGCGGCGTTCGGCACCACGCCCGCCCGGCGCGTCGCCTCCCTTAACACCACCGCCTCCGGGCCGCCGGCGCGGGCGAGTGCTACTCCCACCTCCAGCAGCGCGCGCCGCAGATCACCGTGCCGATAGGTCACGCGGCCGGCCGGGCGGCCCACCGATGTTTTATGTGGATGGCGTCCACCGACCTTGCTAGTCTCGCTTGTGGACATCATCCACATCATCGTCCCGCGATAGAGGGAGAGCAAGACCATGCGGGTCCAACCCTATGTTTATTTCGACGGGCGTTGCGAGGAGGCGGCCAACTACTACGCTCGCGCGCTAGGCGCCGAGATCACCATGCTCATGCGCTTCAAGGAGTGCCCCGATCCGCTGCCGGCCATGCCGCCCGGCTCGGGCGAGAAGGTGATGCACATGAGCCTGCGCATTGGCGACAGCGAAGTGCTCGCCTCCGATGGGAGATGCGGCGGCGCCGCGAGCTTCAATGGCTTCGCACTCACGCTCACGGTCGCAGACGAAACCGAGGCAAAGCGCCTGTTCGCGGCGCTCGCCGACGGCGGGCAAGTGCGCATGCCACTCGCGCGCACATTCTTCTCGCCAAGCTTCGGCATGCTCGCGGATCGCTTTGGTGTGACCTGGATAATCTACCTCGCCGGCTGAGCCGTATCGGCTCCCTCAGAGAAAGATGGGGCGACCTGGCCTCGTCCACGAGCCAAACAGCGAACGAATCCGTCTGATGGTATTCAGGAACACGGCAACCCGACAGGAGGAAGGCATGATCATCGTCTGTGGCGCACCATCGACGCGCGCGCTGCGGGTGGTCTGGATGTTGGAAGAAATGGGGCTGCCCTACGAGGTCCGCCCGATCGAGTTCACCAAGCGGCTCGAGAACACGGAGTTCCTCGCGGCGAGCCCTACCGGCTCGTTTCCCGGCATCCGCGATGGCGAAGTCCGGATGATGGAGTCGTGTGCTATCCTCGAATATTTGGGCGCGAAATACGGCCCGACCCCGCTTGCCCCGGTGGTCGGCGATCCTGCCTACCCAGCCTATCTGTCGTTCCTCCATTTCGGCGAGGCCTCGCTCAGCGGCCCGTTGAACATCGCGCTCGCCAGTCGTTTCTTTGCTCCGGACGACCAGAAGCAGACCTGGGGCGGACAATTCGCCGTTGATTTGTTTGTGCGCAAAGCCGCAGCGATGGTCGGACCGCTTGGGAGGCACGAGTACATCGCCGGCGACCACGTCACCGCGGCCGACATTTCCTGCGGGTACGCTGCAGGGTTCGGGCTTTTTCTTGGCGTCGAGGATCAGCTGGATCCCGCGACACGCGACTACTATCAGCGGCTGACGGAGCGCCCGGCGTTCCAGCGCGCGATGCGCCATGCTCAGCCGGTAACGCCAGATAACGGCGGGGACGTTTGATGCGTGGGAAAATCATCACATGTCTCTGGTTCAGCCATGGCGAGGCGCGGAAAGCGGCGGAATTCTACGCTGCCACGTTTCCTGACAGCCATGTCGGGCAAGCGCTGCAATCTCCATCCGATTACCCTGGCGGTGGGCAGGGGAGCGAGTTGACCGTCGAGTTCACGGTGCTCGGCCGAGCGTTCGTCGGTCTGAACGGCGGCCCCACGTTTACGCCGAATGAGGCAGTAAGCTTCCAGGTGATGACCGACGACCAGGCAGAGACCGACCGCTATTGGAACGCGATCATCGGGAATGGCGGCAGCGAAGGCGCGTGCAGCTGGTGCAAGGATCGCTGGGGCTTTTCGTGGCAGATCGTGCCGCGCGGGTTGATTGCGGCGCTGAAGGATCCGGATCGTGCCGCCGCGAAGCGGGCGATGGATGCCATGATGAGCATGCGCCGGATCGACATTGCCAGGATTGAAGCTGCGCGAGCGGGCTAGTACCCCCGATCGCTCTTAGTCCTACTGAGTCGCAAAACGCATGGCCGGAATTTTCCGCTTGGTGCGATTCGACGCCGGTTTGTAGCAGCGAAGATTCCAACCTTCCGAGGGGGGCACAACGTGGATCTTCACGATGGGACCGGGACGCAAGCCCGGTTTCGTGCCTACGCGGCGGACCTGGCGTTGGTTCTGGGTCATGCCGACCGGGTCAGACCGTTCGAGGACTATTGTGTTGGGCTACTATCAGCCGAGGGCCGCAAGAGCGTTGAACCACTGGCGGCGGTGACCGCCCCCGAGCGAACCGCGGCACAGCACCAGTCGCTGCTGCATGTGGTTGCCAATGCACCGTGGTCGGATCCGGCGGTGCTAGCCCGCGTGCGCGAGCGGGTCCTGCCATTTCTGACCAGCGAAGAACCGATCCAAGCGTTGATCATCGATGACACCGGCTTTCCCA
>JBOHMN010000290.1:0-14376 GCA_050730175.1 Acetobacteraceae bacterium | reverse complement strand
GGTCTGCTACCGCACCTCGCACCAGATCCGTCGCGCCGCCGATAAGCTGCTGCCAGCGGTCCTGCGTGACACCGACGGGCTGGAAGATGAGCGCCGCGGAATCATCTCGGTCTTCGACGGCCCGGCGCCGGAAGTGAAATCGGAAGCCACCATCGCCGCGGAGGCCGGCACGGTCCGCCAGGCCGTCGCGGCCTGGCTTGCCGAAGGCATCGCGCCCCGTGAGATCGGCATCTTTGTCCGCACGCCCGACCTCGTCCCACGTGCCCGGGCCGCGATCGCAGGATTGCCAGGTGCGGGCGAGATGGCAACCGCTCCGATGAGTCTTGCGAAGGGCCTGGAATTTCGTGCCGTCGTCGTGATGGCGTGCGACGAAGGGATCCTCCCGCTCGACGCGCGCGTTGCCGACGCCGCGGACGAGGCAGAGCTCGACGATATTTACGAAACCGAGCGCCGGCTGCTCTACGTCGCCTGCACGCGGGCGCGCGAGCATCTGCTGCTCACGGGTGTCACGCCGACCTCGGAATATCTCGCCGATTTGACCGTATAGCGTGGAGCAGCGTGGTTCGCTCACGCAACTGATAGCAGCAGGATAACGATGAGCAGAAGGCCTATCACCCCGAGATAAAAGTTGAGATGGCCCGATTGCAGAGCGGTGAACCGGCGGGCAAGGAGCACGACCGAGCGTTCGATCGGAAGGAATACGGCTGGTGCGAAAAGCGGCCTGACCGTGCCGCGGAATTCTAGCTCGGTGACGAAATACTTGCGTCCGCGGGAGTGCTGAGTGGTCACCTCGATCGGCCGATAGATGAAGGCGAGGAACGTGCGGATCGCATTCGAGAAGGTGAGCGCTGTCGTCCCGACGACCAGCGGATCCTGCTGGAGCCCGCCGTACCAGACGGGTGCGCGGCGCACCGAAAAGCCGCGCGAGACTGCCAGAATTCCGATCGGAATCAGAGCCAGCAGCAAGCCCACGATCACGAGCTTCGCCGGCGAAATGAAGGCGAAGCTGTGCGTGAGCGGAACGAGGACCAGCCCGACATGCATCCGGGCGGCGGCGTCAGCGTGGAATTGCGCGCGGGTTGCCCAGTCGAGTGCCCGGAGCCAGCGCTGCATACCCACCGCAAGCGCGAGCACTCCCGCGCCTGAGACGCCGACGGCAAGGGCGATTGCGATCGGTGGGCGGCCGCTGGACCGCGCGTCGCGCCCGAGCACGCCGATCCCGAACAGCTTGACGAACGTGCCGAGCGCGACCGCCGCGACGACCGCAATCCCGGCGCCGGCCAGGGAGAGCACGATCTTGCCCGCCAGCCCGGCGAGGTGAAACGCCTGGAACAACGTCTGAAACACGTACCACTCGGACACGAAGCCGGCCTGTGGGGGCAGCGCGGCGAGGCTCATCGCGCAGAAGAATGCGCCGAGACCGAAAATCCATGATCCGCGCTGCGCGAGGCTTGCGTAGCGAATGGCGTAAGTACCGCTGGTTGCCGCCGCGCCGTCGGCGGCGAGGAAGAGGCCGCCCTTGGCGAGGGAGTGCCCGGCCAGATGCAACAAGGCGACGACCCAGGCGAGGCCCGCGAGTGCACCGAGGTTATCGGTGCGGAACACGAGCGCCGCACCGAGCATGGTGACTGCGATGCCGGCGTTCTCGGCTGTGGAAAAGGAAAGCAGCCGGCGCCAGTCGTCGGCTTGGAACGCATAGAGCACGGCGAGGATGGCCGAGACAGTGCCGACCGCGACGATGATCAATCCGAGCGCGAGTGGTGCCGCGCCGCCCACTCTTGGCAGCCAGTCGAGCACCCCCTGACCGAGCCCGAAGAAGGCCGCGTTCAGGACGACGCCCGACAGCACCGCGCCGGTCGCCCCGCTACCGCTCGCATAGGCGCCCGGATACCACTCGTAGAACGGCAGAAGCCCGAGTTTGGCTCCGAAGCCGATCAGGAATAGCAAGCCGACGCCGATCATTGCCCCGCCACCGAACGCCGGCCCGGCGGCGGCAAAAGCGAGCGAATCGAGCCCACCCGTACGGGCTGCGAGCACCAGCACCCCAAGCAGCAGCGCGACCATTCCTACTTCGAGTAGCGCCAGCATGAACAAGACCGGCGGACGAGATTCCGACGCCAGCCGTTCCGAGATCAGCATCATCCCGCTTCCGAGACTCATCAGCTCCCAGGCCAGCAAGAACGCTGCCCCCTGCTGCAAGCCAAAAACTCCGAGCGCACCGATCAGGCTGACCGCCATGCCGAACACCCATCCGCCCTGGCCGCCCTCGGCTGCGGGCCCTGTCCACGCGGCGAGCAGCGCCGGCACGAGACCAAATCCGAACAGCCAGAGCGCCGCCGGAGACATGACGAAGCGCACCGGAGATCCGACGAACGTGATCGGCAGCACCACGCTTTGCGTCGGCAACGGAATAGCGAGAAGCGCGGCGGCGATGCCGGCGGCCGAGCCAAGCACGAGTGCGACGCGACCCGCGGTTGCGCAGCGGGCCAGCCCGAGCGCCGCCGCGAGCAGCCAGAGCAGCAGCGCGAGCAGCAGCACCTCAGCCGACAATCCGGCCTCCATGGGCGCGCTGGGGCATCCGATCGAGAAACATGAGCAACGCCTCGATAATCGCCGCCGGGTTGGGCGGAGATCCCGGTAAGTAAAGATCGACGGGCACGACGCCATCGACCCCGTGGCCGCACGCGTACCCACCTTCAGCGATGCCGCCAGAGACCGCGTCGGTGCCGACCGCCATCACCCATCGCGGTTCCGGCATCGCGGCATAGGTCGTCTTAAGCGGCTCGAGCATCGCGTTCGTCACCGCACCCGTGACCAGCAAGAGATCGGCGGCACGGGGGGAAGGCGTGAAGAAGATGCCGAGGCGGTGCAGGTTGTAGAAGGGATTATTGAGCGCTTCGAGCTCGGATTCGCAGCCGTTGTCCGAGCCCGCGTCGACGTGCCGGACGTGCAAACTCCGATGGAACGCACCGATGCCACGAGGCGCACTCACCGCTTTCGGCTCGGCGTAGAGGCGGAGATCGTCGCGCTGGCGTACCCCGAAAGCCCAATCGGAGGATGGCTGCATCGCACCGGTGGGGCAGACCTCCGTACAGAGTTGGCAGGCGATGCAACGCCCATAGTCGATCGCGAGCGGGTGCCCGCCCGTGCCTTTGGTGATCGCCGCGGTCGGGCAGACGTCGATGCAGGCCTGGCAGTCTGGATCGCACATCGCGGGATCGTGCCGCGGCATGCCGAGCACACCCGCCTGCCCGTCGTCGTCTCCCGACCGCGGCCACTTGGTGCTGGCCTTGCCCTGGGCGAGGCCGAAGAATGTCCAGAACGCCATAGCCGCTACCGATCGCAGCCGGCGATGGTGAGGCCGAAGCTCGCCTCGTTGATCGCATAGTCCATCATATTCGATTCGTGCACGGTGAAAGGAAACACGCGCCAGTTGGAGAACGACGGCGACGCGATCTTGACGCGGGCGAGACGGCCATCGGAACCGATATGCACCGCGTAGAAGAGTGCGCCGCGCGGCGATTCTGCCCAGCCGAGTCCTTCGCTGCCCGCCGCGGGGCGAGTTGGCTCGTACACGGGATCGTCTGGCAGAGACTCGAGCGCGCGTTCAATCAGTGTGAAGCTCACCCCAATTTCGGCGATCCGTACCTTTTGCCGCGCCTCGCCGTCGCACGCCTGCTCGACCGGAACCTCGAAGGAAAGCTCGCCATACGCTGCGTAGGGATGGTCGCGCCTGAGGTCTCTCGCAAGTCCGGAACCTCGCGCGATCGGTCCCGTCGCGCCCTCGTCGATCACGGTTGCCATGGGCAGGGGCCCGTTCGTGATCAAGCGGTCCAAATGGCTCTCGGAATATTCGAGCATGTGTGTGTAGCGCGCGACCTCTTTCTTGAGCGAGGTCAAAGCCTCGGCGAGCCAGGGCTTCGGATCGAGATCGCGTCGCAGTCCTCCCGGAGTGAGGACACTCCGCAGAAACCTGCTGCCGGTGAGCCGCCCGTTGATCTGCTTGACGTACTCCTCCAGCAGCGAGCCTTCGGCGTGTCCCACGTTGAGCGTCGTCGTATGGCTGAGAAAACCGAGATAGTGCAGGTGGTTGTAGAGACGCTCGAGCTCCGCGAGCAGCACCCGGAGATGGCGTGCGCGTGGGGGTACACTTACGCCCGCGGCAGCCTCGATTGCCTGGCAATAGGCAAGCGCGTGAGCGAAGCTCCCGACGCAGGAGACACGCTCCGCGACCACGGCCGCGAGATCGGGGCTGCGCCCCTCGAACCGCTTCTCCATGCCGCGGTGTTTGAAGAACAAGCTCGGTTGGTAATAGATGATCCGCTCACCGAGATAGAAAAATAGGAATTCAGCCGATTCTTGTACGCCCGCGCGCACTGGGCCGAATGGTAGCAACTGCACGTCCGGGTTATCGATAGGAGGTGTGCGATGCCGCTCGTAGCCGTGCGGCACCAGAGACTCGCCGCGATAAGCCGGGCTGAAAGGGGGTACCACCTCTGGGATACCTTCGTGCAGCACCAGCCGCTCGGGTTGCGGCTGGCCGGAGAAGCGAAGACCGAACAAATCGGTGATCTCGCGCTCGTACGAACTGAGCAACGGAGACACCTCGGCGAGGCTCGGCATCTCTTCACCTGGGTGGCATTGCCACATGACGAAGCCTTGCCCCTCCGCACCTTCGGCGAGGTAGCGAAGCTCCAGTGTGGCCGGTTCCGGGTACCAGCAGTACACCATTTGCATGCGCCCGCCCACGCGGAGCAGGGCTTCGACCTCGGAGCGCAGTCCGGCCGGCGCAATCGGCATCAATCGCACGCCCTGCATCACGCGCCGCCGAGCGTCTCAGCGACGGCGCCGAAGAAATGCCAGATCCGTTCCGGCCACCAGAACCCGAGCACCACTACCGGCGCGAGCGCGAGGGCCATGGGCACCACGCACCAAGCGGCGGGCTGGGTCAGCCGCCGCTCCGCGATGGCCCGAGGTTTTTCGTAGAACATGACGCGGAAATGGTTGATAAAGCCAACGAAGATCACGATCAGCAACACCAGCATGATCAGCACCGGCGCAATGTTGCCAACCGCGAAGCCCGCGCGCAAAATGGAGAATTCGGACTGGAAGAGGCCGAACGGCGGTGCCCCGGTGATCGCAACGGCGCCGGCAAGCCAGAGCGCCCCGGTCACGGGAAAATGCTCGCTGAACCGGAATATCTCCCGCATCTTTTTGGTGCCGTAGCTCCGCATCGCGTTGCCGGCGCCGAAAAACATGAGCGACTTCGCAGCTGAGTGGTTCAGCATCTGATAGAGCGCGCCGGCGACGCCGAACGGTCCGCCGAACCCGAAGCCGAGCGCGATCACTCCCATGTGCTCGACGGTCGAATAGGCCATCAACCGCTTCACGCCGTCCTGGCGGACGATGAAGAGCGCCGCGACGAACAGCGAAAACGCTCCGAGTGCAATCAGGAAAGCATGGGAGATCGCACCGATGCCGGCGGCGTCGGCGATCGCGAGGTAGCGCACGATTCCGACCATCGCGGTATTCAGCAAGGCTCCAGAGAGCATCGCAGACACCGGCGCCGGGCCTTCGCTGTGCGCATCCGGCAGCCAGGTGTGCATCGGCGCGAGGCCGACCTTGGTGCCGAACCCGACCAGTACCAGGAGGAAGGCGAGGATCGCGAGGTTCGGGTGCAGATGCGGTGCGATATGGGCGAGCGTTGCCCATGTCATCACGTACCGCTGGCCGAGCACGAAGGTTCCGTTCCAGTAGAAGAGCGCGGTGCCGAGCAGGGCGAGACTGAGGCCGGCGGAGACGACGATGATGTATTTCCACGCCGCCTCGATGCTTTCGGCCGCGCGCTCGAAGCAGACGCAAAAGGTGCTAACGAGCGTCGTCGCCTCGATCGCGATCCAGTAGAGTCCGGGCTTGTTCATCATCGGCGCGATGAGCATGGTGAGGCCGAAACCCGCAAACAGCGCGTAGAAGAGCGGTAGCTCGTCATCTTCGCCGATATGGCGCATGTAGCCGACGGCGTAGATCGAGGCGAGCAGATAGACGAGTGTGGTGCAGAGCTGGACCCACGCCTCGAGCGGATCGATCAGCACCGCCTGGTCAACGAAAACGCGCGCGCCGGTGTGCGCAAGCAGCACCACCAGCGGTACCGAAACCGCGAAAGAAACCACGGCTGCGGCGAGATTAAGAAATTCGGCGAGCCGGGCCCGCCGCGTAATCCCGATCAGCACGATCGCCACGGCAGGGGCAAGCACGGCGGCGAGAGCGAGCGCGAACATCGCTCAGCCTACCAGTCGTTTGAGCTCGAGGCCGCTGGTCGTTCCGGCTTCGACGATCAGCGTGTTCACCAGCACGCCGAGGCAGGCGACGACGATCAGGAGGTCGAACAGGATAACCGTCTCGAGGAAGAACGGCATGCCCGGCACGAGGATCTGCGAGCCAAGGAAGATGCCGTTCTCCAGGATCAACAGGCCGAGTACCTGGCTCATTGCCTCGTGGCGGGTGCCGAGCATGAGAAAGCCGAGCAGGCTCATGGCCAGCATGACGGTGAGCGCGAGCACCGCAACGGTACCGCCGAGGTTAAGCTCAGCCGTGATCTTCCAGGAAACGCCGAGTGCGAACACGACCGCGAGCGCCGCGATCACGAGTGTCGTGCTCGGCTGCAGGATGACGTGCGCCTCCCGCGGCACCTTGAGGCGGCGCATGATGACGAGCAGTAGATAGGGCAGGAGCAGGCCGCGGAACAGGCAGGTGATCACCGCGATTGCGTAGAGCTCGGGAAAGCCGCCGTAGAAGGCGACCCCAGCGGAGAGAAGCCCGATCAGCCATGACTGCGCGCCATAGGCGTAGAGGTAATGTCGCAACCAGCGCGAGCCCAGCATGACGAAGGTCAGCAACAGGCTCGCGATCGCGATCAGCGTGAAGATCGAGGCGGGAAGCGACGCTAGGTGGCCGATCGGTATGGGCATCAGGCCACCTGCGAGCTTATGATCGAGAGCACGGCGAGCACGAACGACGCCGCGAGTGGCTCGTTGTAGCGATAGAGTCGGAGCCGCGCCTGCGTGGTATCGACGAACACCACCGCGCAGGCGACGAGCGTAAACTTCAGCATCAGCGCGACCGCCGCGGCGACGGCGCCGAGTGCCGTGCCGCGCACTGACAGGCCCCAGGGGATCAACAGCACGTCGCAGAAGATCGTGTAGAAGATGAACTGCTTCATCATCCCGCCCCAGCGGAGCAGCGCGAGCAGGGGGCCGGTATATTCGAGGATGCGCGCCTCCTCGATCATGTAGACTTCGATGTGGGTGGCCGAATGGATCGGCAGCTTGTCGGTTTCGGTGAGCAGCAGCACGAAAAACGCCGCCGTCACGAAGAGGTGCTGCGGACTGAAGTAGGCGGCCCAGCTTTCGACCAGGAGATGGTTGACGACGAACGGGATCATCGAGTGGGCGAGCAGCGTTATGCCGGCAAACACCAGGATCAACGTCGGCTCGGCCAAGATCGCGACCATCACGGTGCGGCTCGAGCCGACGCCGCCCAAGGCGCTCGAGCTGTCGAGCCCAGCCATCAGGATCATGAACGAACCGAGCGTGAGCACGAAGCCGCCACCGAGAAGATCGCCCATGTCGGAGAGCGGCAGGGGATAATTGGTGAGCACCGGGATGAGCATCGGCACGATCATCATGCAGACGAAGGCCGTGACCGGCGCCGCGAAGAACACCCACGATGCCGTCTCCGGCACCACGGTTTGCTTATGGAAAAGCTTCCAGAGATCCCGGTATGGCTGGAAGATGCCGGGGCCCTGGTTGCGCGCCACCCGTTCGTCGAACTGCTTGACGATCCCTTGGAGGAGGGGCGAGAGCACCAGCACCGCGAGCACCTGCCCGACCTGCAGCAGGTCGTCACGGAGCATCAGGCGCCCACCCCACAGGCGGACGCCAACGCGCGAGTTACTCCCGCAGGCTTGGCGCTCTGCGCCCTACAGCGTGACAAACTTCTCCTCCGTCTCTGAACGGTGCGGAGGAGTCATCAGCCCCTGAGGCGCCTACCCGGTGGACTCCATCACCATAATCGAGTCAAGCGGAACCGCCGCGCGTTGTCAACCGCCAAGGCGGCCGCCCCTTGACGCCCAGCACCGATCGCCCAACTTCTCGTGTCTGTGGGGATGGAGTCCCCCGGGAACGCCTTCGGGCTGATGACTCCTCGGGCCCTCGCGGGTGCGCGCGGTACGAGGAGAATCGGTTTCGTGGTGTTTCAGAGCATTCTCTTCCCCGATTCCGAAGGGGTTCGCCGACCGGAGGCAACCGCGCCTCCGGAGTTCGTCACGGATCTCAATCTCGACCAAATCGTCGACGCCATGACGGCGCCGAAGGCCGAGTACAAGCTGAAGCCGTTCTTTTATGCGCCCCTCGGCGATCTCGCTGCGGTGCGCTATCGCCAGGACGTCATGCGGGACCTCGATGGCGAGGCTCTGTTGGGCGCCATCCTCCGCTTTGCCGAACAGATGCGGGAAATGCGCAAGGAGCTGGAGCGGTCCGCCAAGCTCTACTACCAAAAGCAGAAGCGATGGTGGTTCCTCGAGGCTGCGCTCCGCTATTGCCAGGCGGCCCACCACCTCGCCTGCGATCTTGCCCCCCTGAGCCCGGCGTCAGCAGGGCTCTCTACGTTCAAGACGTTCGTGGCGGACCATTGCGCCTCCGCTGGCTTTGCCCGATTGCTTGCCGAGGCCGAGCAGATCAGGAAGGCGCTCGCGGCGATCACCTATAGCCTCATCATCAAGGACGATTCGATAACCGTGCGCGACTACGCCGACGAGATCGACTACAGCGCCGCCGTCGAGGAGACGTTCCAGAAATTCGCGCAGGGCATCGGGAAAGACTATCGAGTGAAGTTTTCCGAGCCGTTCGAAATGAACCACGTAGAGGCGGCGGTGCTCGATTCCGTCGCGCGGCTCAATCCGGGAGAATTCGGCCGCCTCAGCGAATTCTGCGCCGACCACGCCGATTTTCTCGACCCGACCATTGCGCGGTTCGACCGTGAAGTCCAATTCTACGTGGCCTACAGGGAGTACATCGCGCCGCTTAGGGCAGCCGGCCTTGGGTTCTGCATGCCAGAGCTTTCGGCGACCGACAAAACCATCTCCGTCGCGGACGGCTTCGACCTCGCCTTGGCGCACAAGCTCACGGCACCCGACGCGAACGTCGTTCGCAACGATTTCGCTCTCGAGGGCGACGAACGCGCCATTATCGTTTCCGGCCCGAACCAGGGAGGCAAGACGACCTTCCTCCGCATGTTCGGCCAGCTTCACTATCTCGCGAGCCTCGGTTTGCCGGTGCCGGGTCGCGAAGCGCGGCTGCTCCTCTTTGACCAACTGTTCACGCACTTCGAGCGCGAGGAAAAGGTGGAGAACCTGCGGAGCAAATTCGAGGATGATTTGGTACGGGTCCACCGCATCATCGAGCGGGCGAGCGGCCGCAGCATCGTTCTGATGAACGAGAGCTTCAGCTCCACGAGCCTCGAAGACGCCGTCCTCATCGGCAAGAATGTGGTGCGGCGGATGCTCGCGAAAGACCTCATCTGCGTCTATGTCACCTTCGTCGACGAGCTTTCCGAGCTCTCCCGGAGCACGGTCAGCATGGTGAGTACGATCGTGCCAGGTGATTCCGCGTCGCGCACCTTCAAGATCGTGCGCCGCCGGGCCGACGGGCGGGCCTACGCGATGGCGATCGCCGCCAAGCACCGGCTCACCTATGACGCGCTCCGGCAGCGGATCGGCGGATGATCCGGCCATGAAAGCCTTCCTGATGTACCCGGACCGCGATTTCCAGGCAGCGGCGGAGCTTTCGCCCTTTGTCACGGCGGCGATCCAGGACCTCGGGCTCGAGGCGGTGTTCGTCGCCATGGCAGGCGACGACAAGTTCCTGCGGATGGTCGCCGAGCGGGCGGTGACGACGAGCCTCGTCGATCCCTCCGTCATCCGCTACCGCCAGGATGTGCTCCGCGACTGCCTCGCCAATGAAACCGTCGTACGGACGATCTACGATCTCGCCATCGAGACCATCGAGAAGGAGCGCAAGGGATTTTGGGGCGGCCTTGCCAACCATCCGTCCTACCTGCTGCACCGCGCAGTCGAGGTGCTCGCGTTGTTCATGGATGCGCTGCGGCGGCTCCGGGCGATCGCGGCCGGATCGGGCCCGGCGTTCCAATCCGCGGGATTCCGGCGGTTCTTCGCGATGCTGCGCGATGAACTGTCGGACGAGTATTTTGCGACCATCGAACGCCATCTCCGCATGCTGCGCTTTCGCGGCGGGGTCCTGATGAACGCGGGGCTTGGGCAAGGTCTCAAGGGTGAAACGTACACGCTGCGCAAGCCCAACGACGATGAGCCGGGATGGATCGCACGGATCTTCGGCGATTCCCGTCCCTCCTACACTTATCGCTTGCATCCGCGCGATGAGGCCGGAGCCCGCATGCTCGGCGAACTCAGGGATCGGGGCATCAATCTCGCGGCCAACGCGCTTTCGCGCTCCACCGACCACATCCTGTCGTTCCTCAAGCTGTTGCGCACCGAGCTCGCCTTCTATGTCGGCTGCATCAATCTCAGGCGGGCGCTCTCCGGTCTCGGTGAACCGCATGTCTTTCCACTCGCGGCCCCAGCGGAGGGGCGCGACCTTTCCGCGCGTGGCCTCTACGACGTGGGACTCGCCCTGACCATGGGAAAGCGGGTGGTTGGCAATACGCTCGCGGCAGACGGGAAGAGCGTGCTCGTTGTTACGGGCGCCAATCAGGGTGGCAAGTCCACCTTTTTGCGCAGCCTGGGCCTCGCGACTCTGATGATGCAGTGTGGCATGTTTGTCGCGGCGGAACAGTTTTCTTCTGCCGTCTGCCACGGCCTGTTCACGCATTTCAAGCGCGAGGAAGACGCATCGATGCAAAGTGGCAAGCTCGACGAGGAGCTCGCCCGCATGAGCACCATCGCCGACCATCTCGAACCACACGCGATGGTGCTGTTCAATGAATCCTTCTCTGCGACCAACGAGCGCGAGGGTTCGGAAATCGCCCGCCAGATCCTCAGGGCACTACTCGAGAAAAAGATCAGGGTGTGCTTCGTCACCCACATGTACGACTTCGCGCACGGCGTCCACGAGAGCGCCGCCGCGGATGCGCTCTGTCTCCGCGCCGAACGGACAGCGGACGGGACCAGGACGTTCCGCCTGATCGAGGGCGAGCCGCTGGAGACCAGCTTCGGCCCCGATCTCTACGAGAAGATCTTTGGTTCCGACATCGAGCCGGCGGCTGAACCCCGTGCCGATCCGATGGTTGCGTACGCGAATCGTCGGTGAAACATCCGAGCCTCTAGCTTTGGCTGGTCCGCGCGCGATGGCGGCGGCCGACCACGATGAAAATGGGCACGGCTGCAAGGTCCAGCACGACACAAAAGGCGACCGTCCCCGCCAGCGACACGTCGTAGAGTGCGCCGATCGCGACGCTGCCAGCAAACCACACGATGCCGTACCCGGCCGTGAACAGCCCGAACGCGGAAGCACGGCGGGAGCTTGGCACCATCGGCGCAACGGCGGCCGGGATGATCGATTCGCGCACGCCGATTCCGAGGCCTCAGATTGCGGCCCCGACCGGCGCCGCCCAAAATCCGCCGAAGAACACCAGCGGCGCGAACAGCGCGGAGGCGATGGTCAAGCCGATCAGGACGCGGAAGCCGAAGCGATCGAACAGGCGCCCGAGCAGCAGCGAGCCGGTGCCGCTGACCGCCATGGCGATCGCGTAGAAGATCGCAAACCAATCCGCCGGCACGACGCCGGCGCGGCTGAAGTGATACGCGATCAATGGATAGTCGGCGAACGCCGCGCCGACGAGTGCCGCGCCCGCGAGGTAAATCCAGTAGATGCGCGGCAGGATGTGCCCGGTGATTTGCGACGGCGAGCCCGCTCGCACCAAGCGTCGCCAGGTACGGGCCGACGATGCTGCGTGAACCCTCGTAGGTGAAGTCCGCGAAGAAGCTGAGAATGCCGTTCGCCAGAACGAAGCGGATCGCGATGGACCCGGCGCGCCCGCTTGCCCGAGGGCGCGTTGATTCATCTGTCATGGCGTCGGCGCCGACAGATTTGCATCGAGCCCAGCGAGATAGGCGGCTTCGTTGATGCTCCGGACGGTCCATCCGGAATCGGCGTGGCAGTCCAGCCCGGTGATGCCGAGATGCGGAACGCGCATCCAGCGCGCGAAGAGCGCGGGCTGTGCCGCATCGACCTCACGAGAGCGCGTTCAGGTTGACTGAACACGCTCCACGTTTGTTTTCTTGAGAAATTTTCTCACCCTGACCGGCATTTGGCGATTCCAGTCAGGGTGATATTGCTCTAGTTCGCCACCGGCTCCGCCGACCCACCGCGGATGAAACGGCCGGCCAAGGCGGGTTGTTTATTGTTAGACGCCTTCCGTTGCCAGGTGCCGTGGTCAACGTCGGCGAACGTATCGAGCAGGCGAAGGGCGAGTGTACAGGGATCCGCCAATGTCGCGGCCGTACGGGCACAGCGCGAAAGTGGGCTCGTATAAATCCCGGACCAGGGGCTGCATGCGCTCGGTGCGGCATGCTGCCGCTTGGGTGCGGGCATGTTTGGATTCGGCATTCGCCTGTCCCACGCTTAAACGTTCCGGTCGGGGTCGAGCACTTGGGCTTGCGGGACGGGCCCGGTTTGCCCGGCCGCGGGACACCGCGCCTCGGGGCCCATTTGCGCGGTCGGGCTACCCACCAGTACCCGGAGTGCACGCTCGCCCGCACTGGCTTCCTCCTTCGTGGTCAAGTGGCGGAGCAGCCCGTCGCGCTTCATCGCGAAGTGACCCATGTCTTCCGAAAGTCTCTCCAGCAGATCCGCCTCTCGGAGCAACACTGCCTGCACCAGCTCGGTGCTGTCGAGCGCAGCGGTCAGCAGACGGAGGTGCGGCAGGCAGATCGCCGAAAGATTCGCCAAGCCGGCCGTCCCCTCGCGCCCAAGGCGCTTTGCGGCGGCGCCGACGGCCGTCGTCGCCGCTTGACGTACGACCGCGCAGGCTGGGCAGGCGTGGGCGGTCGGCAGCGCGGCATCGACGGCCTGCATCGCGAGCGCGCCGGGCAGCCGCCTCGTCGCTGCGGCGCGGAGACGGGCGGCCTGGCGTTCGATCGTCGCCGCAAAGCCCGTGCAGACCTCCCTCGGTGCCGCCAGCGCCTCGAACCGCGAGGTGTGAGGGCCGCAAAGGCCGCCGCGCGTCGCCAATTCAATCTGAGCCTGGTAATCGCCGCCGAGCCGATATTGGTATTCCGCGAGGAAGCTGAAGAGCGCGGCATCGGCCGCCGCGCAAATCTCGCAGGCGGGAAGCGCCGGCGAAATGGCGGGGCGCGACTCTGCGGACGGCTCCGGATCGACCGGGACGGCCGGGCACAGACCGTCCAATTCAGCCCGCAACGCCCCGAGGCGCTGAACGGCATGCTCAGTCCCGGTTTGACCCTGCAGGACGGCTTCGATGCGGCCGCACATGCCGATCAGGAACTCCCGATGCCTGTCGTTGACCAGGAAGTCCACGAGTGCGGATTCGAAAGTCGGCAGGCCGCTTTCGGCAAGCAGCGCCAGATTGTCGCGTCGCCTTGCCTCGCTCGCTCGTTGCGCAGAGAGCGAGAACAGGGGCGGAAGTGCGCCGCCGAACACCGCCGGCAAGCGCGCTGCGAGGTGATCGAGCACCTCCCGGCGCTGCTCGGGGCGACGCAGTCCTCTTTGTTCACCACGATGAAAGCGCGCCGGCCGGACCGGTAGACGGTTTCGAGCACGCGGCTCTCTTCCTCGGAGAGCGCGCTATCGTAACTGGTCACGAGGATGCAGGCGTCGGCCTCCGGCAGGAAGGCTTCGGTCGTTCGCGTGTTCTCGACAATGGAAGAGCCGAGGCCGGGCGTGTCGATGAAGTGAAAGCCGCGGCGGAGCAGGGCGGCGGGCAGTTGCACCTCGGCGTTAGCGATGTGCCGCACGTTGCCCGGGTTGCCGCGCTCGGTGATGTAATCGGCGAGCTCCGAGATCGGGACGTCGCGGAAGAGGCTGGTGTGTCGGTAGTGGAGGACGGCCTTCTCTTCGCTTCCGTAGGCGACCGTCGTGATGACCGAGGTGAGAGGAACGATACCCGTCGGGAGCCGGTCGGTGCCGAGCATCGCGTTCATGAGGGAGGTCTTGCCCCGGCTGAAGCGGCCGAGGACAACCAGATTGAATCTGTCTTCCGCAAGCCGCACGAAGAGATCGCGCACGATCGCGAGCCCACGTTCGGGAAGCGCTCGCATCGTCGCACCGCGCAGAATTCTCGCGAGCGCCGTCTTCGTGCGGTCGTACTGCTGCAGATCCATCC
>JBOHMN010000289.1:0-5860 GCA_050730175.1 Acetobacteraceae bacterium | reverse complement strand
CTCACGGGCGCGTCTCTCACCGGGTGCTCGTGCCGTCATCGACGAGCACCGCCATGAGAAGCGCGTCCTCGGTGCCGCGATTGACCCACGCGTGATTGGTGCCCCGCTGGATGACGACGTCGAACGGCTCCAGGTCGCGCTCTTCCTTATCCAGCACGAGCGTGATCCGGCCGGAGAGCAGAATGATGTAGTCGGTGGTCTTCGACCGGTGCATGCCGAGGTGCCGCGACGTGTCGGGCTGCAAGTGCGACGCGTTCATCGAGGCGAACCAGTCCGTTGCCGCCTTGCGCTTCTCCTCGGGCGTGAGGTGGTCTTGCGTCGACTCGGGCGCGATCTGGAAGAAGCGGAAAACGGTGCCGCCAGGCGGCGGTTCAAGCGCGTTGGACTCCTCCGCATGGTCGCGCATGTCACGGTGATCAGGCGGCCCAGCACCGGTCGTCCACATCTCGGTGAGGACCGTGATGGTGTGCGTGGCGATGCCGTCGATGAGTACGCCCGACTTGCCGTTCTCGTCGTCCGTCGTCACGATGCGTCGGATCTGTTCCAACATCTCTGTTCTCCCATGCTGTCTCGAATCTCGGCGCCGGAACGTGACACCTTCGGCGTTGAGCAATAGCACCCTGACTGGAATCGGAAGATACCGGTCAGGGTGATGAAATTGCTCGAGAAAGCAAACAGGGAGCATGTTCAGTCAGCCTGAACATGCTCCAGCAGCCCGTCGGACTGGAGAAGCCAACGAACCGATGGCGCAAAGCCGGCCTGATCGCTGGTCTTTTTCTGCGTTCTCGACACATCTGGCGATCTGAATCGTCGCTGCGTTGCCCTTACGTGTTTAAGTCCGACAGGCCGCCAGGGAGGGCGGACACGCGCGCCGCCGTGTGCCCGCCCCTGCGTCGGCGGTGCTGGTCTCAGTCTTCCGGCTGCCCGTTCAGAGCCGCCTTCATGCCGAGCTCGGGCAATGCAGGCGAGTAGATCGAGGCGAACCAGCCCGGGTTCGGCACCGCCGCCGGCGGGAAAGTATTGCAGCCGTCCCGCATTTCCTGCCAGCTCCCGGTCTTGCACATCTTCAAGGTTTCGGCCGTGACGGGGTTCGGCGACAATAGCACGAGTTTCTTGACCGGTTTGCCCTCGAGCTTGTCGAACACCATCTGCAAGGCCATGGCGCCGGGATAAACCTGCGAGCTTAGTGAAATGCTGGGCGCGCCCATCGGGCGATAATCGCCATGGGCACCTTCGACCTTGGTTCCCTCCGGTAGCATCTGGATGCGATGGCCGTTGGTGCCCTCGCCGGCGCAAGGCTTCAGCTTGTCGTCGGGGATGCCGGCTTCCTTCTGTATCGAGTTCGCAGTGTAGCAGCCGGCTTCCATCCACAGCCCGTCGATAGTGCTCCAGGGGTGGGTCGCGACGATCTTCGACAGTACCGTGCGCGCCACAGCCTGGCTCCACATGCCGTTGGCTGAGGCGATCACGTGGATGCCCGGGTATTTGTCGAACACCGCTTGCGCTGCCTTGGTCCGTAGCGTGTCGACGGTCGTGCCGCTCACGCCCGTGATCATGACGATGTTGCCCTTGCCCTTGAGCGCCTTGACCAGCCATTCGGCGGCGATGCGCCCCCACGCGGATTGGTCGATATGCGTGTTGTAGGCGCAGGGCTCGGTGATGATGCTGTCGTACGCAGCGACGACAACTCCCCTCGCGCAGGCATTTTTGACCACTTCGTTGAGGGCGGTCGGCGAGATCGGATAGACAATGATGGCCTGGGCACCGGCCTCGACCATCGCATTGATCTGCTGGATCTGGCGCGTCGCGTTCGGACCGGCGACCTGGATCTTCAGAGTGACCTTGTCGCGCATCTCCTTGGACGCCGCCAGCGCTTTCAGCATGTTGGCCGCCTCGGCTTGCCAGTCATTCCCTATATAGCTCATGCTGAGGTAGATCCTGTATTTGCCCGGGTCTTTGCCCGCGGCCTGGGCGGGGCCTGCCGCCGCCACGCCTACGGCGACGCCCGCAGCGATGCCGATCGCACGCGCCCACTTTCCGACGTTCATTCGTTCCTCCTGTCTGCGGCCAATAGCGGCCGTATGCCCCACGATAGCTGCTCCTTCGCCGACGCCGCCCTACTTGACCGCAACCACGTTCACCGGCGCGCCGCTCCCCTCCACCACCTTCAACGGCGCAGCGACGTAGAGGAAATCCCACTGCCCATCATTGTGAGAATCCACCGCCAGCTCCTCGAAGTTGCAGATTTCGTTGAACGCGATGCCGAGGTTGCGCATCAGCGCGCAGTGCAGCGGAATCTGCACCCCGATCGCCGGATCGAGTTCGGTTTCGTTGCTGATTGTGTCGGTGCAGAGGGCCGGGATCTCCATGCCGTGAAACCAGTCCACCAGTTCCGCGCTGTAGGTCAGGCCCGGCTCGTTGAAGTCGGCATAGAACTGTTCCTGGGTCTGCTTCAGGCGCAACTGCAGGAATCCGATGCGCAGGCAGAGGATGTCGTGCTTCTCGATGCTGACGCCTTGCTTCTTCGCGCAGCCGAGCAGGTCCTCGAGGCCCAGCAAATCGCCCTTCTCCAGCGCGAACTTGCCCTTGTAGGCCGCCATGTCGAGCAGCACCCCGCGGCCGACCACGCCGCGCTCGGCGATCGGCAGGACGGAGGCCCGCTTCATGCCCCCCACGCTGGCCGAGGCCGGATAGCCGTTCCACAGCTTGTCGTCGTACCAGACATGGCCGAGGGCGTCGTATTGCGTCGATCCCTGCAGGAACATCGTGATCTGGTCGTCGGCGTACTCGATGCCGCCGGGGAACGCCTGCACGCGACCATCCTGATAGTAGCTCTTGTCGCGCACGTTCACGCGGGATGCCGGGACACGTCCAGGCCAGATCGGATCCCCGGCCGGATTGCCGATGATCTCGCCGCAGGTAAACACCCTGCCCTGGCGGACCGCACGCGCGCCGCGCAGCACCTCGGCGCTGGTCAGGAAATTGAGCGAGCCGACCTGATCGTCCGGCCCCCAGCGGCCCCAATTGCTCGGCGAACCGGCCAGCAGTTGGCCGGCGCGGACCCGCTGCTGCTTGGCAAGTGCGGAATCGGAAGCCATGTCATCCTCCCTCAGGTGATGGGGCACGGCGGGGCGCGGCCGCGCCCTTGGTCAGGCCAGGCGAAGACGCAGGTCGCGCTTGAGCACCTTGCCGTTGGCGTTGCGCGGCAAGCCGTTTTCGACGCGATGGAACTGCTCCGGGATCTTGTAATCGGAAAGCTGCCGCGCGCAGTGCTGCGTCAGATCCTCGTCGCTGGTCGCTGCCTCGCGCAGCAGGATGAAGGCGTGCACGCGCTCGCCCAGCACCGGGCAGGGCTTCGGCACCACGGCGACCTCGATCACTTGCGGATGATCAAGCAGCACGTTCTCGACCTCCGCGGCATAAACCTTGTAGCCGCCGCGGTTGATCACGTCCTTGATGCGGTCGATCACGCGCAGGTAGCCCTCAGCGTCCATTGCTCCGAGATCGCCGGACTTCCAGTATCCGGCGCGGAACTCGCGCTCGGTGGCTTCCTGGTTGCCCCAGTAGCCGGGCACCACCATCGCGCCACCGATGTAGATTTCGCCCGGCGTGTCGGGTGGCACTTCGCGTCCCATCGGATCCAGCACGACGATATGGCCGCACGGCACCGCGAGCCCCACGTATTCCTTGCGCGCGACCGCCTGGTCGGGGGGCATGAACACCGCGGGAGACGTCGTCTCGGTGGAACCGTAGGTGTTGACCAGCTTCAGGCGCGGCAGCTTTTCGGCGATGCGCTCGAGCGTCACTTCCGGCATGATGGCGCCGCCGTAGCCGGAGACGCGCCAGGAGGAGAGGTCCGCACCCTCGAAGTTCGGCGCCAGCAGACAGAGATTGAACATCGCCGGGACGATCAGCGAGAAAGTCATGCGATGCTTCACCGCCAGATCGATGAACTCGGTCGCCTTGAACGCCTTCATGGTTATCAAGGTGCCGGCACAGTGCGTCATCGTGTCGATCATGGCGCTGATGCCGGTGACGTGACTCATCGGCACGGCATTGATGCAGCGATCCTGCTCGGTGAGCTCCATCACCGTCGTGTAGTGGATCGCCGAGTGCACCCGGCCAATGTGCGTCAGCATCGCGCCCTTGGGCCGGCCGGTGGTACCGGAGGTGTAGAGGATCGTGGCCGTGTCCTCTTCCGCGACCTCGGTCGTCGCGGTGATCTTGCCGCTGCCAAGCAAGTCGGCGAGAGGCACAGCGTGATCGCGCCGCACCGCGATCCTCTCCGTGAGGCTCGGCACCGCGCCGGAGGGCGGCACGCGCTCAGCCAGGCTCGCCTCGTGCACGACGAGCTTGGTGCCGCAGTCGAGCAGGATGTGTCGGTTCTCGGCCTCGGTGTGGCGGATGTTCAGGGGCACCGAAATCGCCCCGAGCCGCGCCACCGCGAACAGCACCACGACGAACTCAGTGCTGTTCTCGAGGATCATCCCCACCCGGTCGCCGCGACCGATGCCGTGCCCGGCCAGTCCCGCGGCCGCCCGCCCGACGAACTCGTCGAGTTGGCGATAAGTCAGCACCTCCTCGCCACAAATCAGCGCCACGCCATCGGGCCGACGAGCAACGGCATTGGCGAGCATCGCATGCACCCCGTGCGGGCGCTCCGCGAAACACCGCACGATGCGTGATCCGTAGTGCAATTCGTAGCGCGTCGGCGGAACCCGGCTGCGGTCGAACCAACTGTCCACGCTCGTTTCCTCCCCACCCGCGGCGTCGTGGCGTTTCCAGTGTCGCGCGGTGAGTGTCCGGTTTTTTGACTGACTGTCGGACAGTCGGGCAGTACCTGCATCCCGCACGTACGTCAATGGTCGCCGCGGGAACCAGCCAAAATTTTCGCACCGGGAGCGCGGCTCGGCGAGCCGATCAGTCCTCGCGGAGGCCACCAGGCAGATCGACCGGCAGATCGAGGCTCAGCTTGGCCATCTCCCAGCCGCGACGGAAATCGACGATGTGCTTCTGCATCCAGAGCTCCGCCTCGGCGGCGTCGCCCGCCGTGATCGCCGCGGCGATCCGCTGATGCGCCGCGACTGTGCGGCCGATCGCTTGCGGCAGCAGCGGAATCAGAATTTCGAACGCCGGATAGAGCAGCATCCCGACCGGCGCGCGCGAGAGCAGCAGCGCGCGGTTGCGGGCCGCTTCTGCCACCAGCGCGTGGAATTCGGTGTCGAGCTGCGTTGCGAGCGCGGCATCGCCGAGCGACCGGCGGCTCTGCTCCACGTTCTCCTCGAGCGCCGCCGCCTGCTCGGGCGCTGCGAGTGCGGCGGCGAGCCTGGCGCAGGCCGGCTCCAGCACGCGCGCGGCCTCCCACAGCTCGCGGAAAGTCACCTGGTGCATCACCAAGGCGCGGCTGGCACGCGGCGCGAGATGGCTGCTGCTCGGCCGCGAGGCGCACAGCCGCTTGCGCCCCTCGCGGTGCACGAAGCCATCGTTTTCCAGTTGCCGGATACCTTCGCGCACGGTGGAGCGGTTGACGCCGAACTGCTCGGCCAGTGCCGCCTCGCTCGGCAACTGCTCGCCCGGCTTCAGCGCGCCCGAAATGATGATGCGCCGCAACTCGCGCGAGACGACCTGATAGGCGGCCGGGACATTCAGTTTCTGCAACTGCAACTTCATGACGCGGAGATCTCCGGTGCGCGGGCAGCGCTCGAAGGTCGAGCGGTGCCGCCGCCGGCGGGCGGCGCGGCGAGAATCGTGTCCCGCCGCGTGCAGCGCCGGACAATCCCGGCCCAGGCGCGTTGCCGAAGCCGGTCAGGATCGCTCACCGAGCGTCCTTTCCGGAGGGCAGCAGGATCACCTTTCCCAC
>JBOHMN010000288.1:0-3219 GCA_050730175.1 Acetobacteraceae bacterium | reverse complement strand
AGGGGTAGGGGAGAGGGGTAGGGGTGAGGGTGGGACCGGAGGTCCGACGCCCACAACATATGACTCGTCTCATGGAAACGCTCTACTAGCACATCGATTCCGTGAAACTGATCGGTTCGTGCAGCCGGCACGCGCCCGCCCTGAGCGTCAACCCCAGCGTCGTCATCGCGAGGCGCGCCGCACGCGGAAAGCGGTGCGGCGCGAGGTGGCGATCCAGCTTTTTGTCGGCACCAGCGGTCAATCCTGTCAGTCCAGACGATTTGAACCACGGAAACGCTGTATGAGACCATTCCAGGCTAGGGGCGAACTCACTGTGGACGACCGGGGCATAGCTGGCACGTCGCTCCGAGCACCTGCCTAACATTTTCCACCGCCTGTCGGCAGGAGGTGTGGATGGCTTGCAGAGGGCATTCGGCCATGGAAAAGCGGCTGCGGCTTTCGCCCGCCTGCTCGAGCGCGAAGGGCGGGGGATACCCTCCCGGATGATGCGGACGGGCTCTGCATCGAAGGAAGCGGCTTGATCATCGGCGCTCAGGTCCCTTTGACCATCACGACCGCGGTCGGCCGCGCGACGCACGACGCGAGCGGATCGCATGCGGACTGCCCGGATCGTCCCGCGTTCCGGGCGGCGTGGGCGCGGCATCCGGGGCGGGCACGGGAAGCGTGTAGTTTGCCGCGGCGCAGGCGCGATAGTTCGCGTCGAGCGCAGGCGCCAGCAGACAGAGCGCGGCAAGACGGCGGGCGACGTCGCGAAAGTAGCGCACCTCGCCGGGTGTGAGAGCGCGGCCGAGGAGGGGCTTCTCGCGGTAGGAAAGCCATTTCTTCAGGACCTGATAGCCACCAATCGCGAAGCTCCAGACGGCATCGGGAATGTTCCGCCAGTACGCATCGGCGTTGAGGAAAACGTCGCGCGTCCGACCGCCCAGCAGCGTGGCCTCGGCCTTCGCCGCAGCTTCTTCGGCCGCATAGGCGCGGCTGACGATGCGGCCGTGACCCGGCATCACGGCACCGCCTTTGCCGGCGTGACCCCAGCCCGCGGTCAGCGCGCGATCGCCTTCCGTCATGGCTCCGTTCCCGCGCTTGGAAGGTACGGCGATCCCGGCAAGTGCAGGCTCGATCGTCCCCGAGGTGACGCCAGGCACAGCCGTGTCGGGGTCGAGCAGAAGGGCGATACGCGCGCCAAGTGCCGCGGATGTGCGCAGGCGGTCCGCATTATCCGGCAGCGGCACGCGCGGCCAGCCCTGCCGGATGGCCTCGCCGTTCTCGGCGCGCCAGGCGGGCGCGTAGCCAATGGCGAGCGCATGGTACCAGGGCAGTACCGCGATATCGCGATCACAGTCCGGGTCGGGAAGGCCGAGCGCGGCGAGCCAAGCGCGAGCCGCAGGCGAGAGGTTGGCGCGGCCGAGCGCTGCAAGAACAGGGAGCGGGTGACAGTTGGGGTCGAGGAGATGGTCGCCGGGAAGCAGAGGCGTCCAGAACATCGGCAGTCCTTCGCCCGGGCGACGAGCCCGCAAGCGCGTGGCGAGGAACGCATTTCCGGGAAAGAGGCGTGCGACGAGCCCGGGCCGAGGCTCGTTCCAAATCGGGCGGACGTTCGTGTGGTACGCCCAACGAGTCTCGAACGGGCACAGCGTTACGCGGCGCAGCCGGTTCTCCGAGAAGGTTTCCGCACGGAGAAGTCGGGCGCGTGCCCCGCGCGCCTTGAAGCGCGCCATGTCGTGGACGGGGCCAACGCCCTCGGCCTTCAGGTCTTCAAACGAAACCTCTGGATCGAGGTATCTCCGCATCCGGTGCACAAGCCTCGCTCGGTCAAGAGACAGAAGTGCGCCACGACGCTTTTCCAGCACGCCGCTGAACGGTGGAAGCGCCGCAATTTCCGGCAGCGCCGGCCATGATTGATAGCTGTTCGAAGCTTGTGTAGGCCGCAGTGAAAATCGATTGTCTGGTAGTGGCGAGGCCCGCTCGTACGCCGCGTCCAAGTCCGCAACACCGACACTTGCCAGTAAGTCCGCACGCTTCGTACTGCCCCAAAAGTCTCGGTAAAGGACCTTCGGCCCTGCCCCAGTTTGCTTTTTCGCCAGGAGCGCGACGGCCGTGCCGACCTGGATGCCTTCGCGACTGGCCTCCGTGCTGAACACCGAAGGATCGGCGGTGCCGTCCGGCGCGGTTTTTCCTGTTTCAAACTTCGAACCGTTCAGATTGTCGATCCAGAGCCGGCCAAATTCGCTAAGCAGGCGCTTCCGCATGACGACGTAGGAAGGGTACCAGAGCCACGAGTGATTGGTGATGTAGCAGACGATGCCGCGGCCAGTGGTTTCGGCGATGCGACGCTCGGCGATGCGAAAAAACCGCACGTAAAGGTCGTCGAGATTGAATTTCCGGATGCCCCACTCGCTTTGCAGCCCCTCTTTGTACGGCTCGACGAGGCCTTGCTCCTCTGCAGGCGAGGTGCTCGCGAAGCCGTTGTAAGGCGGATTGCCGAGCCCGACGAGAATCGGCCGCGCTTGCTTGACCTTCGCCGCCTCATCGCGCTCCTCGGCAAGTGGAGGAAACGAGAATGCAAGCCCGCGTTGCGCCGCATCAGGCGGCGCGGCGTGCGGCGCCGGCGCCCAGCCGGTGAGCGCGTTGGTGAGATAGATCGCCGCGCGGTCTTGCGCTCCGAGCGGCACTCCCGCCGCGCGCAGCGCGTGGCCGACCTGCCAGTGCGCGATGACGTACGGCGCCGGCATGATCTCGAATCCCGCGACGCGCGTCGTTGCGGCGAGCTTGAGATCTTCGCCGCTCAGCGCGTCTTCGCCTTTGACCTGGAGCGTGCGCCGAATCCGATCCAGCACCTCGACAAGGTAGGAACCGGTGCCGCAGCAGGGATCGAGGACCCACACCGAAGGATCGGCCAGGCCGTCGGCAAGGCCGAGCTCGGTTCGCAGAACCTGATCGACGCGCCCGACCATGTAGCGGACAATTTCGCGCGGGGTGTACCAGACACCGAGCGTCTTGCGCAGGACGGGATCGAAGGCAGCCAGGAAAGGTTCGTAGAAGTACCGCACGGCGTCGGCTTCGTTGAAGCGGGCGAAGAACCCATCGCGATCGACGCGATTGAGCGCGGCGGCCGCCCAGGCGAGCGGCTCCTCCAGGCGAAGTGGCTTCAAATATTCCGGAGTTGCGATGCGCTGGAACAGCGAATCGATGAACGGAACGTGCAGGCTCCAGCCGGCGGCG
>JBOHMN010000287.1:0-2144 GCA_050730175.1 Acetobacteraceae bacterium | reverse complement strand
AGGGGTAGGGGAGAGGGGTAGGGGTGAGGGTGGGACCGGAGGTCCGACGCCCACAACATATGACTCGTCTCATGGAAACGCTCTACTGGCACATCGATTGCGTGAAACTGATCGGTTCGTGCAGCCGGCACGCGCCCGCCCTGAGCGCCAACCCCAGCGTCGTCATCGCGAGGCACGGCGCCGCGGCTCGTTCTGCTTGGGTCGCGAGGCAGGCGCAGCCGGCGACGCAAGCTCCCACCGGCGATGCTTCTACCGGCAAGGGCGCATGACTTCCTGGCTCTTTTGATGTTAAATGTGGGCTTGGCTGTGCCGCGTGAGGCTGACGGCGTTAACCCACGCGTGGAGGCTGATGGGCGCAGTAATCTCGGCCGCCGCGCTTTCGGCCAAGAACGAAGACTTGCAGCGAACCGCGAACCCAGGTGATTGCGTCGCCATGAGTAACATAAAGGAAATTGCCCCGGACATATTCCGGATATCCGTCTACGTGTCAGCATCTGGCCTGCAATTCAATCAGTTCCTGATCCGCGACGAGCAACCCGTGCTCTATCACACAGGGGACAGGGCGCTGTTTCCGGAAGTACTGGCAGCGGTAAACTCGCTCCTCGACACCTCCTCTTTGCGCTGGATCGGGTTCAGCCACTTCGAAGGAGATGAATGCGGCTCGCTGAACCAGTGGCTTGCCCTCGCGTCGCAGGCGGTCCCGATAACCGGTGTGGTCGCCGCGGCGACGAGCATCAACAGCTATTCCGACCGGACCCCGCGTGTGTTGGAGGACAACGCCACGATCACGACCGGGCGCCATACGCTCAGGTTTCTGGTGACACCTCATATTCCCCACAACTGGGAATCGTCCCTTCTCTATGACGAATCCGAGCGTGTGCTGTTCTGCTCCGACCTCCTCTTGCAACGCGGCGATCGGCCGCCCACCGCCGACGATGTTCTGGAGCGGGCAGTCGACGATTTGGAGAAGGCGCAGCGGGGTCCGTTTCACGATTCCATTCCGTACACGCATGCCACATCCCGCATCCTGGCCCGGCTAGCGGAGTTGCATCCGGAAACGCTCGCCGTCATGCACGGCGCATCGTTCCGCGGAGACGGCGCCTCCGTGCTTCAGAAATTCGACCGTGCGCTCAATCGCCTGTTCGGAACGCCGACCCGCTCTCGCTAACACCCACAATCGCACTTGCGTGACGCGATGGAGGCGTCATTGCGAGCGAAGCAATCCATAACTCGGCAATAAGCGCAGATGGTCGCGGCGGCTCGTCGCTTCGCCACGACGTGACACTCCGTATCACGTACGTGCGATTCGGGGCACCAGGCTACGCGCCCATACCTGACCCAGACGGAATGGAGCCGAGCAACACGAACCCAGGGTGCTGCTCGCCATCTTGCCGCAGCGAGGGGCGATCCGCCGCTCCTCCTCGAGCTGTCCGAGGAAGCATTCGATGCGGAAACCCAGTGCATAGAGGCGTTTGCTCACACAATGCTGGACCTTGCAGTTACCTTTGGTCGGAATCTCGGATGCACAACCAGGACTTCGCCCGCCCAGGACCGCGGCGCTCACACCCTGCTCTACGCTCACCCGCACGTCCCCGTTGAGCTCGATCTCGACCAGTCCCGCCCGCCGCGGCATCGTCACCCGCGGCGCGGCCGCTTGCATCACCGCCGAAATCTCATCGGCTGCGGGCGCAATCCGAACCGGGAAGCGCTGTACCGCAGCAACCGCAGCGCCTTCTGCTCCGCCCGAGCAGTTGGGGGTGGGCGACGACCCTGGCGAAGGCTGGATTGGCGCCCGATTGTGAACCGGAAACGATCCGTGGGTGTAGCAATGGGCGACCGCAGTCCCCTTGCCCAGACGCTCACTCCGCGCCCTGGCGCACCTCCGTCCGCACGGTCTCCGCTGCCGGTTCGGCACTGCGACGCTGGCGCCGCCGCGCAGCCGTGACCGCCAGCCCCACCGCGAGAATGAGCATCGCGCAGTCGAACAGCGGCGAGACGAAAAACGGCGCTCCCAACTGATTGAGGCCGGAAACCGCAACCGCGAGCACGGCAACTGCGAGCACCGTGCCCCAGACGTTGACGCGGCCCGGCCGCACTGAAGTTGCGCCCAGAAGTGCTCCCGTGAAGGCCGGCAGCAGGAACTC
>JBOHMN010000286.1:0-4607 GCA_050730175.1 Acetobacteraceae bacterium | reverse complement strand
TGCGAAATCTGCCGGATCAGCGTCTTCCTGTAGCCGTCCGGCATCCAATCTTTCGGTTCGATCCGCCCGTCGGCATCGATCCGCTCCTGAAATCGCCGCTCCTCCTCGCTCACCTCTGCCCGCGCGTTGGGGCGGTCGGACTCTGTTCGCGGCGTCTCTGCACCCATCACAACCTCCTCACGCTCGCGGCGCCCACCCCTGGTCAGCTCTTCCGCGTGTCGATCACCCGCCGCGCCTTGCCCACCCCGCGCGCGATGCTGTTCGGCGGCAAAACGTTCACTTTCGCGGTAAGCCCGATCGAGGCCTTGATCCGCCGTTGCAGCTCCTTCGCTGCTGCGACGGGCTGCGTTGCGTCGGCAGTCGCCGCGTCCGGCCTGAGCTCGACGTGAACCGCCATCTCGTCGAGCGACCCGTCGCGGCTGACATGGATCTGGTAGCACGCGGCAAGCTCGGGCGTCGCCAGCACGATCGCCTCGATCTGGGTCGGGAACACATTCACGCCCCGGACGATCAGCATGTCATCCGAACGGCCGGTGACCTTGGCCATCCGGCGCATCGCCCGCGCGCTCGGCGGGAGCAGGCGCGTCAGGTCGCGCGTCCGGTAACGGATGACCGGCAGCGCTTCCTTGGTCAGCGTCGTGAACACCAGTTCGCCGTCTTCGCCATCTGGCCGCACCGCACCCGTCTCCGGATCGATGATCTCCGGATAGAAGTGATCCTCCCAGATCGTCGGCCCGTCCTTGGTCTCGACGCATTCGCTCGCCACACCCGGACCGATGACCTCGGACAGCCCATAAATATCGAGCGCATCGATGCCGAGCCGTGCTTCCAACTCCGTGCGCATCTGCTCGGTCCATGGTTCGGCACCGAAGATGCCGACCTCGAGCGCGGTCGATCTCGGGTCGATGCCGCCCCGCTCCATCTGCTCGATGATGTTCATCATGTACGACGGCGTCACCATGATGATGCGCGGTTCAAGGTCCAGGATGAGCTGAATCTGCTTTTCCGTCTGCCCGCCGCTCATCGGGATGACGGTGCACCCCAGGAGCTCGGCGCCGTAATGAGCGCCCAGCCCGCCGGTAAAGAGCCCGTATCCGTACGCAACATGACAACGGTCGCCCGCCCGCCCTCCCGCAGCGCGGATCGACCGTGCCACCACAACCGCCCAGTTCGCGATGTCGCGCTCGGTATAGCCGACTACGGTGGGCCGCCCCGTGGTGCCGCTCGAAGCATGAATTCGTGCCACCCGCTCCATCGGCACGGCGAACAGCCCGAACGGGTAGTTCTCACGGAGATCTTCTTTGGTCGTGAACGGAAATCCCCTGAGATCCTCGAGCCGCCTCAGATCATCCGGGTGAACCCCCATCTCTGCGCACTTCCTCCGGTAATGCGCAACATTCTCGTAAGTGTGCCGTACTGACCACTGCATCCGCGAGAGCTGCAGCGCTGCCAGTTCGTCCTGGCTCGCCGTCTCGATCGGCTCCTTGCCGTCTGGCCGGATCCTGGGAGTCACCCCGCTCTGTCCCGCGCAAAGAGGCTCATAAACTTGCAATGCTTGGCGAAGCGTACCCCAAGCGGGACTTCTCCGGTCATTGACATATCCTTGACACTCCTATTAGCTGAAAGCTAGCCGTCCAAGTGCCGAATGCAAGGGCTTTTCCACTCGAAAGCGGGCGCTCTGGGGCGTCCCATGGCAGTGGGGGAAAGGCAGTGGCGGCATCAATCCGATCCGAGCGCTACGCGGGCTGGCGCAAGCTGGTCTTGAACCGGCCGGAGAAATTGAACGCCTTCAATGAAGAGATGCATGTGCTGCTGGCGCAAGCGCTGGACGACGCGGTCCTCGATCCTGACTGCCGCGCTCTGCTGCTGACGGGTGAAGGCCGCGGCTTCTGCGCCGGCCAGGATCTCAACGATCGTGCGATTGCCGATTTTTCTGCAGTCGACCTCGGCGCAACCATCGATCGCTTCTACAACCCGTTGATCCGCACGCTTCGCACTTTACCCAAGCCGATCGTCTGCGCGGTCAATGGCGTCGCTGCAGGCGCTGGCGCCAACATCGCCCTGGCCTGCGACATCGTCCTTGCGGCGCGTTCCGCAAGATTCGTGCAGTCTTTCTCCAGACTCGGCCTGGTGCCCGATTCCGGCGGCACTTTCTTTCTGCCGCGCCTGATCGGCGAGGCGCGTGCCCGGGCGCTCGTGCTGACCGGAGAGCCCTTGCCGGCCGAGACTGCCGCCTCCTGGGGCTTGATATGGAAGGCGGTCGACGACGGCCTCTTGATCGCCGAGGCAGAAGCCTTGGCTGCCCATCTCGCAACCCAGCCGACCCAGGGCCTCGGGCTCTGCAAGCGCGCTCTCGCAGCATCTGCCGCGAACGACCTTGATGCCCAGCTCGACCTCGAGTGCCAACTCCAGCGCGAGGCCGGCCGCACCCCCGACTACCGGGAAGGCGTTACCGCGTTTCTCGAAAAACGAAAGCCGCACTTCACGGGCCGGCCACGATCGACCGAAGTTTGATGCCACCCGCCGATGATCCCGTGGCTCTGGCGCGCGCATGTGCCGAAATCATGTGGAAGGACGATGTCGCCTCACGAGAGCTCGGCATCGCGCTCGAGGAAGTCGCACCGGGTCGCGCGGTGCTCGGCATGACCATCGCCGCCAACATGGTCAACGGGCACGGCTCCTGCCACGGCGGCTACATCTTCGCATTCGCCGACACCGCATTCGCGTTTGCCTGCAATACGTACGGCGATCGATCCGTCGCGAGCCACTGCAGCATCACCTATCTCAGACCCGGAAAGCTCGGCGACCATCTGACCGCGCGCGCCGAAGAGCGCGCACGCTACGGACGCTCGGGAATCTACGATGTCCGAATCGCCCGTCAGGACGGCGCCGTCATCGCGGAGTTTCGCGGCCATTCCCGGGTCGTGGGCTCGTTCTTCCCGCCTGCTTCGCTCAGTACGTGAAGCGCCCTGACGCGGCGACCACCTAACCTTGTGGCTACGATGGCAGAACTGCTCGACCTCGATGCCTATTTCACGCGCATCCGCTGGCAGGGCGGAACTGCTCCCACCTATGCAACGCTCGCCGGCCTCCTTGCGCACCACTTGAGGCATGTTCCGTTCGAGAATTTCGATGTCTTGCTCGGACGAGGCATCCGGCTGGATTTGCCTGCATTGCAGGCCAAGCTGGTAACAGCACGGCGCGGCGGCTACTGCTTCGAACATGCGAGCCTTTTCGCCGCCGTCCTCGAGACACTCGGCTTTGCCCCTCTCCGCCATGCCGCCCGGGTCATCACCTACCGCCCGCCTGACGAGGCACCGCGCACCCACATGTTCCTCAGCGTCATCGTCGATGATGTCCGCTACATCGTCGATCCGGGATTCGGGCCCTTCGCATCCCCTTTGCCGCTGCCGCTCGACGGATCCGGCGTTCCCCCCGAACGCCCGACTCATCGCGTCGCCCGCGAGGGCACGCGGTGGGTGCTGCACACCACGCGGGACGGCGCCGACATTCCCGCCTGGATTTGCAACCTCGATGTCGAGAATCCGATCGATTTCGAAGTGGCGAACCATTACACCGCGACCCACCCGGCCTCGCAGTTCAAGAACGCGATCTTCGCGAGTGCCGCGACGGAGGACGGGCGGGTGAGCATCGTGAATCGCGACGTGACGCATCGTAGCGGTGCCCACGTGAGGAAATTCACACTGGCCGACCGTGGCGCCCTGCGTGCGCTGCTTGCCAGATACTTCGGTTTCGATCTCGCGGAGATCGAGACGATGCGCGTTCCGGGTATCCCAGGCTGGAGCTGAAAGCAGGCACGGTCGTCAGTCGCGTCTAATACGTCGCCGTGCCGAACGCGTTCGTCAGCCGGCCTCCGATATGGACGTCGAAGCTTCCCGGTGCCTGCGCTGCGCCGCCGGCCGGCGCGGACGCATTTTGCACGCAGGCGGCGAGGCCGGCGAGCATCAGCGCCGCGGCCAGCATCGCGCATATCCTGCCACGCCGATGATTGGCCGCCCGGGCCTTCCGCCGCTCATTCGTCCCTGGCACCAGGCAATCCTCCGTAATCGCAACGGCCGGTTTCGGCACCGCCGTGCGCATCTGATCCCGCCCGGATTGACCCTGCCACCCGCTGCGGCGAGCATTGCCGGCGAGGCCGGGGGAAGCATGGAGCAGTCGGCGGAGCTCAGGGAAGCGCTGCGCATGGTTCGCGACAGTGCCGCTGCCGTCGTCCCGCGCGGCGATCTCCGGCGCATCCGCGCGCTCCGCTTCACCGACCCGGGCTTCGACCGCGCGACTTGGCGGCAAATCTGCAACCTTGGCTGGCCCGCCCTGGCGCTTCCGGAATCCGAAGGTGGCAGCGGGCTCGGCATGCGCGGCTTCGCCGCCCTCGCCGAAGAGCTCGGCGCCGGCCTGGTTCCCGAGCCGCTGATCCAAGCCGCGATGGCGGCTCGTGCCCTCTCCGGCGCCCCGCTGGCCGATCTCCTCGCCGGCACCTCCCTCGTCCTTCCCGCATGGCAGGAACGAGCGAACAGCCTCGATCCCGCCGGCGAAACCACGCTTCGCGACAGCCGTCTCAGCGGCAGGAAGCTCTTTGTTGCGATGGC
>JBOHMN010000285.1:0-2466 GCA_050730175.1 Acetobacteraceae bacterium | reverse complement strand
GTCGCGTTGATGTCTTTCTGGCGCCGCATGATGAGGGAGAACACCTCTCGGGCTAGGTAGCGTTTGAGGGCGTGACCTGCTACCGGATAACTGGACCGTTCAAAACGAGGATTTTCTCATAATCTCCTATGCTGGGAGAGGAGAGAAGAGCCATGAAGGTTTCGAGGTTTTCAGAGCAACACATCGCCCTGCTCCTGAAGCAGGTTGATGACGGACTTGGCGTCGAAGAGGTCTGTCGGAAGGCCGGCGTGTCGCAGCAGACCTACTACCGATGGCGCAAGAAGTACGGCGGGTTGATGCCGTCGGAAGTTCGGCGCCTGAAGCAGCTCGAGGAGGAGAACGGCCGTTTGAAGCGGATGGTGGCCGACCTCTCGCTCGACAAGGCCATGTTGCAGGACGTGCTTTCAAAAAAACTCTGAAGCCTGCGAAGGCGAGAAGACTGGTGGACCAACTTCAAGGCGTCTACCAGGTCTCGATCCGGCGAGCCTGCGGCATTCTGAGGTTTCAGAAGTCGAGTTATTTTTATCGGGCCCGTCGACCTTCTCAGGCTGCGCTCCAGAATCGGATCAAGGAGATTGCGGCGGCTCGCGTTCGCTACGGCTATCGGCGCATTCATGTACTGTTGCGTCGCGAAGGATGGCGGGTCAACGCCAAGCGCGTCTATCGCCTCTATGTCGAGGAAAGCCTGCAAATCCGCAACAAACGGCCCAAGCGCAAGGTCGCCGCGAAAGTACGCGAAGACCGTCGGCCTCCCAGGTCGCCGAACGAGGTCTGGGCGATGGACTTTCTATCGGATCAGCTTTTCGACGGACGCAAGATCCGGGTTTTGACGATCGTCGACGCCTACTCGAAAGTGTCTCCGGCGATCGATGTTCGAGCGCGATACACTGGCTCCGACGTCGTCGCCACGCTCGATCGTGTCTGCGCGAAATATGGGCATCCTAAAACTATCCGGGTCGACAACGGGCCGGAGTTCATCTCGCGCGCTCTCGATCTCCGGGCTCATACAAACGGCGTCGCGCTGGACTTTTCGAGACCAGGAAAGCCGACCGACAACAGCTTCGTGGAGGCCTTCAACGGCAAGGTTCGCGCCGAATGCATCCGATCTTAGGCAGCAGACGCACCAAGATTGTGATTGTCGATCACCGGGGGATATCCGATTGTTTGGGCCATGACGGAGCCACTGGTTATCCAATCCTTGAAAGACAAGCGCGCGGAGATCCATGGCCGCATCGAGGCCTATCAGGGGCGGATCGCGCAAGCGAAGCATGATCTTGCGCATGTCAATGCGGCGATCAGGCTGTTCACCGACCCTGAACACCAGCGCGCACGGTACATGGTCAGCCACGGTTTCTTCAAGAAGGGCGAAGTCGCCGACATTTGCGTGCGCCATCTCGGCGTCGACGGCGAGTTGACCACCCGGGAGCTCGCTGAGCGTGTCATGGTCGAGCGCAAGCTCGATGTATCAGACACGACGCTCAGGAACTCCGTTGTCTTCAAAGTCGTCCAGGCCCTGAGGCACGCCGCGAGACGCAAACTCGTGCGTATGGTAGAGAAGCGAAAGGGCATCTGCGTCTGGGCGGCCGGCGATGCGGTTACGCTACTCGTCGTTGCCAATAACCGGACCAAGTCCGGCTGATGGGCGCGGCAAGCGCGCCGCCGATCAGCCGGTCGGCCAGTGCTCCATTGCTCTCGTTGCTATGGTCCTCGAGCCAGGCGGCATGAGCGGCATAGGCGCCGAGATACTTGCCGCCCACCGCGTGATGCTGTCCACGGATCATGCGCCGCAATCGAGAGAAATAGCTTTCCGCCATATTCGTATGGACGCCATTCTCGCTGTAGGCTTCCGAATGGTTGACGCGGCTCAGATCGAACCGATCGGCCAAAAGATCCCAATGCGTGGCCTCGTCTGCCGATAGCGCCACTCCGCGTTCGATGCGCTCTTGCGCAAAGCCTACGCCTTCCGCTTCACGCAGGAAGGTGCGGGTCAGCGTCCGTCCGCTGCGCTGACGCAGCACGATAACGACGCGGCGCTTCCCACTGCGGTTTTCGAGGAGCCGCCGATCAATGCGGTTCATCTTGGCGTTGGCCGGGCGGATATGACCGCCAAAGTATGCCCCATCGACCTCGACGGCGCCTTCGAGCCGCGCGTCAGCGGTCTCCCGCGCCATGGCTTCGCGGAGCTTGTGCATCAGCACGAAAGCCGTCTTGCACTGAACATCGAGATCCCGCGACAATTGAACGGCCGACATGCCTTTTGAAGCATTCACGAACAGGCAGATCGCGCCGAGAAGAGCGACGAAAGACAATTTGCGTGACGCAAAGATGGTCCCGGAGGTGGCGCTGAACTGGTGATGACAAGCCGCGCATTTGAAGCGTCGCCGGGCTTTGAGGTCGTAAAATTCGAGGCAACTGCACATCGGGCACACCGGCGAACCATCCGTCTGCGGCCAGCGCAGGACGCAA
>JBOHMN010000284.1:0-3511 GCA_050730175.1 Acetobacteraceae bacterium | reverse complement strand
TTCTCGCACTGCGCCGGGCCCAGGCCGCGCCGCGCGCCGCACAACCAACCCTTTTCGAGCTGCACGAGGATCACCGTCCCGCCGGCGAACGCGACGCCGCCGAGCCTTACGGCGAGCCGAGCCTTTTCGCCTGGTGCGGACGCGAGAGCCAGACGGGAATTTCCACCGGAACGGCCGAAAAGGAAAAGCCGCCGGCAACCCCGTCGGACACGGATCATTCTCTGCCGTTTCCCCGGAGATCGCTCGCGGTGCGCGCGTGATGGTGACGCGCAGCGCATCGTGAAGTTCGGGATCGAGCTGGCGCGATATATCCCGTGTTGGCGGATTCGGCCCTACCTGCCACCCGCCTGCTCTGCGCCTGTTCAAGCTGGCGCAGAGAGCCCCACACGTCCTCGGCAGGATCAGCCGAACGGGATCGCGCACCATCATGCGCCAATCTAATAACGTTCGTCGCTCACCAGCAGCACACACTTTTGGGCGGCCAGCGGGACGCCGCGAATGCTTTCAAGCGCTGATCGCTTGCCGAAATCCTTCGACAAGCGAGCGCCTTTGCGCAGGTAGCACCGTCCATTCGTGCTGCAACGCTGCGCCGTGTTCGATTCACGCGGCATCCTCGTGCGCACGCTGCCAGGCGATGACGTGCTGACCGCCGAGCTTTCGCGCGATGCGAGTTCCGAATGCGGGAACCCGATGATCGAGGTGTTGCCCGCCGCGTTCAATGGCGAGGACCCCTTCGTCCGCCATCATCGCCGGACGGCGGCCTTCGCTCCGTCAAGATTAGCTCAATCCGTCGATTTCTAGCTTTCATGAAAACGAGAATTCGCCTATTAGCTCTTTCATGAAAACCATCGTCGTCGCGAACCAGAAAGGCGGCTCGGGCAAATCCACCGTCGCCGTCCATCTTGCCGCCGCCGCCGAGCGCGCCGGAGACGGTCCGCTCATCATCTCCGACACCGATCCGCAAGGCACCGCCGCCGACTGGTTCAATCAGCGCAAGAAGGCCGGCCTCGATACGCCGCGCTACTCGCCCCTTACCCTCGACGAACTCGACGACAAGCTTGAGGCCCTCGGCGAAGCCGGCGCGTCCTATCTCTTCATCGACACCGCACCGTCGATCGGCGCCGTCAACGAAGAGCTGTTCACCTGCGCCGACGCCATCCTCATTCCGCTCAACCCGACGCCGGCGGACCTTAGGGCCCTCGTCAAAGGGCTCCCGCTCGTCAGGAAGTCCGGCAAGCCGTTTCATTTTGTGCTGTCGCGCGTCCGGCCCAACCTCAGAAACAACGACGGCACCGCTGCCGCGCTCAATGCGCTGGGCCTCGTGCTTTCCACCCGCATGCACGAGCGCGTCATCTACGCCGAGACCTTCGCGCACGGCAAAACCGCGCTCGAAATCGACCCCAAAGGCATCGCCGCGCAGGAAATCAGCGCGCTTTGGGCCGATCTGAAGGGTAGGTTGGAAAGAAATAATTCATGAAAGGGAGAAATACACCATGAGCAAACGGCCGGCGATTGACCTTTCCGCTCTTACCAGCGAAGCCGCCGCACCCATGCCGGAGGCCTCGCAGCGCACCGCGCCGAGGCCCGTGCCGCAGGTCGTGCCACCCGAAGCCCCTGCCCCGCCTCCCGTGAGGTCTAGGCCGGCGGCCGAGCTGGAGCGGACCCGGACCGAGAACCTTCAGGCGCTCGCGTTCAAGGTGCCGCCAGCCTTTCGCAAGCGCTTTCGTCAGCGCGCCGCCAACGCCGACCTCAAGCTCAACGAGCTTCTGTTCGCCGCGCTCGAGGCCTGGGAAGAAAAAAATAATCTGTGAAAACAAGAATTCTATCTTTCCGGAATTCACGAAAGAGAGAAATAGGACCAGGTACCTCGTGTTTGGCGCCGGTCGGGCGAGCCGCGCGCAATGAAGTAGTAGAGAAAACGAGAAAGAGCGAATTCATTCTTTAGAGAATTCTATCCGGCGCTTCCGCGCCCAGCGGGTTGACCGTCGCCCCCACGGGCATCTCCAATCAAGAAATCTCGTTTTCCGGAATTCCATCTTTCGCTCTTTCCGTAACCCGTTGCGGCCTTCGCCGGGGACGGGCAGGGGGCTCGGCTCTGCTCCTCCCGGCCCAGCGCCATGTCCAGGCCCCAGCTACCCTTGCGAGTTCAGGTAAGGACGTAGGCCCGCCAGGAGGCTCGGCCGGTTGCTTCGCGGATAATCCCGGCCGCCAGCAGTTGCCGCAACAGACTAAGCGCCGCCTGCGGCGTCACGTCGAGACTGTGCGCCAGGCCCCGGGCGGTCATGACCGGTGCCCGGAGAATAGCCTCGACCGCCGCCGGCAGCTTCGAGCGCACGGTGCGGGCGAGGGGTCCGGCCTTTTCCTCCGCCTGCTGCAGGCGCCTGAGCTCGTCACGGCCCGCCCTGGCAGCGTCAGCCACGCAATCGAGAAACCCGGCCATCCACTCGATGCCGACCCGAAGGCCCAACCGATGATGTCGCTGCTCCGGCGCCGACCAGAAGGGCAGGCTGATCGCGCGGCCCAAGCCGCTTTGCCGCCATAGGCAGGCCGCCAGGAAGATGCCGTCTGGGCCCGCCGGCTCCGTTGCCTGGGCCCGGTTCATCCATTGCCGTGCCGCCCGGCCGGCGCGGATGAGCACGGGTTCCCGTTCTCCCGACCCGATCGCGGCGAGCCACTCCTCGATGTCCGGATCGGCAAATGGCCCGCGGGAGCCAAGCGATTGTAATGTCTCGCGTATTGACGTGGCATCGGCCAGCGGCGCCCAGGTGCGGAATTCCGCCAGACGCCGCCACAACCGCGCGAAGCGCAGCGCCTGCCCTGCGGCGAGATCGGACGGCGCGATATCGAATTCGGCCCCTTGCGTCACGGTGGACGGCAGCTCGGCTTGCAGCCGGTTCGCCCGGGCCGCGGCGCCATAGGAGCCCGTGACGCCGAGATCGCGCAGCGCCAGGTCCCCGGGATGAATCCAGACATGAGTGTGCATGAGCCAGCCGGCCGCTTCGCGGTAGGCGGCGCGCGCGCAGGCCTTCGGCCACCGCCGGTGACGCCGCCTCCATGCGGGTTTCCAGCCGCGCTACGCCGTCCTGCGCCCGCGCAAGCGGGGCGAGCAGAGGATGCCCATAGTCGGGCTCGCCGACGGCCGGTTTACGCCGCCGTGGCTGGCCGGGCGGCTCGGCTGCGTCATCGTCTTCCCAGGGCGGCAGCCACCACGCTTCGTCCTCTTCGTCGTCGCCACTTTTCATGTTCCGGACAGGGACAGGCAAGTTGTTGAAATCGCGAAGCACAACAGAGCGGTTAGAAATCAAACACAAGCGTTACTTTCGTATGCCGGAGACTCCTGCCGGTAGCCTCTATCTGGCGGTTCCGGTCCGCCGCATCACCACGATAATCCGCCCGATTCGCCGCCGGCGAACTCTTGTCAACGCCGCCTGCGTGAATTTTCCGCATCCGGATTTCACAAGGAAATCCAGCCTTTTCATGGCCTAAGCCCGACTCGGGCACAGGAATTGGT
>JBOHMN010000283.1:0-6237 GCA_050730175.1 Acetobacteraceae bacterium | reverse complement strand
TGATCGCGATCTCCGTCACCATCTTCGCCTGCTATCGCTCGGCCGATCGCATCGGCCGCGTGCTCGGCGAGCGCGGCATCAACGTGCTGACCCAGCTTTCCGCCTTCATCATGCTTTGCATCGGCATCCAGATCTTCTGGGATGGGGTGAGCCAGTTGATCCATCCCTGAGCCGCGCGCCCCGGGTCTGCAACCGCCCATCGGCGCGGCCCCTGACGACGAGCCCACGCGCCGGCCACGCACTTGGAATCAGCCCGCCGATTTATTTGTCGCGAGCCACACTCCCGTTTCCCCTGCGTTAACGTCGTCGCTTTGGGCAGCCAACCGACCGCAACGATCCCCGCAGGATCGACGAACAGGATCACGCAGGTTTGACCAAAGTGCGATGCATCGATGCCAGATCATCCTTGCCACGTTGTTTTCTCTGCCAGAATATTCCCGCACGAAAAGAACCGTCACTCTGGCCGCGCAAGAGCAACCACGACGAGCGGCTTCCTCCGCCCGAACGCCCGCCGCGACGCAGGCTCTCGTCTGAGGCGCCCCATTGCGGGCCCGACTTCGTTCCTTCGATCGTCCTTTCTTCCGGTCGATTTACGAAAGCGTGGCAAAATGCCTCGACGGCTGCTGTCAGGAATCGTTGCCTCTGCCCTGCTTCTAGCGACAGCGGGATGCGTTGACCTCAGCGCCGTCAGCGGCTTCACCAAGCTTGGCAGCTCCATTACGGAAAATACCGCCGCGGTGGACAGCTACCCGGACGCGGTGAAGTACGCAGCCCAATTCAATCCCGAGTTGCAGGCAAAGGAACGGCTGGCGGCTGAGCTTCCCGCCGCCGACACGCAAACGAAGTCCGCCGATCTCGGAATGAAGACCTTGTCATTGTATCTCTCGACCGTCAGTTCATTGGCCGACGACAAGACCGTCGACGTGTCGGCCTCGACAACCAGCATTGGTAACTCCCTCAAGGGTCTCGGCGTCCTCAAAACGGCAACGCAGAAGCCGGCTACGGACCTGATCACCCTCCTTGCCGGCGGCGCCCTCGACCTGTGGCGGAGACAGGCGGTAGCGAACCTAATCGTGAAGGCCAACCCAAGCGTACAGGAACTATGCGCTGCACTCGCTCAGTTTGCGCGGCTCACCGCGGAGCGGTACCAGATCGACGCGCACGAGGTAGCGACCTACTACGGGAACCTCGGCCTTCATCAAACTCCCGCGGTCCAGGAGATGCTCGGCGAGTGGCGTGACGAGCACGTGGCGGGCTTCACCAAGGCGAGCGCGGCTGCAACCGCGGCAGCCAAGGCCTTCACCGTAATCGCCCAGGGTCACGCCGCACTGGTCGCGCACGCCGGCGAGCTCTCAAGCAAAGAGTTGCGGGCGATCATTGCGAAGTACCAGGATCAGCTCAGCTCGGCCGCCAGACTGATCATACGGGCACTGTGAGCGGCTCGATCCGGGGAGGCAGTCGTGGCACTTCTTGACCTCATCGATTCGTTGAATGCATTTGCAGGTGCGATTGACACCTTCGTCGACGCCCAACCCGATCCGTACTCCGCCACCTGCCAGCGGCTCCGCAGAACGGAACAGTCGGTGATCGATTACGCCAATGACATCGCGGCCGCCGCCGCCCGGCAGATAAGCGACGAAATCAACTCCGCCGTCGCCCGTTTGCAGGTCAACATCGACTCTGCGAAGCAAACCCTTGCGAGGATAAAAGATGCGACCGTCGCCATCGGGGTCGGTGCTGCAGTTCTCGCCGCGGCGGCCGCGGTCGCCTCCGGCGGAGTCCTCACTACTGCGAGCGGCGCCGCGCTCCTTGCCCTGGCCCAGCAGGTGGCTGCTGCGGTCAACGCAGCGAGCGCCGGATAACCGCCGGTCGTGCAATTTGGCGACGCAGACAGATCCTAATAGGGCCCGGCAAGAAATGCCACATCGATCAGGATCAAGGCGGCGCGCGAAGCGCGGGGAAGGATCGGCTTCTTGGTACGCACGCGCCGCCGGGTTGTCAGACAGTTCATGGATCAACCGAAACAAGCGGCTGGCGAGGGACTTCCGGGTAGTCGCCGCCTCCGCTGAGACCTTCTTTTGCGCAGCCTCAGCCATGCGCAGGTCCGCAAGCCCGCCCGTCGATAAACCGATTCGAGATGGACTTGAGGGTCCAAAGGCGAACGCATCTGGAACGTGCATCTGGCGAGGACCGGAGAAGCGGGTCGGGCGCCCGTGGGGGAGGGGAATCACCCGGCCTGCAGGGAATCGAGCCTGGCCGAGCGAAGAAACGGCGGGAATGCCCGAGCGCGCGGGACGCGACCATCGTCCCCTCGCGTACGCGGCCGGAGGCCGCTCTTTGCTTGGGGTAGACGTCAAGCTAAGGCGTTGCAAGACATCATGGAAGCGTCGCGTGAGCTGCCGCCCGGGGGGCAAGGTCGTGCCCAAAAACGGAATGACCGCAAGCAACCGAAGGTATATTTTGCCCCACTTCGGTGAGTGACAGCCTGCTTACTAACCGGGGGAGGACACGTTAATGGATCCAATCCTTGCCAGCATCGTCGGCGCCTTGGCCGCGGGTGCGCTTGCAAAGCTTCAGGACGTCGGAGGTAAGGCGGTCTCCGATGCCTACGACGCCTTGCGGACCCTAATTGTCAGGAAGCTCGGCGGAAGCGAAGAAGCCGTCCAAGGTGTCGAGCATGGACCTAAGTCCGGGAAGGCGCAGGAAGCGCTTGCAGAGGCAATCTCAAATGCGGGCGCCGCGAAGGACACCGAACTTGAGCAGCACGCTGCGGCGCTTCGCGAGCAAATCCCGTCGGCCACCGGAGCGGCTGGCGGAGACATCAACGTCGGCGACATTATCGCCAGCGCAAGCGTAATGATCAGAAAGCTTGCTGCGGAGGGTCGAATTAAAATTGGAAATGTTTATGGCCATGACGTTACAATTGAGGATTTGGTAACAGCAAGAAATGGTACCTCAAAAAAACCGTAAGCGAGGGCGACGGGGGCGACGCGCCTCTCGCGAAAAGCCACAATAGCCCAACCAAAGAGGGGAATTTCAGTGAGTTCCACTTCAAGAATGTAATTGCGCGCAATCTGACCTTTAACCTTGGACTCACGGAGGAGCACTTAAGGATCCTGATGGAGGGCGCTCTGCGGGGTGTTCTCGACCCCGTAAAGGATCTACTCGCGACTCTGGCTAAGAATCTCGGCGTTCCCGAGAGCGCGACCTCGAGCATTCTGCTTACCCCTGGCCTCCAAGATCAATCGTTGGCTCAACTTCCGGGGCAGTTAGTTTACCTTGCGAAGAATTACAAACCGGAACAGGGCCAGGACAAGCCTTTGGTCGACCGAATTCCCTCCGCTGATCGAAAGTGCGTCGGAGCGTCTGGCGGCGAGCGGCCCGTATCCGAAGTAATTGCCCAAACAACGCGTTGGTGGATCGGGATCATCACGGAGCAAGAGAAAATCGAAAGTTTGGTATCTGATGCGGAGCTTGGAAAGGATTACTCGGACCAAGTGAACGCGTTTGAGTCTCTCCTCGGCGCCGTCGATAGATGGGAACCAGGAAGTTACGTAGTTACGGGCTACGGTGGCACCGGGAAGTCCACGGTGCTCCGAGCGTTAGCTGAGCGTTTGGCAGCGCAATTTCTCGAACCGCCCACGGATCGACCGCGACCGTTCCCGTTGCTGATGAGCCTGAAGCACGTCTCGCTAGCCGACAAGCTGCGCGATCGTTTCCGCCGGCATGAAGGCAGCGCACCGGAACTGTGGGAAGCTATCGCGACATCGTGGGGTCATTGGGCAAGCGGCGTAATGCAGCGAATGTCCGAGGAGACGGGTAAACCCGCGGCGAAACTCGAAGACAATTGGAGTGACTTCACGTTCACCGGCAAAACAGTACTGATGATCGACTCTTTGGACGAATTTCTCAGCCGGTATGACGAGATCACCATCGACGATCTAGAAAAGCTGGGTGAGTACCTGCGGTTCGACGGCGAGACTGAAATACCCAATCCGCTTGTATTGATTTTCTGTGGGCGCGTGGCTACCGAAGACTGGGATCGCCTAGCGTCGAACCCGCTTATCAGGATTGGCTTACTGAGTCGTCCGGCCGCAGCTCGATTCATTAGCGAAGCCGACGTCGAGCGGCTCTTGAAAGGGCTCGACGGGAAAGAAGAGGAGAGTCTTGTCCTCCGACCACTGATTCTCAACGCGTTCAAACTTAGGCCAAAGTGGCAGGATATCGAAAACCCGATACAGATCATAGAGTCGGCGCTTGAAGTGCTGGTCGACACGAACGCACTCCACAATGAGGGTTCAGCGTCCAGGCAAAAGCAAGCGGATCAGTGGGACGGAAAGCCTGTGCAAGAGCGCATGGGAGCGATCACTGCTGTCGGGTGGGCATTTACCGAAAACAAGGATGATCGACAAACGGTAGATGGAATCCTCGACAACCTGAGCTTTGACGAGATACTGACACGGACAGCTCTGATTGCCCAGGAATGGCGGAGCGAACCTACGGCCACGTCTGATCCAAGGGTTAATCAGATGATCGAGGGCTTTCGGCTCGCGGCGGATAAGCACATGCTGAGGGCGCTGTTGCGTCGTTCGGTCTTCCAGTACACCGGGAAATACAGCTTTGCACACCGGGTGTGGATGGAAACGTGCATCGCGCGGTACGTCGCGTTTTCAATAGAGCGACACCGCTTTGAAGCACTCCGAACCCGCACCTATTATCCCAGTATCTTTCGTCGTATCGGAGGCTTGTTGCAGACACCGGTGGACGATAGGCTCGTCAATCAGGCAATCGATTCGGCGCCGAGGACGCAATTCGTAATCGGGAACATTGCCGCCATTATAGGGCGGAGCCTTGTCGAGGTGGAAGCTTCCGGCCTACGCAGGCTGGCTGATAGGTTACAGGAGATAGGGCCACTCGCCCGCCACGTGCTTATCGGGTCCTTAGGTTGTCGGGCAGCGACGCGCGCTGCCAGGGACACGAGCCGTGATGCAATTTTGAACGTGCTGTACCCCAATATGCTCGAACGGTGCATCACGAATTGCAATCTCCCCGACGGGAATCCTGCAACGGCGAGTCTCGCGTGGTGCTACTACAAGCTATTAGGACAGTCCGAAAATCGCCATCATGATAGCTTTCCCTGGCCGATTCCGGCGATGGGCGACGAGAGCGCCGTCTTTCAAATGTCTTGTCCGGGATTTATCGAGGAACATGGTGTGGGCCTGAAGGGCCGGTCGTTGCAGAGCGGATACGTAGAAGCGATCCGACTTGCAGCTAGCGCCCCTGCCCCTCACCGGCTGATAGCTGCAATACATTATGTTCTTATGCTTGTGATTTGCCAGAAACGGGGGGCAAGCGTGGGTCGAACGGACTCGGAGCTTGGAGGGCTCTTTGATCGGTCGAGGGGCGGCTTTGCGGAGCAGCTTCAAAAAGTTGAAGAAGTACCGGAACTGTTCAAGTTGTTCGACTTGGCGGGCAAGATTTATAGACGCGAAACATGGGTGCAGTAACTGGACCCCGCCATGAGGCCGCGCCCGATTTGAGTTCGATCCGCCCGGGGGCAGAGCCATCGGCTCAGAGGGGGCGACGTTATCCCGAACTTTCATCCAGTTGGGGCCATAGCATAGCCGGGCGAGAGCCATAGGCCGGCCGCGCCGCTTCTCAGCCGGCCTTGCCCGCCGCCCGCGCCACCGCCGCCATGATCATCCGCCGGGCCTCCGCCGCCTTGCCCCAGCCGCCCACCTTCACCCACTTGCCCTCCTCGAGGTCCTTGTAGTGCTCGAAGAAGTGCCGGATCTGGGCGAGCGTGATCTCCGGCAGATCCGTGATCTCCGCCACGTGCATGTAGCGGTGGGTGAGCTTCGGCGCCGGCACGGCGATGATCTTTTCATCGGGCCCGGCCTCGTCGGTCATCTGCAGCACGCCCACGGGACGGACATTGATCACCGCGCCATGCGCGATCGGCCGCGTGTTGGCGACCAGCACGTCGATCGGATCACCATCCTCGGAGAGCGTGTGCGGAATGAACCCGTAATTCCCCGGGTAGCGCATCGGCGTGTAGAGGAACCGGTCCACCACCAGGACGCCGGCGCGCTTGTCCATTTCGTACTTGATCGGCTCGCCGCCGATCGGCACCTCGATCACCACGTTCACGTCGTCCGGCGGATGATGCCCGACCGCAATCGCGTCCAGTTGCATGCGGCACTCTCCTTCAGGCCGGCGCCGTGATCCCCGCCGGCA
>JBOHMN010000282.1:0-6583 GCA_050730175.1 Acetobacteraceae bacterium | reverse complement strand
TGGATTTTGATCTCCATCGTGGAGAAGTGCTGGCGCTGGCGGGGGACAACGGTGCCGGCAAATCGACGCTGATCAAGACGATTTCCGGCGTGCATCAGCCGAACGAAGGCGAGATTCGCTTCCGCGGCAAGGCGGTGAGCTTCGCCGATCCCAGGGCTGCGCGCGAGGCCGGCATCGAAACGATCTACCAGGACCTGGCGCTGGCCGATAATCTCGACGTCGGCGCCAACGTGTTTCTCGGCCGCGAGCCGATGCGGCGGATTTTCGGCCTGTTTCCTGCGCTCGATCGCCCGCGGATGGCGAAGGAAGCGGCGGCGCTGATTGCGACGCTCGACATCGTGCTGCCGAGCCTCACGCTGCCGGTCAGGGCGCTTTCCGGCGGCCAGCGCCAGGCGGTCGCGATCAGTCGTGCCGTGTTCTGGAACGCCGAGGTTTTGATCATGGACGAGCCGACGGCCGCGCTCGGCGTGCCCGAACAGCGCAAGGTGGTTGCCTTGATCAAGAGTCTCAAGGCAGCCAACAAGGCGGTGATCTTCATTTCGCACAATCTGGGCGACATCTTCTCGGTTGCCGACCGGATCATGGTGCTCAGGCGCGGCCGCAAGGCGGGCGAGCGCTTGGCGGGCGAGACGAACGGCGATGAGATCGTGAAGCTGATGGTAGGCGCGTGAGGTGGCGGGTCATGTGGCCGCATCGAGTGCATCCGCTGCGGCGAGCCAGGCTTGCTCTGCGGCGGCGAGGGCGCGTTCGGTCTCGGCGAGGCGGCGGGTTGCGGCGAGCATCTCGGATGCGCGCTCCGGCGCGTAGAGAAGGGGGTCGGCGAGGCGAGTGCTGAGGGCCTTTTTCTCGGCTGTCAGGTGCGCGAGCTCGGCCTCGGCGCGGCGCGCCCGCGCGGCGAGAGGTGCGCGCGCAGCACGTGCTTCGGCGCGTTCGCGGCGCGCTTCTTTGCGCCCTTCGCGTGTGGGCTCGAGCTGCTTTTCCTGCGCTGCTCGCTGTTCAGCCTCGGCGGCGAGCAGGGCGCGGTAATCGTCGAGATCGCCGGCGAATGGCCGCACTGTTCCCTCTTTGACCAGCCAGAGCCGGTCGGCCACCAGCGAGATGAAATGCGGATCGTGTGTGATCAGCAGCACGGCGCCGTGGAATGCGTCGAGGGCGCTGACCAGGGCGTGGCGCGCGTCGATATCGAGATGATTCGTCGGCTCGTCGAGAATGAGGAGCTGCGGGGCATGGCGTGTGGCGAGCGCGAGCAGGAGCCGGGCCCGTTCGCCGCCGGAAAGATTTGCCACCCTGGTCTCGGCACGGTCGGCATCGAGGCCGAAGCGTGCCAACTGGGCACGGAGCGCGGGCGGTCGCGCGTGCGGCATGGCGCGGGCGATGTGCGTAAGCGGGCTCTCCTCGGGTTCGAGCTCCTCTTCCTGGTGCTGGGCGAAATAACCGACCGTGAGCTTCGCCGCGCGCCGGATGTCGCCCGAGAGCGGCGCGAGCCGGCCGGCGAGGAGCTTTGCCAGGGTCGATTTGCCATTGCCGTTGGCCCCGAGGAGGGCGATCCGATCGGTGGGGTCGACGGCCAATGAAAGCCGCCGCAGCACGGGCGTTCCGTCGTAGCCGCAGGCTGCGTTCTCCAGCCGGAGCAGCGGCGGAGGAACCGGAACGGGTTCGGGAAAGTCGAACCGGGCCGGCGACTCGGCGGCGGTCACGGGGACCGGCGGCAGCTTGGTGAGCGCCTTTAGGCGCGCCTGCGCCTGGCGGGCCTTGCTGGCCTGGTAGCGGAAGCGGTCGACGAAGTGCTGGAGGTGGGCGCGCGTGGCGGCAATCCGGTCCGCCTCCCGCCCGTCTTGCAGCGCGCGCTCGGTCTGGATGCGGACGAACTCGGAAAACCCGCCTGGTGTGAGGGAAATCCGGCCTTGCGCGAGATGGGCGATCGCGTCGACGGAGCGATCCAGGAGGCCCTGGTCGTGGCTGACCACCAAGGCTGCTCCGGGAAAGCGGGCGAGCCAGCCTTCGAGCCAGAGCGTTGCTTCGAGGTCGAGATGATTGGTCGGCTCGTCGAGCAAAAGGAGATCAGGCTCGGTGAACAAGGCGCGGGCGAGGGCGACCCGCATGCGCCAACCGCCGGAAAAGCTCGAGAGCGGGCGAACCTGAGCCGCCGCATCGAAGCCGAGCCCGGCGAGGATTGCGGCGGCGCGCGCGGGCGCGGCAGCGGCGGCGATCGCACGCAGCCGCTCATGCACCTCGGAGAGCGCATCGGCGGGTGCGTCCTCGGCCTGGCGCAAGAGGATCGCACGCTCGGTGTCGGCGGCGAGGACCGAATCGAGGAGGCTCGTCTCCCCGCCTGGCGCCTCCTGGGCGACGGCGCCGATGCGAACCTGTGCGGCGCGGCGGATTTCGCCGCCGTCCGGTTCGATTTCGCCCCGGATCAGCGCGAGCAACGTCGACTTGCCGGCCCCGTTGCGCCCGATGAGGCCGAGGCGCTGCCCGCTCTGGATGGCGAGGTTTGCGCCGTCGATCAGGGTGCGCGCGCCGGCCCGAAGCACCACGCCGTTCAAGGAGACGAGTGTCATCGCTCAGGCGGGGCGCGATCGGGTCGCGGGCGAGAGATGGGTCTCGGCCGGCGGGGCGGGCGAGCGGGTGAAACGATGCGTTGCGCGAGGTGATCAGCGGCCGGCAAAGCGGGGCTTCTCCTTGGCCAGGAAGGCGCGGTAGGCGTTCTGGAAATCCTCGGTCTCGACGAATCTGCAAGCTTCGGCTTCTTCGGCGGCGGTCAGCGGCAGCGGGCCGCGCAAGCGGCGGATCGCCTGCTTGTGGAAGCGCGCGGCAAGCGGGCTTCCGGCGGCGATCCGAGTGGCCAGTGCCAGCGCTTCCGAGCGGACGGCCTGATCTGCCACCACCCGCGAAAGGAGGCCCTTTTCGTAGGCCTCGCGCCCGTTGAAAATGCGCCCTTCGATCAGAAGTTCCGCCGCGACCGCACTGCCAGCGAGCGAGAGGATCGGATCGAGTTCGGCGTATGCGTAAAAGATGCCGAGATTGCGGGCGGTGATCCCGAAGCGGATGCCCTCGCCGCCGATGCGGAAGTCACACATCGTGGCGATTCCCGCACCGCCGCCGATGCAGGCCCCTTCGATCGCGGCGACGACGGGATGGCGGCAGAGGCGGATGGATTGCATGGCGCGGTGGATGCTTTGGCCGTAACGCTCCTCGAGCGCGCGCGTGCCGCGCTCGGAGCCGAACGCTTTGATGTCGGCGCCGGCGGAGAACGTGCCGCCCGCACCGGCGAGGATGACAGAGCGGAGCGAACCATCGGCGGAGAGCGCTTCCATCGCCTCGGCGAGTGCCTCCCACATGGCCCGATCGAGCGCATTGCGCACTTGCGGCCGATTGAATGTGACAATGGCAATGTCGCCCTCGCGCGAAACAGGGAGCCCGGGGTGCGGCATCGTCATTCTCCTTGTCATAGAGCGCGTTCAGGCAGACTGAACGCGCTTGGTTTGCTTTCTCGAGCAATTTCATCACCCTGACCGGCATCTGGCCATCCCAGTCAGGGTGATATTGCTCTAGCCCGGAGTGGCAGCGGGTCGGGTAGCCCGACTCTATTACCAGCCGACGGAAAGGCTGACCCTCGAGAAAATTTGCCGGGCTCAGGCGATGGCGGAATGCTCGCCGCGGCTTTGCGGGCCGCGCGGTTTTCCGCCCGACGGCGATTCCGGGGAGTCAGTCCTTTGGTCGGCTGATATTACGCCGAATGCGGCAGGAACATGGGAGCGTGCGGATGGCGCAGAACTGGCCGCCGCGTTCAGTCGTAGGTGACGGTGTGCGTCATATTCCACGTCAGATAGGACATCTGACGCTCGTCGTCGAGGTTACCCTGACCACGCAACCAGGATTTGTACTCGTCCTTCGCTTTGGTGTAGTTTCCCGCGGTTGATTGTGCGTTACCAACATCGGTTGTGTGCGGGTAAGAATATGTCTTTGTGGGGAAGGTTTTTATCTGCCCCTTCCAGTTGGTCGTCGCCGAGATTTTCACGTTCATCACGCGGCTTGAGTGGGACATGGTTCCCTCCTGTCATTTCCGCAAACGGTTCCCGCACAGGCCATTATTCAGGCACACGAATGTGCACGGCCTCTCCGCGATCGCAGCGATGTCCGCCTCGTCGCAAATATGGCGAAACAGACGTCCACTTTAGCCTATAGATAGAATTATGTCTATTGTAATTCGACTTTTTGGAGAGTCACAAGCAAATTCAGGCGGTGCGCCGCTCGGTCCGGGTGTCCGTGCATGTTCTGCCCGGCCGGAAACGTCCTACTTTGTCCGAACGGGCGCAGAGACGCACCATTTTGTTTCCCTTTGGTTTCTCCTGGGGATCGCGCTCCGATGCCGGGGAGAAGGATCCGATTTTGGTGTGCCGACTGTAGCGCTTGCTACCCACGATGGAGATGGCGAGTCGGTACACTCGCTCTTTATCTTCATTGGCCTGCTTATCCCCCGTCGTTCACTGCCGAGGGCAGCGAACGACGGGGGCAGGACAACAGGATGGCCGATGCCGGTTCAATGCACCATTAGCGACGCGCGATGCTGACGCTGATCGATCTTGCAGGCGCCGTGGCACTCCTGCTCTGGGGCGTGCACATGGTGAGCAGCGGCGTCGAGCGTGCGTACGGCCCGGCGCTGAGAAGGATGCTGGGACGGATGCTTGGCAACCGCCTGCGCGCGGTTGGGGCTGGATTCGGTGTGACCGCGGTGCTGCAGAGCAGCACCGCGACGGGCCTGATGGTCACGTCGTTCGCGGCAGGCGGCCTGGTTGATCTGACACCGGGGCTTGCCGTGATGCTCGGGGCGAATGTCGGCACGACGATCATCGTCCAGGTGCTGTCGTTCGACGTGAACTGGCTCGGGTGGCTCGCGATACTTGTCGGCGTTCTGATGTTTCGCCGGGGCGGCGGCTCGCGGGTGCATGATCTGGGCCGGGTATTGATCGGGATCGGCCTGATGCTGACGGCGCTCAATGAGCTCGAAGCGCTGGTTGATCCGCTCGGCCGCACGCCCGCGTTGCACGCTGCGTTCGGCGCGCTGGCCTCTCAGCCGGGGCTTTCCGTGTTGCTCGGCACGGTTCTTGCGTGGGCGGCGCACTCTTCGGCTGCGATCGTGCTGCTGGTTATTTCGCTTTCCGGCCACGGCGTGCTGGGGATGCCGGCAGCGCTTGCGCTGGTGGTGGGGGCCAATCTCGGCAGCGCCATCAACCCGCTGATCGAGGCGGGCGGGCCAGACCCGGCCGGGCGGCGGCTGCCGCTCGGCAATCTCCTGAACCGGGTGCTCGGCACGGTGATCGTGCTCGCCGTACTGCCGCTGCTGGCGCCGCTACTCGGGCGGGTCGGGTTGCCGTTCGAGCGGCTGATTGCGGATTTTCACACCGGTTTCAACCTTGTCCTGGCGCTGCTTTTCTTCCCGTTCCTCGCGCCCTACGCGAAGCTGTTGCAGCGGCTGCTGCCGGCCACTGCGGGGGCTCTTTCGCCGGATCGGCCGATCTATCTCGACGCCGCCCTGGCGGAGAGCCCGGCGCTCGCGCTGGCCGCCGCGGCGCGCGAGACGCTTCGAATGGCCGATGTGCTCGAGGCCATGCTCGGCGATACCGTGGCCGCCATAAAGAGCGGCGATCGCACCCGCTTAGGCAAGGTGAAAGCGCTGGACACGGTGCTCGACCGGCTGAATGCGGCGATCAAGCAGTACCTGACCGGGCTCGATCCCGATCGGCTGGCCGAGGTCGACCATCGGCGCCTCGCTCAGCTTCTCACTTTCGCCACGCATCTCGAGCAGGCGGGCGACCTCGTCGAGCACAATCTTGGTTCGCTCGCGGCCAAGCGGATCAAGCGGGGCCTTGCCTTCTCAGTCGAGGGTGAAGCGGAGATTACCCAGCTCCTGGCCCGGCTCACGGCCAATCTGCGCACTGCAGCCGCCGTGCTGATGAGCGAGGATCCGCGGGCTGCCCGGGAACTCGCCGCCGAGAAGGCGATCTTCCGCGATCTCGAGACGGCGGCGACGACCGGGCACTTCCAGCGGCTGCGCGAGCGGCGCATCGAAAGCGTGGAAACGAGCGCGCTGCATCTCGACCTCGTCAGGGACATCAAGGAGGTGAACGGGCACCTCGTCGCCGCGGCAGCCTACCCGGTTCTCAAAGAGCAGGGCGAGCTTTTGACGAGCAGGCTCAGGCCCAGCTGAGGTGGACCCCGCGGGGAGGACCACAGTGGCCGGGGTTTTAGTTGGAGCCGCAGCGGTTCCCTTTTCCTGTTGGTCCTATGCTGCCATTGCCTGCTGCTGTTGCGGCTGTGGGCATGTGGGCAACGCGCCAGCGTTGTCCAAGCGCAGCGTCATGTCCACAGCCGTGTCGCCGGGCGCGCAGGTTGTCCCCAGCCGCCACACGCTCATCGGTGTTCTGTAGTCCAACGCCTGGTGAGGGCGCCGGCCGTTGTAAAAGGCGATCCACTTTGCGATGCCGGCACGCGCCTCCCGCGCGTCAGCATAGTGCTTGAGATAAATGTCCTCGTACTTGAGGCTGCGCCACAGCCGCTCGATAAAGACATTGTCCATCCA
>JBOHMN010000281.1:0-11022 GCA_050730175.1 Acetobacteraceae bacterium | reverse complement strand
AGCACGAACAGCTTGGCCCTCAGGCGCCGCCTTTCGCCCCTGGCCTCAAATTCAAGCTCCGCGATATGCCGCCCGTCCGGGGCGGGCAGAAATCTGAGTGCCCGAACGCCCGTGTGCAGCGAAACGCCGGGGTTCGCGATCGCGCGCGCAAGCGGTGCAGTTTCCGCGTCCAGCTTGCCTCGGTCCGTATTCGGGTACGCGTCCCAGGGCGTCGGCGCGCGTTGCAGCCAGCGTTCGATATCAACCGCAAGCGGCAGCGAGAAGGGATGCACCCCAACCCTTGAAAGCCGTTGGCGCACGGCGGCGATCGCCGGCTCGTCCGGCACCGGCGGCGCCGGATAGGGCGTAGAATGGGGCGGCTCGGTCGGATCCTGGTCAGCCGAGCCACGGACTTCATAGAGGGCCTCGGCGCGTCCATACCAGGGTTCGAGCTCTGCATAGGCGAACGGCCAAGCCGGCGAAGTCCCGTCCCTGAATTCCAGCGGGCCGAAATCCTGCGCCCGGAAGCGGATCAGCACCGCACCGTAAAACTTCGAATTGCCGCCGACGTAATAATAGTTCCCGGGGCGGAATCGCCCGCCGCGGCTGTCCCGCCAGGTCTCTTCGGGGAGGAAGGCACCTTGCTGGAAGATCGCCCGCGTATCCCGCGCCGCGGGATGCGCACCAAGCCGCTCGCCGCGTTCGAGGATGGCGATGCGCGCGCCGCTTCCCGCAAGCCCGAAGCAAACCGTAGCACCGCCGATGCCGGACCCGACGATCGCGATATCCACCGTCTCCGGCAAATCCGGGACGATGGTGCGCGAAAGCCTGTTGTCGCCTGCGTCGCTCACGCAATTCTCAGGCCGCTCGCCGGGTCGAACAGCACTGCCTTCGCCAGATCGAAAGCGAAGTGCGCGCGCGTCCCGTGCCCGACTTCGGCATCGGCGCGCATCCGTGCGATCAGCTCCTTGCCGCCGGCGCGCGTGACCACATACGTATCGGATCCCGCCGGCTCGACCACTTCGACCCGGGCTTCGACCACGTCAATCGCCGTGGAGGCCCGGTCTGCCCCCGCCGGGTCGGTGATCGACTCGGGCCGGATTCCAAGGATGACTTCTCGGCCGAGTGCGATCTTTCCCTCGGGAATCGAGGGCGGAAGCCTGAGCGCGATCGGCGGCTCGTCGTCGCGCGCCAGCTCGAGCACCACGCCGCCATTGCGCGCGGCCAGCCGCGCTGCCAGCAAATTCATCGCCGGTGAGCCCATGAAGTCGGCAACGAAGAGGTTGGCTGGGCGGTTGTAGATCTCGGCAGGTGCGCCAACCTGCTGCACCATACCATCCCGCAGCACTGCGATCTTGCTCGCAAGCGTCATTGCTTCGATCTGATCGTGCGTGACATAGACCACGGTCTTCCCGGTCGTTGCATGCAACTTTTTGATTTCGGTGCGCATGTCGACGCGCAGTTTGGCGTCCAGGTTGGAAAGGGGTTCGTCGAACAGAAACACGCGCGGATCGCGAACCAGCGCGCGCCCCATCGCGACGCGTTGGCGCTGCCCTCCCGAAAGCTGGCTCGGCCGCCGCTCCAGAAGATGTTCGATCTGCAGCATCTTGGCTATCTGCCTGACCGCTGCGTCGCGCTCTCGTCTCGGCACACCGCGCATCTCCATGCCGAACGCCATGTTCTGGCCGACCGTCATGTTGGGATAAAGCGCATAGGACTGGAACACCATCGCGATGTCTCGTTTGGACGGCGGAAGATCGTTGACCACCGCGCCGTCGATCACGATCGTCCCTTCGCTGATCGCCTCAAGCCCGGCAATCGCGTTGAGCAGTGTGGACTTGCCGCAGCCCGAGGGGCCGACCAGCACGAGGAAACCCCCTTTTTCGATCTCGAGGTCGATCCCCTTCAGAACTTCCAGTTTCTGGAACCGTTTGCGGAGGTTCCTGATCTCGAGGAAAGCCATTGCGTTAGCCCTTCACGGCACCGGCCATCAGGCCGCGCACGAAGTAGCGGCCTCCGATGATGTAAACGAGCAGCGTCGGCAGCGCGGCGATCATCGCGGCCGCCATGTCCACGTTGTATTGTTGCACCCCGGTCGAGGTGTTGACCAGGTTGTTCAGCGCCACGGTCATCGGCACGTTCGCTCCGGAAGTGAAGGTCGAGCCGAACAGGAAGTCGTTCCAGATATTGGTAAACTGGAAAATCACGGTCACCACGATGATGGGGCCGGAAGCCGGCAACAGGATACGGCGGAAAATCTGCCAGAAGCCCGCGCCATCGATCTGAGCAGCGCGCACCAGTTCCGTCGGAAAAGCTTCGTAGTAGTTGCGGAAAAACAAGGTGGTAAACCCGAGCCCGTAAACGATGTGCGTCACGATCAGGCCGAGCACCGAATTGCCGATGCCGAGAATTCCCAGCACCCGCGCCATCGGGATCAATACGACCTGGTAGGGAATGAAGCAGCCGAACAGCATCAGGCCGAAAACAAGGTTGTGCCCGGGGAATCGCCACTGGGTCAGAACGTAGCCGTTGACTGCACCCGCCAGCGTCGAGACAACCACCGCGGGCACGACCATCTCGACGGAGTTCCCAAAATAACCGGCGATGCCGCGGCAGGAAAGCCCGATGCAGGCGCGGCCCCAGGCGTCGAGCCAGGGAGCGATCGTCCAGGCTCGCGGAAGTTCGAGCATGTTTCCGTTGTAGATCTCGTTCAATGTTTTGAACGAGGTGCCGATCATGACGTAGAGCGGAATCAGGAAGAGCGCGGCGAAGAAAATGAGCAGTCCGTAAATGAACGCACGCCCGAGCCAGCGCGGGCCGCTGATCCGGCTCGTCACCAGGGCGCTCACCGGGTGGGCTCCCGGAGCTCGGAGTAGAGATAGGGAACCATGATCGCGGCGATCGTCATCAGCATCATCACGGCGCTCGCCGCCCCGACCGACATCTGGTTTCGCGTGAAGCTGTACGAATACATGAAGAGCGCGGGAAGCTCTGTCGCATTGCCCGGACCGCCGCCGGTCAGCGCGATCACCAGGTCGTAGGCGACGATCGCCAGGTGCGCGAGCACGATGATCGCCGAGAAAAGTGCCGGGCGGAGCATCGGGATGACGATTCGCCGGTAGGTGGCGAAGAACGAGGCGCCGTCAATCTGTGCCGCCCGCATGATCTCGTTGTCGATTCCGCGCAGCCCGGCCAGAAAGAGGGCCATGCAGAAGCCCGTGGCCTGCCAGACCCCGGCGATCACCACCGTGTAAATCGCCATCCGGGTGCTGATCAGCCAGTCGAAGTGAAAGCTCGCCCAACCCCACTGGTGAAGCATCTTTTCGAGGCCCAGGCCCGGATTGAGGAACCATTTCCAGGCCGTGCCGGTGACGATGAAGGAGATCGCCATCGGATAGAGATAAATCGTGCGCAGGGCTCCTTCGGCCCGGATCTTCTGATCGAGCAGGATCGCCAGAAGCAGGCCGAGGGCGACACAGAAGAAGATGTAGAGAACTCCGAAGATCGCGATATTACGGAGCGCCATGTACCAGTTCGGCAGGATCCAAAGCTTCTCGTAGGAGTCGAAGCCGGTGAGCTGGTAGACCGGCAAGAGGCGCGAGCGCGTAAAAGAGAGATAAACCGTCCAGAGAATGAACCCGTAGACGAAGACGAGGACCGCGGCGAAGGACGGAGCAAGCACCAGCCGCGGCAAAAAGGCGGCGACCGCTGCGCGCCAGTGGAGGCGTTTGCGGGTCCCGGCAGCGGCGACGGCGGTGAATGAGGACATCCTCTCCTCGCGCCGGGCGGGTGCGATGGGCGCCCGCCCGGGTTACGAAAGTCCGATCAGCGAGCCGCCGCGACCGCCGCGGCGAGCGCTTTCGGGGCGTCTTCGGTCTTGATCTGGCCGTTGAACTGCCGCGAAACCACGTCATAGATCGCGTTCTGCACCGCCGGACGCACCGCATAACCGAACGTCATCGAGCCGAGCAGCGTCCCCTTTTGATCCGCTTCCTTGAGATCGGCCATGGCCTTCTTGCCGCACGCGTCGAAGGCCGCATCCGAGACATCGCGGAGCGCGGGGACCGAGCCCTTGATCACGTTGAAGGCCGACTGCAAGCTCGGACTTTCGATGTCGCTTGCCATTTGCGCTTGCGCCGGCGTCAAGCTTTTGCCCTTCTTGAAAAACACGAACTGGTCGGTATTGAAGATCACGTCGCCCTGCGTGCCGGGGAAACGAAGACAGAGAAAATCCTTCCCGGGCGCCTTGTGCGCGCTGAAGAATTCACCTTTTGCCCAGTCCCCCATGATTTGCATCAGCGCCTGGCCTTTGATTACCATCGCCGTTGCCAGGTTCCAGTCGCGCCCGGAGAAGTTCGGATCGACATAGGTTCTGAGCTCGCTCATCCGCTGGAAGACCTTGAGCATGGTCGGGCTGTTCAGTGCTTTCGGGTCGAGATCGATGAAGGCCTTGCGATAGAACGCAGGACCGCCGGTCGTGAGCACGACATTTTCAAAAATCGTCGACTCCTGCCACGGCTGCCCGCCGACGGCGAGGGGAATGATTCCCGCTTCCTTCGCCTTATGGAGCACTGCCACCAGTTCGTCGAAGTTCGTCGGCGGCTTCACGCCGAGCTTGTCGAAATCCGCCTTGTTGACCCAAATCCAGTTGGTGGAATGGAAGTTGATCGGCGCGGCGACCCACTTGCCCTCGTATTTGCTGAACGGCCACAGCGGTTTCGGGATCTCGCTGTTCCAGTGTTCTTTGGTCGCCACCGGCGTGAGATCGGCCAGCACTCCCTCTTGCGCCCAGTCCTGGATCAGGTAACCGAGCATCTGCGAGGCGTCCGGTGGGCTGCCGGAGGTCACCAGTGCGCGCAACGTCGTCATTGCCGCACCGCCGCCACCGCCCGCGACCGGCGCGTTCTTCCACGTGATCCCCTGCTTCTCGAGATCCTGTTTCAGCACGCTGAGCGCCGCGGCTTCGCCGCCCGAGGTCCACCAGTTGAGGACCGTGATCGATTCTTTGGCGGCGTGGGCCGTGCCCACAGTGAGTGCCAGGGCGAGCCCGGCACCCAGTAGCAATTTCGTCTTCCGCATTTCCTCTCTCCTTTCCATGCCGCCCGAAGGGTTCGGGGCCGGTCATTCACTCAGGCAAATCGCGGCGCGCGCTTTTCGCGGAACGCCGAAACGCCTTCCTTCAGCTCGTCGGTCGTCGAAACCAGCGAGCCGGCGAGCATCTCGACGACGGCTCCGCCTTCTTCGCCTTCCGCCGCGTTGATCATCTGCTTGGCGAGCATCACGGCGATTGGCCCGCGCCCGCATGCTTCTCGCGCCAGCGCCCGCGCGCGCTCCAGTCCCTCCCCGGCGGGGACGAGCTCATCGACCAGCCCGAGGCGGAGCGCTGCTTCCGGCGAAAAGCGTTCGCCGAACAGGCACATCTGTCGGATCGGACCTGGGCCGAAACGACGGACCAGGCGCTGCGTTCCCGACCAGCCCGGGACCATGCCAAGCCCGGTTTCCGGCATGCCGAGAATGGCCGCCGGCTCGGCAAGCCTCCTGTCTGCGCAAGCCGCGAGCTCGAGCCCCCCGCCAAGCGCCGGGCCATTCAGCACCGCAACCAGCGGCACCCTGAGGCGCGCCAGCCGATCGAACACGCGGTGGCCCTCACGGACCCAGCTCTGGCCCATGGCGATCGCATCGAGCGCGCTCCAGGCCGCGATATCGCCGCCGACCGAGAATGCAGATCCGACGCCACTCAGGATCGCCATCCGCACCGTATGATCGGCGTCAATTTTTTCGGCGGCATCGGCCAGCGCCGCGAGCATCGCGCTATCCAGTGCGTTGCGCTTCTTCGGCCGCTCCAGTCGGATCAGCGCCACTCCTTCGGCGATCTCGAGTGCGACGCTCATGAATTTCCGCCCGTCAGTCGCAGGCCGATCGGCGAGGGAGAGAACAGTTCCTGATCCATCCGCCGCGGCGGCGCGGGAACCCGTAACGGGAACTCGGCCTGGGCGAGCACCTCGCGCTCGAGATCGACGCCGGGCGCGAGTTCGGTGACTGCGAGCCCGTCCTCCACCAACTCGAGAACGCAGCGCTCCGTGACGTAGATCGCATGCTGACCGAGCGCCGCGGCGCGCCGTCCGGAGAAGGTCACCTGATCGACCGCACGCACCAGCTTGCGCAACTTGCCTTCGCGGCGGATCGCCAACCCCGCGTCGCTCACGCTGAGATCGGCGCCCACGGCAAAAAGCCCCGCGAAGACGATGCGGCGCGCATGCGCCGTGATATCGACGAAGCCACCCGCCCCGGCGGTGACGTGCGGACGCGATGCGAGGCGCGAAACGTTGACGCTGCCGTCTGGCCCGATTTGCAAGAAGGAAAGCAGGGAGACGTCGAATCCGCCGCCCTGGAAATAGGTGAACTGATAAGGCGAGGGCACCATCGCCTCGGCGTTGCTCGCGCAACCGAACTGGAAATCGAGCAGGGGTACGCCGCCGATCGCACCTTGCTCGATCACCCATGTCACCGCGCCATGTTGCCCTTCCTCGAGCAGAATGCGCGGGACGTTCGCGGAAATGCCGAAGCCGAGATTGACCGCATCACCGTAGCGAAGCTCCTGCGCCACCCGCCGCGCGATCACCTTGGCCACGCCATAGGGCGTCGTTGCGAAGCTGTCCAACGGGCGCGAGAGCTCGCCCGAAATCGCCGGATCATACGGTGTCTGTGTCGTCTGCATCTGGTCCGGAGCGACGACGATCGCATCCACGAGCACGCCCGGAACATGTACCTGCTGCGGGCGTAGCGTCCCTGCCTTGGCGAGGCGCTTGACCTGGGCGATGACGATGCCGCCGTTATTGTGCGCGGCGAGCGCCTGGTCGAGCGGGCCGAGATAGCCGCCTTCGTGCTCGTAGGAAAGATTGCCCCGCTCGTCTGCGGTGGTCGCGCGGATGATGGCGAACGCGGGGACGATCGCCGGAAAGAACAGCCACTCCTCGCCGGCGAACTCGAGCTTGCGGACTACCGGCTCAGCGGCAGCGCGGGAGTTCATCGCGCAGCCTTCGTGGTCGGGATCGACGAATGTGTCGAGCCCGACCTTGGTCAGCACGCCCGGTCGGCGCGCCGCCGCGTCACGATGCATATCGAAGAGGATGCCGGAAGGAATGTTGTACGCGGCTACCGCATCGGCGCTGACCATCTGCCAGATCAGCGGCGGCTCGGCGCGCGAAGGCCCGGAGGGATAGGAGCCGGCAAGCACGCGGGCGAGCAGCCCGGGCCGTGCCAGATGATCCATCCCCTTGATGCCGTACATGTCGCCGGCCGCGATCGGATGGAGGGTCGTGATGCCGCGCGGCGCCCCGCTCTCTTCGAAGCGGCGGCCGATTGCCGCCAGCACGGCGTCGGGACAGCCGAGGCCGGCAGAGGAGGAAATCGAAACGATGGCCCCGTCCGGAATGAGCGATGCCGCCTCGTCGCTGCTCAGGATGCGCGGGAAGCTCATGGCGCGCTCCTCATGCCCCGGCTGCGATCGCGGTTTCCCGGCCGCTCGCGGCCGCTTCGAGCACCGCCAGCGCAACCGCGAGCGAGCGCACGCCGTCCGTGCCGTCGGCCGAGGGTTGGCCCGTGCCGGCGATGGCGGCGTGGAAGTTGCGGAGCCCGCGCTCGTAAAGATTCTCATGTTGCAGCGCCAGTTCCTGCTCGCGCCCGGCACCTCTGAGGACGACCCGCCCGATCGGACGCTGGGTCATGCAGTCGGTTGCAATCAGCGAGCCTTCGCTGCCGTGCACCTCGAAGCCGGTCGTCGCGAATTTGACGGTAAAGGCGTCATGAAACTGTGCGAGCAGGCCGGATTGGAAACGGAGAACGCCCATCACGCCGTCCTCGATGGTGCCTTCACCGAGGCCGCCGTGCGCAGTCATCGCGGCGACCGAAAGCGGTTCGTCCCCCAGAACGAAGCGCAGCGTGTCGGCATCGTGCACGGTGATATCCATCACGACCCCCGCGCCTTTGCGGCGGTCCTTGATCCGCCAGCCTTGCAGGTGCGGGGGTAGAAACACCGCATGGAAGACACGCGCGAACAATGGCCGGCCGATCTGCCCTTTGGCGATCGCCGCCTGAAGTGCGCGATGCGTTGCGGCGTTGCGCAGATGATGGTTGGTGGCGAGCACGACGTTTCGCGCGCGGCAGGCCGCCACCATGCGCCGGGCCTCATCGAGCGTGAGACCGAGCGGTTTTTCGCAAAGAACGTGCTTGCCGGCCGCCGCCGCCGCGAGTGTCTGTGCGACGTGCTGCTCGTTGGTCGTCGAGATGTAAACCGCCTGGATGGCAGGATTCTGAAGCAGCGTGCCGAGATCGGAGGCGACTTGCGGGATCGCTGCCGCGGCAGCAAAGCTCTGCGCACGCACGGGATCGGAGCTGAACAGGCTGATCACCTCACCGCCCGTGGCGCGGATTGCGCCGATCACCCATTCGCGCGCGATGGTACTCGCGCCGATCAAGCCCCAACCCGTTGCCATTATGCCGCCTCCGCCGCTAGAGCAATATCGCCCTGACCGGGTCGGCCAGATACCGGCCAGGGCGATGAAATTGCTCGAGAAAACAAACAGAGAGCATGTTCAGTTAACCGGAACATGCTCTCGACGCGCGCCACAGGATCGGCGGATGACAAGCTGCGTTGCCCCGATCACGACTTCGTCCTTCCCGTTTTGTTGTGCGAGCAGACTGAGCAGCAATTGCGCCGCGCGCTCGCCGAGGCCCTCGCCGTCCACCGCGACGGTGGTCAGAGGCGGCGACATTTCGCGCGCCACCGCGATGTCGTCGAATCCCACAACTGCGAAATCGCGTCCGGCGCCGAGGCCGCGATCCGCCAAGGCATGCACCGCTCCGATCGCGACGACATCGTTGTAGGCAAGGCAAGCGGTCGGCGGGTCGGGGAGTGCCAGCACTTGCGCGAGTGCTGAGCGCCCGCCCTCGCGGTTGGGACGGCCGTCAGCGATCAGCGCGCGGTCCGCGGCGATTCCGGCCTCGTGCAACGCATCCCGATACCCCGCCTCTCGTTCGCTGCGCACCACCATCCCGGGCATTCCGCCGAGGAAGGCGATGCGATGGTGGCCGAGCCCCAAAAGATGCGCCGTCGCCGTCCGGGCGCCGGCACGATTGTCCGGAATCACCGCCGAGCCGCGCGCGCCAGGCAGCCGGCGCATCGCAAAGACCACCGGCAGATTGCGCGTGAGCACGTTGAGCTGCACGGGGTCGGTGTCGCGCGCGGGGGCGAGGATCAGGCCGGCGGCGCCGTGCTCGCGCGCCGAGCAGATCACTTCCGCCTGGCGGACGGCGCTCTCGGCGGTATTGGCGAGGAACGGAACGACATCCGCGCTCTGGCAGGTGCGTTCGATGCCGATCGCAAGCTCGATGTAGAAGGGATTGGAAAGATCGTTGATCACCATGCCGATGATCGGATTCCCGCCGGCGCGCAGGCGCGCGGCCGTGCGGTTGTAGACGTAGCCCAGCGACCGCATCGCGTCCGCCACCCGGGCACGGGTTTGCGCTCTGACCAGCGCGCTCTCGTTGAGCACCAGAGAAACGGTCGATTTCGAGACGCCGGCCACCCGCGCGATGTCGCGGATGGTGGCACGGCGCGGCTCCGCCGCCCTGGTCTTCCTATTTGGACCGTCCAAACTAACCTCAATTTCTTCCATTCTGAACAGGCATTGTCAACTGGAACGGTCCAAACTAAAATGCCGGGCAGCGCAAGGTCAAGTTCTTTTTGTCACACGGAACGCCAGCCAATGCCCCAGATCCTTCTGCCCCTCCCTGACGGCACGCTTGCGCGCCACCGCATGAGCGGAAAGGCCGTTCCTGCTTTCGTCCCCGGGCCGTTTCCCCGGGTTGCTTACGCGGCGGTGCATGTCGTGGCCGATCCCCTCGCGATGCCGGACCCCTGGAACCGCCCGGCGATCGACTGGGAGAGAACGCTCGCCTATCGCGAGCATCTTTGGCACCTCGGCTTCGGCGTAGCCGAGGCGATGGACACCGCCCAGCGCGGCCTCGGGCTCTCCTGGAAGCTCGCAGCCGAGTTGATCGCCCGCGCATGCGACGCCGCGCGCGTCAGCGGTGGCGCAATCGCGTGCGGCGCCGGAACCGATCAGCTCGATCCGGGAAAGGAACCGAGCCTCGAAGAAGTATTGAACGCATACGCCGAACAGATCGCGCACATCGAACGCTACGGCGGCCGCGTGATCCTGATGGCGAGCCGCGCGCTTTGCCGCATCGCCCGCGGGCCCCAGGATTACCTGGACGTCTATGGCCGGCTACTCGAGCAGACGAGCGCCCCTGTCATCCTGCACTGGCTGGGCGAGGTGTTCGATCCGTTTCTGGCGGGCTATTGGGGCAGCCGAAACATCACGCACGCTACGGAAACATTGCTCGAGCTCATCATCGCGAAAGCTTCGCGGATCGACGGCGTCAAGGTTTCATTGCTTGATGCCGCGCACGAGCGCGCGCTGCGTGCCCGCCTGCCGGAAGGTGTTAAGCTCTACACCGGCGACGATTTCAACTATCTCGAGCTGATCGCAGGCGACGGAACCCACCACTCCCACGCCCTTCTCGGCATCCTTGACCCGATCGCGCCGGTGGCGGCAGCCGCTTTCTCCAAGCTCGGCGCGGGCGATCAGGCGGCGTATCGTTCCTTGCTCGCTCCGACGGTGCCACTCGCGCAGCGTCTCTTCGAGGCGCCGACGCAGTTCTACAAGGCGGGCATCGTCCTGCTTGCCTGGCTCAACGGCTTCCAAAGCCATTTCACTTTGCTGGCCGGCCTGCAGTCGGCGCGCGGCATCGTTCACTACGCGGATGTCTTCCGGCTTGCCGACCAGGCCGGTCTCTTCGGTGATCCCGATCTTGCGCTGGCGCGGATGCAGGCACTTTGCCAGACCGCAGGGGTAGGGTAGTGTCCTGCCCACGTCGCTTGTTGCTAACGGCGACAAGCGAAAGGGGATCAGCAGGCCACTGAAAACAAAGAGCCGGTGTGCCGACAGCAGGCTCGATTCGTGAGCTACGAGCGGCAGT
>JBOHMN010000280.1:0-1671 GCA_050730175.1 Acetobacteraceae bacterium | reverse complement strand
GAGCGGTATACGCTCGTGCACTGGGGGATGATGGTCGCATGAATTCCGGAGCCACCTCCTCCTGGAAGGGGAGCGCCCGGGGAGCCGCGGGCATTGTGGTGGTGCTCGCGGTATGGCAGGGATTTGCGATGAGCGGGATGTTCTCGAGCGCATTGACGCCAGCGCTCGGCAGCATCGCCGCCACCATCATCCAGATGCTCGGGGACGGCTCGCTCCTCAAGAACGCGCTCTACACGATGGCGAGGGTCGTGATAGGCTTCGGCATCTCGTTCGCCATCGCTGTTCCTCTCGGTATTCTCATGGGTCGTTATTGGCTGGCGGAGCGCTTTTTCCTGCCGCTCGTAAGCGTTCTGTTGCCCATCCCGTCGGTCGCATGGATACCCCTCTTCGTTTTGTGGTTCGGGATCGGTAACACCGCGACCACTCTCGTCGTCATTTACGCAGCCTTCTTTCCCCTCGTTTACAACGCCTGGCGGGGCGTCAAGGCGGTCAACCCTCTCTGGCTGCGCGTGGCCAAGGTGACCGGAGCCAGCCGAAGCGCCATGTTTTTCAAAGTGATCGTCCCGGGCACCATGCCCTATATCGTGACGGGCGCTCGGTTGGCCGTGGGCCACGCTTGGATTGGCGTCATCGGCGGAGAACTGCTTGCCAGTCCGCAATTCGGGCTCGGCGAAGTCATTTTCGATGCTAAGGAGTATCTGCAGTCCGGCATCATGATCAGTGCACTCATCACGATCGGGATCCTCGGATTCCTATCTGAGCGCTTCGTATTCCAGGTCATCGAGGCGGTGACTGTTCAAAGATGGGGAATGGCTACGGGTACGCGATAGTAGGAAACCCAGGAGAGAGTACGCCAGGGGCAGGTAGGCCCAGGAGCTTAGGAATCGGCAAATCCCACCGTAGCGAGAAGGAGGACCACATGGACGATCGTAAAATATCTCGCCGCACAGTGCTCGCCTTTACCGGAGCCGCAGCGGCTGTGCCGGGCTTTTCTGGAGCGGCCTTCGGAGCCCCCCGCAAAAGCGAGCTCACTTTCGGCTTCGATGAAACGAGCTCCTGGGGCACGATCGGCATGATTGCGGAGGCCGAAAAGACGTTCACGAAGGCGGGCGCCGATGTGCGCGCCCGCACCTTCGGCACCGGCTCGGAGACCCGCGACGCGATGGTCGCGGGCCGGGTCGACATCGGCGTGCTTGGTGGTACGCCTTTCATCTTCGGTGCCGCCGAAGGCGATCTCATCGCCATTGCGATGGCGATGTACGCGGGCGGATCGAACTCGGTCGTTGCCGGCATCAAGAGCGGTTTGAAGTCCGTCAAAGACCTCAAGGGCCGGAGGGTGGCCTCACAGGTAGGTACGACGACGAACTATGTCTTTGTGAACAAAATCCTACCTGCCTACGGGCTGACCCAATCCGAGATCCACTTGGTCAATATGCCAGAGAAGGACCAGGTGGCGGCGCTCGCCGCAGGATCCGTGGATGCCTTCGCGAACGTAGAACCGTTTCCGTCCATCGCTCAGGTCGACCATATCGGCACAGTACTCGTTGACTACTCACGCTTCGATATGATGCCGGTAGTGGTGGCCGCGCGGCGCCCGATAGTGGAGAGGGAACCCGAGGCTATCGTCGCCTTTCTGCGAGGCTGGCTCGCCGCGGTCAAACTCTTCAACGA
>JBOHMN010000279.1:0-5332 GCA_050730175.1 Acetobacteraceae bacterium | reverse complement strand
CCTTGAAGGCGGAGCCCCCGCGAATGCCGAGCTTGTTGCCGTGCTCGAGCAGCCATTCCCACGCGAGACGCCCGTGATGGCGGTGACCCTCGTGAACGTAGAACCGGAAGAACGACCCTTGCATGATTCGCCGCCTCCCGAAGACAGTACCCCAGTGTAACACTGCCACGCAGTGGATCAAGGTTCCGACAGTTCAGGCTCGATCCGTACCAGGGCCTCGGGGTGGAGAAACCGGTGGCCGTATAGTTCACGACAAGGTCGCCGCGGCGGCGAGCACCACCACGACCAAAGCGCCGAGCACGTAGGTCGCGTACCCGGTGACCTTGCCGTGGTGCATACGCGCCAGGAATCCCGCCGCTGCCTGCGCCGCAGCCAGGAGTGGACCGACAAACAGACGGTCCACGACGTGGATGCGGACTTCATGATGCGCGCGGGCGGTGAGGAAGGCACCCTGATGTTCCTCTTCCCGCGCGACTTGCGGATCGAACACCGCATGAAACAACACCCGGACCGGCGCCGCGAAGACGGTCGCGGTATAGGTCATTTCGGGCCGCAGCCGCACGATGCCGCCGTTCCACGGCGGGCGCCGCGAGATCCGGCGATGGCGGCGCACGCCGCGCGCTACGACCCACACGAGCAGCAGCATGACCACGAGCACCACGAAGGTCAGCGCCGTGGACATCGCATAAACGACCGGCGCATGGGCGCCATCCGAATGCAGCACCACCAGGCCGCGCAGCGGCAGCAGGCCGCGCCCGAGCTGGGCGCCGAGCTGGCTAAGGTCGTGCACGACGCCGGCGGCAAGGCCGCTGCCGTTGCCGAAGAAGGCCGGCACCAGGGCGTCGGTGGCGTCCGTGCCGATCAGCGGCGCGGAAATACGTCCCAGCACCGGGATCACGCCCGTCGCCCACACGCCCAATCCCAGGCAGGCGATCGCCAAGACCGTCATCGGCGCGGTCACGCTCGCGGGCATACGCGACAAGGCCGATGCTTCGCGCGACCGCGGCAGGCCGAGCACCGTGGTGGAGGCGAGCATCGCAAAACAGGTAACGGCCAGGCCGGCGGTCAAGGCCAGCAACGCGCCGCAGACCGCAAATACAATGCGTACGGGGACAGGGCTGACTTCGACGACGCGCAACAGCGATTGCAACGTCAGCCACTCGCTGACGAAGCCGTTGAACGGCGGCAGCGCCGCGATCGCGAAACACCCGAGCACGAACATCGTGCCGAATAGCGGCATCCGTCTCAGCAGGCCACCCAGGCGGTTCAGATCGTCATGGTCGACTGAGTTGCCGATGCCGCCCGCGCCGATAAACAGCAATGTCTTGTACGTCGAGTGGTTGAGCATGTGATACAAGCCCGCGATCAGGGCCAGCCCGGCCAGCGTCGGGCGTTGCATGGCCGCGAACGCGAAGCCGGCACCCAGCGCGGCTACCACGATGCCGAGGTTCTCGATCGAGCTGTGGGTCAGGAGGCGGGTCATGTTGCTGTCTGCCAGCGCATACATGATCCCAAGCACGGCGGTCAGCGCGCCGACGACCAGGACCACCAGCGCCAGCCACAACGCGTGGCTGGCGAGCGGGCCATCGACCGTCCAGAGGGTGAAGACGCCCAGATTCAGAGTGGCACCGGAAAAAATCGCCAGCACGCCGCGCGGTGCGGCCGCATAGCCTTCGCTCATCCAGGCGTTCACCGGCACGATGCCGGTCTTGACGCCGAAGCCGAAGAACGTCAGCAGGAAGCCCGCCCAGGCCACGCCCGGGGCAAGCCGTGGTGTTGCCGCGCCGATGCCGGCCAGCGAGGTCGTTCCGGCCGCCGCCGCCAAGATCAGCAATCCGGCGAGAGCCGACAGGGCGCCCGCCTCCGAGAAGGCGAGCGTGAGCAGGCCGGCGCGCATTTCGATTCGGGTGTCGCGGCCGAGAAACACGAGCATCGCGAGTGCGAGCGACATGATTTCCCAGCAGAACAGCAGGCTGACGATTCCGGCGGCCAGCGGAACCGCGAGCATGGCCGCAAACAACACCGTGGTGCAGGCCAGCAGCAGCCGGGCATGCTGCGGCAACCGGTGCAGGGTGTCGCGCAAGAGAAATGGGGCTGAAGATGCGTATACCGCGGCGGAGATCGACAAGAAGTAGGCGCGCAGCGGATCGAGCGCGAAGCCAAACCCAGACAGGATAGCCAGATCGCCGGGCATCGCGGCTTGTGTTACGCCGTCGGCGATGGCGCCGATGCTGCCGATCAGCACCAGCAACGCGGCGGCCCAACTGCCGGCCAGGAATCCCGCCGAGCGCCATTTCGAAGCGGGGGCAAGCGATGCGCCAAGCGCGAACGCGAGAGCCAAAAAGGCCCAGGCAATGTCGTTCATGAGAGATAGAAAATCCTGACGACGAGCATCACGATGACCAACGCGGCAAGCACGTACGCGGCGTAGGTAGTCACCCTGCCTTGGTGAAGCTTCGCAAGGCGAGTTGCAACGCGTAGTGCGGCTTCCACGACCGGACGGATGAACACGCGATCCACGACCTGCACGCGGACTTCACGTTGCGCGCGGGCGGTGAGGAAGGCACCCTGACGTTCCTCCTGCCGCGCGACTTGCGGATCGAACACCGCATGAAACAACACCCGGACCGGCGCCGCGAAGACAGTCGCGGTATAGGTCATTTCGGGCCGCAGCCGCACGATCCCGCCGTTCCACGGGAGGCGCCGCGAGACCCGGCGATGGCGGCGCACGCCGCGCGCTACAGCCCACACGACCAGCAGCATGAACACGAGCACCACGAAGGTCAGCGCCGTGGACATCGCATACACGACCGGCGCATGGGCGCCATCCGAATGCAGCACCACCAGGCCGCGCAGCGGCACCAGGCCGCGTCCGAGCTGCGCGCCGAGCTGGCTAAGGTCATGCACGACGCCGGCGGGAAGGCCGCTGCCGTTGCCGAAGAAGGCCGGCACCAGGGCATCGGTGGGATCCGCGCCGGTCAGAGGCGCAGTAACTCGACCCAGTACCGGAATCACGCCCGTCGCCCACACCGCCAGCCCGAAGCACACGAGCGTCAGCAGGACCATGGGCACCCCGACGCTACGCGGCGCGCGATGCGCCGCCGCCGCCTCGCGCGAGCGCGGCAGGCCAAGTAATGCGGTCGCCGCGATCATCGCGAAACAGGTGACGGCGAGGCCCGCGGTCAGGGCCAACGCCGCACCCGCGAGCGCGAATACGATGCGCACCGCGACCGGGCCGATCTCGACCACGCGCAACAGCGACTGCAGCAGCATCCATTCGCTCACGAATCCGTTCAAAGGCGGCAGCGCCGCGATCGCAAACGTGCCGACGACGAACAGGGTTCCCAACAGCGGCAGGCGCCGCAACAGGCCGCCCATGCGATCGAGATCGTGGGTGCCAGCGGCGGCATCGATGCCGCCTGCGCCGAGAAATAACAGCGCCTTGTACGCCGAATGATTGATCATGTGATACAGGCCTGCCACCAGCGCGAGACCCCCGAGTACCGGATGGCCCAGCGCAGAAAACGCGAAGCCGGCGCCGAATCCGGCCGTGGCGATGCCTATGTTCTCGATCGAGCTCTGTGCGAGCACCCGTTTCAGGTTGCGCTCGGTGAGCGCATACATGATGCCCGTCAGGGCCGTGGCAGCGCCCGTGGCGAGAATCATCAGGCCAAGGCGCGGATCGGTGCGCGCGAGCGGCGCATCGAGCCGCAGGAACGAGTACAGTCCGAGGTTCAACGTCGCGGCGGACAGAATCGGCGAGATCGATCGCGGCGCCGCGCCGTGTGCTTCGGGCAGCCACAAGTTGAGCGGCACCACGCCGGCCTTCATGCCGAAGCCGAAGAATGTCAACACGCAGCCGGCGGCGGCGATGGCCGGCGGCAGCACGGGTGCGGCACTGGCGATTCCGTCGAGGCTCGGGCTGCGCGCCGCGAGCGCCAGGATCAACAGCCCCGCAAGCCCGGCAAGCGAACCCGCCTCGGACAGCGCCATGGTGAGCAGGCCCGCGGCTACCGGCTCATCCCGGCGGGTTTCGAAACCGACCAGTGCCCAGATGCTGAGCGCGGCAATTTCCCAGGCGAAGACAAAAGACACCACACTGGCTGCCGTGAACAGCGCGATCATGGCGGCGAGTGTCAGTGTCACGAACGCGACGAATGCGCCGCGTCGCGCTCGCGACCATTCCATGCTGTCGCGCAGTTGAAACGGCAGTGCGGCGGCGAACACCGCCATGGTGACGAGCAGGAACAATCCCGCGAGCGGCGTCAGCTCGAAGTCGAAGGGACCGATCAATGGCAAGGCAAGTTCCGCCAGCGGGTAGCTCGTACCGCGCGCGAGCGCAACGGCTGCAACCCATGCCATCGCCGCGCAGCCGGCGGTGAGCAGCGCCCAGGTGCAGCCGATGGCGGCGCGGCGCGGCAGCGTCCAGGCGGCGAGGACGCCGGCCGCCAACAGCGCAAACGCGGCGGCGAATTCCGTCACGACGCGAGCACCGGCGGGCGCGCGGTGACCTGTCCTGCAGCCGCGAGCAATCCATGGATGATGGCAAGTGGCGGCGGCGGACAGCCGGGGACGATGAAATCGACCGGGATGACCTCGCCTACGCCTCCGGCGCAGGCGAAGCTCTTGCCGAAAATTCCGCCGTCGATCGCGTCGTCGCCGATGGCCACCACCCGCCTTGGAGTCGCCATCGCCTCGTACGCCTTGCGCAGCGGCTCGCGCATGGCCTCTGTGACGGGGCCGGCAACCAGCAACACGTCGGCAGCGCGCGGCGTTGCGGTGATGAAAATACCGAAGCGATGCAGGTTGTACGGCGGCGCATCGATCAACCGCACCTCGCTGATGCACGCGCCGTCGGCGCCTGCATCGACGAAACGCACGTGCACCGAATGTCGGAATCGCCTGGGCAGCGGGCCCTGGGAGTTCGGGGTTCGAGCGGACCATGCAAAATCGCCACGCGGCTCGGTGGTCTCGCCGGCCAGACCGTCGAGCCGTCCCGGGATCGTGCCCGGCGGGATTTCATCGCGGCGGGGCCAGTTGATGGTGCGGATGCCGCGCAGCAGGCTGGCGAGGGTCCAGTTGGCCATCAGCGATCACTCTCCGCGATCGACAAGCCAAAGCTCGCCATGACGATGTGGAAATCCTGGAACGCCGCGCCTTCTAGCGCGCGATGGAACGCATGCCAGTTGCGGAACCCCGGCGGCGCGATGCGCCAGCGCCGGATGTGTCCCGTATCGTCGATGCGCAGCCAATGGAACGTGCCGCCCGCGGGGGCTTCGACCCAGCCCAATGCGACGCCCGGCAGCACGGGGCATTCGGCCGCGACGGGTCC
>JBOHMN010000278.1:0-1816 GCA_050730175.1 Acetobacteraceae bacterium | reverse complement strand
CCCCCAAGCCGCGGCGAGCCTTCGGCACTCGTCCAGTCAACGGGTTCGCTAGACGACCACGTGAGACCGGCCCTGCCCTACGCGACGTGCTGAACGTGCCGCGCCAGGACGTCGTGAATGAGGCTCTGGTAGCCGATCTTCTGCCGGCGCGCTTCGCGCCGGAGCGCCGCCAGCACCTCCCGATCCAGTCGAATGGCGATGAGCTGTCGCGCCTCGGCTCCGAGAGGCGGGCGTCCGACGCGCCGCATGGCCCGCAACTGCTCGGGTGTCGAGTCAGGGATATCGGAATAGTCAATCGGTCGCCGCGTACGCCCGGCGTTCCCGCCGGCTTGCCCGCCGCGCGCTGATGAGACGGATCGCTTCGCCATTTTCGCTTTTCCTCCGCGTGTACACCACCATCAGAACCCGTCCTGCGCCCGAGCGGCCCAAGCGACGGAACCGCGCCTCGGTGCCCGAGTGCTGCAGATCCGGGCCCTCGCGCGCATCCGCGTCCAGAAACACCGTGGCCGCCCCGGCGAAATTCACACCGTGCTTAGCGGTGTTCGCCTCCGCCTTCCGCGGGTCCCAGCGGAACATCGCAGTTTAGTATATACCAAAGTCAAACCGGTCGGCGCAAAGCTGGGCACGAACTCTCCGTAGCCCGTCCTCCAGGCCCGCGCGCAGTAGACCCGATCGGCTGTTACCATGGAAAGTTGCCCACGAAAGGATGCCCGGCATGTCCCCTGCTCCCTCCGTCTCTCAACCTGCAACCTCCTACGATGTCGTCGTTATCGGCAGCGGCCCCGGTGGCTACTGGGCGGCGATCCGCGCGGGCGAGTACGGCCTGAAGACCCTGTGCATCGAAAAAGACCCCAAGCTCGGCGGCACCTGCCTGCACGTCGGCTGCATCCCCACCAAGGCCCTCCTCTACAGCGCCGATGTCATGGATACCTTCCGCAACGCCAAAGAGCTCGGCTTCGACGTCGGCCCCGTCGCCGTCAATTGGGGCCAGATGCAGGCGCGGAAAAACAAAATCGTCGCCAAACACGCCAAGGGCATCGAGTTTCTCTACCGCAAAAATAAAGTGGATTGGATGCAGGGCGTTGCCGCCTTCACCGGCACGCCCGGCCAGCTCGACGTCACCAAGCCCGATGGCTCGACCACCCGCATCCAGGCCAAAAACATCATCGTCGCCACCGGCTCGACCGCGCGCATGCTGCCCGGCCTCCGCGCCGACGACCGCATCTTGACCAATGTCGAGATCCTGACGCTGCCGGAAATCCCGAAGAGGCTCGTCATCATCGGTGCCGGCGCCGTCGGCGTCGAGTTCGCCTCCATCTACCGCCGCTTCGACACCGAGGTCACGTTGCTGGAAATGCTCCCGCGCATCGTCCCCGTCGAGGATGAGGAAATCTCGCGCGAGCTCGAGAAGGCGCTCAAGAAGCAGAAGATCAACATCGAGACCCGCGCCAAGTTCGAAAAGGTCGAAACCGCTGACGCCGGCGTCAAGGTGACCTACACCAACGCCGAGGGCAAGCAGCAGGTGATCGAGGCCGACAAGCTCCTCGTCGCCGTCGGCCGCGCCCCGGTCACCGAGGGCCTGCACCTGGAAAAAACCAAAATCCAGACCGAGCGCGGCTTCATCAAGACCGACAATTACATGCGCACGGCCGAGCCCAACGTCTACGCCATCGGCGATGTCGTCGCCGGCTCGCCCCTGCTCGCTCATGTCGGCTCCATGGAGGGCATGGTCGCGGTCGCCCACATAGCCGGCAAGCCCTTCCGCGACATGGACTACACGCGCGTGCCCAACTGCACCTACTGCGAGCCGCAGGTG
>JBOHMN010000277.1:0-1812 GCA_050730175.1 Acetobacteraceae bacterium | reverse complement strand
AAGGTATGCTCTGGGTGGGGCAGCATCGGGGTCGGAAGATCCATCAGATCGACCCTCAAACGGGGGCGATTCTTCGCACCATCGAGTCCAACCGCGTCGTCACCGGGGTCACCTGGATCGACGGCGAGCTCTGGCACGGTACCTGGGAAGGTGACGAGAGCGCCGTGATGCGAGTCGATCCTCAAACGGGGCAGGTCCTGGAGAAGCTCGAGATGCCGCCCGGCGCAGGTGTGTCGGGGCTTGAGTCCGACGGCGGTGAGCAGTTCTTCTGCGGAGGCGGAAGCAGCGGGAAGGTGAGAGCCGTCCGCCGGCCCAAGCGACGCCTCAAAAGCGCGTAAGGGCTATCTACCGGCTGTGATGGTCCTATAAGCCACGCTGTCCAGCCGTCTGGCTAAATGCCTCCAATCTTACTGCATCGCCTTGACGAGATTATCCAAGGACGCGTTATGTCCGAACTTCGCGCCGTTGAGCATGTCCTCGCCGGCGAACGACGTTAGCTGCACGGCGACGACGACTTTGGTGGCAGAGCTTTCCGGCTCAAGTATCGTGGTCGACATCGAAATGAGGAGCTTTCTTCCTCGCGTCTCAACCACCTTGCGCGAAACGATGCGTTTGTTAGGGACGATGTCGTAATAGGTCGTGACGCCACGATATTGGGAATTGCTTTTGTCGCCGCAGCGGAAAACATCGACACCGCCTTCACGGAAGTCGACCTTGTCATAGACGAAAGGCGCTGTTTCTGAAGGGGTTCCCCAACTGGCGCGTTCCTCTGGATTGGCAAAGGCCGTGTACACCCGCTCGAGGGGCGCGGCGCAAATGCGCTCGAGTACGAGGGTGGAGTGCTTCAACTCTTGGCTAGTCATGTTGTCTCCCGGGCTTGTCTTGTCATCAGCCCCCCACCACCATGGCAGGCGTTGGCCGACCGACTGAATTCGCTGTCATCTTGTTGATTTGCAGCGATCTCGACATCGCCGTGCCGCCAGCCGGCGCTATATTTCTTCAATGCCACCTGCCAAAGGGATGTTTGGCGCACTTGAAGACATAGGCACGACACGGTCGGTCGGTCGGTTTCCTTCAGTCCCGATCGGCGGGTGCGCCGAGCGGAAAAAGTTGCCGGTAGGGACGCGCCTCGTCCAACGCGCGGGCGTAGCTTGGATGACCGAGGAGCTTCCGGCGATACGCATGGACCGCCGCAAAGCGCTTCGGGATCGGGTGAGTCCAGTCGGCATAGAGCAGCGCCGGCGCCGCCGCGCAGTCGGCCAGGCTGAAGCTCTCTCCGACCGCCCAGGTCCGATCTGCCATGCGGCGGTCGAGAAGCGCGTAGGAGGTCTCGAGCATCGATTTCCAAGTCGCACCGCCCTTCCCATCGTCGGGCTCGCGTCCGATCGCGATGTACACCAGCCGCCCCTGCGGATAGCTGACATAGTTGTCGAAGAAGCGGTCCCACATCCGCACCTCGGCGGCGAGCGGCGGGTCCGCCGGGATCAGGCGCGCCGTCTCGGGAAAGCGCGCTTCGAGATATTCGATGATGCCCGTCGCCTCGAACACAAACTGGCCGTCGTCGACAATCACCGGGAAGCGCCGGATCGGCCAAAGCGCGGCGAACTCGCTCGCGACCGGCTCCGAGCCGTCGATCATCTTCGCCTCGAACGGAATGCCCTTCGCGTAGAAGGCCGTCTTCGCCTTCTGCACATAGAGGGAGAACGGATGCTCGTAGAACGCAATGGTCATGGCGGGCTCTTATCGGCTGAGAACAATGTGGGTGGCGTGGTCGGTCGCCTCATGTTCGGTGACGCGGTAGCCGAGCGCCGG
>JBOHMN010000276.1:0-4672 GCA_050730175.1 Acetobacteraceae bacterium | reverse complement strand
CCTCCCCGACATAACCGGCCTCCGTCAGGGTGGTGGCGTCGGCCATCGTGAACGGGACGTCGAGAATCCGCGCCAGCGTCTGCGCGAGGAGTGTCTTGCCGGAGCCGGTCGGGCCGACCAGCAAGATGTTGGACTTGGCGATCTCGATGTCGTTGTTCTTCTGGCCATGCACCAAGCGCTTGTAGTGATTATGCACCGCGACCGACAATACTTTCTTGGCGTGATCCTGGCCTATGACGTAATCGTCGAGCACCTTGCAAATCTCGCGCGGCGTCGGGACACCATCCTTCGATTTGACAAGGTGAGTTTTGTGCTCTTCGCGAATAATATCCATGCATAGTTCGACGCATTCGTCGCAGATGAACACGGTCGGACCTGCGATCAACTTGCGCACTTCGTGCTGGGACTTGCCGCAGAACGAACAATACAGCGTATTTTTGGAATCGCCGGGTTTGCTCATGGCTACTCCTGCCCCACCCCGATCAGGACTGGACCTTGCAATCTACCGTCTGATGGCCGGCTCGGACAAGGGGAACGAGCCGACGCGTCCGCCTCGCTCAACCTCTTGCCGCCACCACCTCCATCGGCATCGGCCGGTTTTCGACCACCTGGTCGACGAGCCCGAAGTCGCGTGCCTCGTCGGCCGACATGTAGCTGTCGCGTTCGAGCCGGTGTTCAATCGCCTCGATCGGCTGGCCGGTATGATGCACGTAGATCTGGTTCAGACGCTTGCGCAGCGTCAGGATTTCCCGCGCCTGAATTTCGATATCTGTCGCCTGCCCCTGGGCGCCGCCGGACGGCTGGTGCACCATGATCCGGGCATTCGGCAGGGCGAAACGCTTCCCTTTGGCTCCGGCACACAAAAGGAGGCTCCCCATCGAGGCCGCCTGGCCGATGCAGACGGTGCTGACCGGGCTCCGGATATACTGCATGGTGTCGTATATCGCGAGGCCAGAGGAGACCACTCCTCCCGGACTGTTGATGTAGAAGGCGATGTCCTTGTTCGGGTTCTCGCTCTCCAGGAAGAGCAGCTGCGCACAAATCAGGGCGCTCACCTCGTCGAACACGGCGCCGGTCAGAAAGATGATCCGCTCTTTGAGCAGGCGGGAATAGATATCGAACGCCCGCTCGCCCCGTGCGGTCTGTTCGACCACCATGGGCACGAGGGTGTTAGCATAAATCTCAGTCCGGTCGCGGTCGCGGTCGCCCATCGTCTTCCCTCTCGGTCTTTCCCGGCAGGCACGGCAAGCTGCCGGCGCCTTAGATAGGCGGGCCTTCCGCCGATGCAATCGGCAGCTCCGACGCAAGCTCGGCTTCCGCGGCCGGCTTGGCGGCAACCGTGCCGGCGAGCTCGGCGGGAGGCTCCTGCATCAGCTCATCCGCCGTCACTTTCTGCTCCTCGACGTGCGCGAGCTCGAGCACGAAATCGACCACCTTTTCCTCCAGGATCGGCCCGCGCAACGCCGCGGCAGCGGGCGGATTGCGGCGATAGAAGTCGATCACCTCCTGCTCGCGGCCGCGGTAGCGTGCGGCCTCGACGCGGAGTGCGCGGGCCATCTCGTCCTCGGTCACGGCAATCCCGTTGCCCCTGCCCACTTCGGCCAGCAGCAAGGCAAGCCTGACGCGGCGCTCCGCAATCGCCCGGTACTCGGCCTTCAGCGTCTCGGGGTCCTTGTCCTTGTCCTCCGGCTCCTGCCGGCCCGCCGCCTTCTCCTCCTCTACCCGCTTCCAGATGCCATCAAACTCGGCATCGACCAGAGACTGCGGGGGGGTGAAGTCGGCGAGGCCGGCCAGAGCGTCCATCAGCGCGCGCCTGAGCCTGAGGCGCGTCATCCCGTCATACTCGCTTTGGATTTGCCGCTTGACCGTCTCGCGGAGCGCCTCCAGCCCATCGAGGCCCAGCTTCTTGCCCAGCTCGTCGTCGATCGGGGGTGCCACGCGACGCGAAAGGTCGACCGCGGTCACCGTGAAGATCGCTTCCTTGCCCGCAAGAACCGGCGCCGGGTAGTCGGCAGGGTAGGTGATCCTGGCTTCCCGCACCTCTCCGGGACGCATGCCTTCGAGCTGCTCGGAGAAGCCCGGCACGACTGAGGCCGCGCCGATTTCGATCGCAACCTTTGAGGCAACGCTTCCGGGAAACGGTTTGCCATCGATCCTGCCGTCGAAGTCCACGGTCAGCACCTCAGCTTTGGCCGCCCCGCGTGCTTCGGTGATCGGCTCGAGGGTGGCATTGGCCGCGGCAATCCGCTCGAGTGTGCGGTCCATCGTCGCCTCGTCCGGCTCGGCTTTGAGCCGCGTGAAGCGAAGCGCCGAGAAATCCGGCATCTTGATCTCAGGCAGGACCTCCAGCTCGACCTTGAATTCGAGGGCGCGTGCTTCGGCTGGTCCCAACCCGGGGACCAGGACGTCCACTTTCGGCGGGACGGCGACGCGCAAACCGCGCTCGCTCAGCATCGTCGCGGTCGCTTCCCGAACCGATTCCTGCAGCACCTCACCGATCACCGCCTTGCCATAGCGCTGGCGCACCACCGAGGAAGGCACTTTGCCCGGCCGGAATCCGGGCAAATTGAGGCCTTTCCCCAGCTCGGCAAGCTTGGCTTTGCGGCGTGCCTCCAGGTCTTCGGCGGCGACGGTCACGGTGTAGCCACGCTTGAGCCCCTCGGACAGCGTTTCGGTCACCTGCATGGTCGGATCGATCCTTCTCGCCGGAATGGGGGTCCGCTGCGGGCGGAGGGACTCGAACCCCCACGGCTTGCGCCACCAGAACCTAAATCTGGCGTGTCTGCCAGTTCCACCACGCCCGCGGCGTTTGCGGCGTGAGTCGCCGCCTTTAGCGCGGATACCTGCCTTCGGACAAGCCACCGCCGCCTTTGCGCCCGCGTGCCGGCGTCCCGGAAGGGCGAGATGACCCCGGCCCGAACGGACGTCCCGTTAACCGGTGATCAACGCTATCCTGATACGCGGGTAGAAACGCCGTCGCCAGGATGGCCCACGGCCCCAACGATCCGCCGCATGGCGATCACCAAATCCGGGGATCGGCGATGCCAAACGATTTGACGATCCGGCCGACCTTGCCGCCGGCTGTGCAGCCAGCGCCTCTGGACACGAAACTTCCCGCCGTGCCGCCGCCGCCCGTCGGCGCCGCGCTTGCGGCGGTGGTGCCGCAGATACCCTCGATCGCGCTCGATGCCGAGAAGGGCGTCGTCGTGATCGACTTCCGGAACGACGCCGGGGCAATCATCAACTCGATTCCGACCGCACAGCAGCTCGCGGCGTACGCTGCGCACCCGTTGCCGGTGCCGGCCCAACCCGCTCCCGGCTCTGGCGAGACGACGACCTCCGCATCCGACTCGTCGGCCCCAGCCCCGCGTTCCGCGAGACCGGCACCACACCGTTGACGGCAGTGTGATCGTCACGCCCAATGCGTGATCAGGCCGCGCCTGGCGGGCAATGTCTCCGAGCAATTCTCGTTGAGCGACGCCGTTCGCGCGCAAGTTGCCGCACGAGAGCATGCGAGGCGGTGAGGAGTCCGATGGGTTTGCGCTGACCGGAGGCCCGGTTGGGAAATTCCCAGGTTCGGCAATTCGTAGTACCGTTCCCTCCGGTACTTTGGACGTGCGACTTCCCAAAACGTCATCTCAGTTTCGATTGGCGAATGGCCCGATGCCACGCTCAACCGCGGCGCAAACCTCCCCGGGCCGTTGCATACTCCGTATGCCGAAAGGCCCGTCGGATCAGACCTCGGCGAGGAGGTATTCGATCGGTAGCGTCGAGCGTCTGCCCAATGCTTCGCCGTGGGTCGCGAGGAATGCGGCGGCGGCGCTCCTTCCCTCGTCACGCAGCATGAGGAGGAACGGCCATTCGGCGTTCAGCTTGGAGGAATGGCCGAGCTTGACCATGATGTCGCTCTTGATCATGTGGATGCGCATGCGCGCCCAGCGCGCCCCTTCGGCGTTGCCGGGATCGGCGATCTGACGCAGCAGCGCCATCATCCGGAGTTCCTTGAGGAGCGCCGAATTGAACGAAATTTCGTTCAGCCGATTGAGGATTTCTCCAGCCGTGTGTGGCGTGCCGGGGCGCTCGACAGGATTGATCGGGATCAAAATCGTATCGTCGGCGTGACCGTCACGCACCAGAGGCGTCATCGTCGGGTTGCCGGCGTAACCGCCGTCCCAGTACGGCTCTCCGTCGATTTCGACTGCCTGGAAGACGGTCGGAAGGCAAGCGGATGCCAGGAGGACCTCCGGGCTGAGTTCGGCGTTGCGGAAGACGTGGCCGCGCCCCGTGCGCACGTTGGTCGCCGTGATGAAGAGGCGAATCGGCGCGGCGGCCAGCCGTTTGAAATCGATCACATCGGCGAGGATCTCGGCGAGCGGATTATAGCCGAACGGGTTGAGCTCGTATGGCGAGAAGACCCGGCTCAGGAGATCCATGCCGACAAACGCCGGCGAAGAATCGAGTGACCACCGGCCGAGCAGGACATCAAGCGGGCCGCGGCGGAAGGGGCTCAAGGAAGCTGCTTCGGAGACGCGCCGCCACAACAGTTCGAGGCGCGTGCGGGCGCCTTCCACGCCACCTTCGGCGTAGCCGTCGGCGAGCGCGGCGGCGTTCATCGCGCCCGCCGACGTTCCCGAGATTTCGTCGATGCTGAGCCAGCTTTCCTCGAGCAGGC
>JBOHMN010000275.1:0-13032 GCA_050730175.1 Acetobacteraceae bacterium | reverse complement strand
GCGGCATCATCACCCGGCTCGACTGCGTGGTCTTCGGCGTCGTCGTCAACCAGCACGCCGAGCGCTTCTATGATGAGGGCGAGGATCTCTGGCCGAAGCGTTATGCCATCTGGGGTCGGCTGGTGGCTCGCCAGCCCAACCAGATCGCCTACATCGTCTTCGATGCGCCCTCCCTCAACCTGTTCATGCCCTCGCTCTATCCGCCGATCGACGCACCCGACATCCGTGCCCTCGCCGGAAAACTCACGCTCGACCCGGACGCCCTCGAACGCACAATTGCCAGCTTCAACCAGGCCTGTCGCCCGGGCCGCTTCGACCCCGACACCCTCGACGACTGCTCAACCGAGGGCCTCGTTCCGCCCAAGTCGCATTGGGCGCGCCCGATCGCAATGCCGCCATTCTATGCTTATCCGGTACGGCCCGGCATCACCTTCACTTACCTCGGCACGCGGATCAATCGCGAGGCACGGCTCCTGATGCAGGATGGCCGCCCCTCTTCCAACATGTTCGCCGCCGGTGAAATCATGGCGGGAAACGTGCTCGGCCGTGGCTACGCTGCCGGCGTCGGGATGACCATCGGTAGCGTGTTCGGACGAATCGCCGGCAAGGAGGCTGCGCGTTATGCACGAAACTGATGCGCTCGCCGAGGGCGATCGCGTGATGACCGTCTGCAATTCCTGCCGGTACTGTGAAGGGCTCTGCGCAGTCTTCCCGGCAATGGAGAAACGCCGCGCGTTTGCCGATGCCGATCTCGACTACCTCGCCAATCTCTGCCACAACTGTGGCGCCTGCTTTTATAGTTGCCAGTTCGCTCCACCGCACGAATTCAACGTCAACGTTCCGCTGGTGCTCGGCAACATCCGCGATGAGTCCTATGCGCGCAACACGTGGCCCGGCCCCTTCTCGCGGCTCTTTGGGCGCAATGCTCTCGTCGTTGTACTGGTCACACTCGTCTCTGTGATCGGCTTGGTCGCCGGCTTCGTGCTCGCCGGCGGCCACGCTTTCACTCTCAGCCATATCGGTCGGGGCGCCTTCTACGTCATCATGTCGCATGATGCGATGGTGATCGTCTTCGGCAGCACCTTCGTTGCTGCGCTTGCCGCGCTCGCCGCTGCGCTCACGAAATTCTGGCGCAGTATCAGAGAACCCACAGCGACGTTGGCCTCGCCCGCCTTCCTCGCCGCCGCCACGCGCGACGCCACAACGCTGCGTTATCTCGAGGGCGGCGGGCCCGGCTGCATGAACGAAGACGAGCGGCCCACCGACCGCCGCCGGCTGTTCCACCACCTCACCTTTTGGGGCTTCCTGTTCTGCTTCGCCGCGACCTGTGTCGGGACCATCTATCAGTACGGGTTCGGCCGCGAGGCGCCCTATCCCTGGTGGGATATTCCGGTCGTGCTCGGCACCTTGGGGGGATTCGGTCTCATCATCGGCACGGCGGGGCTTCTCGTCGCGCGATTCCACCGCGACCCGCCGATTGCCGATGCCGCTCATTCTGGCGAAGGAACGGCCTTCATCGTGATGCTCTTCCTCACCGCGCTCTCCGGCCTCGCAGTGCTGTTTTTCCGCGCCACGCCCGCCATGAACCCCCTTCTCGCACTCCATCTCGGGATCGTGCTCGGGCTGTTCCTCACCTTCCCGTACGGAAAATTCGTGCACGGCTTCTACCGTTTCGCCGCCCTGGTCCGCTACGCGCGCGAGAGCCGCGCGCCGCATGGCGGATCCTGAGGCGCCCGCACCGCACGAACCGGCGGTAAGCCTCGCCGCGCCCGCCATGCTCGCCCTACCGCCGCGTCAACTGCCAGGCTGCAACGGCCCCGACGGCGAGCACCGGCAGGAAGCTTGCGAACACCCAGAATCCGGCCGCTTCGGCTGCCGCCCGACCGGTCCCGGCCCCGAGCCCCACGGCATTTGCCGCGATCCCGCTCGCCGAAGACCCCAATGCGTAGCCGATCCTTTGCATGGAGGAGGCGGCAGAGGCGGCGAGATCGCGCTCCCTGGGTGCCGCCGCAATCATGATACGGCGTACGATGTAAGGCCAGCAAAGGCCGTATCCCAATCCTTCCAGCACGACGCTGAGCACAACCAGCAGCAACGGACCCCTGGACATGAACGCCGTAAGCCCGACGCCACCCAGCACAATGAGGCTTGCCCCGCCGCGAATGAGGAGCCGGTCCACCGCCGGCGAGAGGCCCGATGTTGCCAGCGTGCCGAGCGTCCAGGCCACCGACTCGGCAGCCAGGATGTAGCCGGCAACCAGCGGATTGACACCAAACAACAGCTCGAGCAGCAGCGGCCCGTAGCTCGTGAAGGCGGCCGAACCAGCAGCCAGCGCCAGCACCATCAAGAGCCCTGCGCCGATCGGGTGAGATGGCCGCAGCACCTCGGCAGGCATGACCCGCACGGTGGCGGCACGATCGATGCGCGCCGCCGCGTACAGCGCGAGCGCACCAACGAGCGCAAGAATGACCGAAAGGCGGATCGCACCGGTATCCCCCGCAGCGGCGATGGCAAGCGTGCCGACTGCCAGCACCACGAGCGGCCGCCATGGCCAGTCGCTCGATGCGCGCGTTTCCTCCGGCAACGCGCCGAGAAAAATGCGAGCGGCAACGATGAGAACCAGCGCCTGCGCGCCGAACGCCCAGAATGCCCAACGCCACAGCCCCGCGGCTGCGAACGCGCCACCGATCATCGGCCCGCACAGGGACGAAGCCCCCCAGATCGCTGAGACGATCGCCATCAACCGCACCCACAGGCGCTCGGGGAAAAGCTGCTGCGTCGCGACATACGTCAGCGCGATCATCACGCCGCCGCCGGTTCCCTGAACCAGCCGCCCGACCAACAGCACCCCGATATCCGGCGCCACCGCACTGACCGCGCAGCCGAGCGCGTAGACCGCGAGCGCGATGATCAACACGTTCCGCAATCCCAGACGCCGCGTCATCACACCTACGGCGGCGCCGGAAACGATCGCACCGAGCAGATAAAGGGCGATCGCCCAGTTGATGAAGGCAATGCCGCCGATCTCTTCCACCGCAGCAGGCATCGTCGTCGCTGCGAGGAAGGCGTCAGCCGCGTGCAGCCAGACGCCGAGGCAAAGCACGATGAACGGCTTCAGCCGGCCGGTTGCCTGGAGTTCGCTCCATTCCGCGGCAAGCCCGGCCACGATGGTTTCCTCTCTCAGAGCACCGCCAAGGGAGCGATGTCATTGCCGAATGAAGGCGGATAAGGCCCCGCTCCTGCCGCGGCAAGCGGCCCCAATCCGCCCCCGCCAGGGATCGCGGTGGCAACGCGTGCCGCTTAATGTGCTGGCTAAACGTCCCGGATAGGGAAGATTCGCCGATGAAACGCCGCGCATTCCTCCAGGCGGCCGGTACTTTCACGGTGTCGCCACTCCTCGGTGCTGCCGTCGCCAAGGCGGCGCGTGGCGCACCCTTCCATCGCGTTCGTCCGTCCGATCCAGCCTGGCCGGCACAAGCCGAGTGGGAAGCGCTCGACGCCGACGCGGTCGACAACCTGATCAAGGTCGAGTCCCCACTCGTCGCTTGCGCGGCAGCGCCCGGCAGCGGCGGGTGCACTGAGCTCTTCAAAGCGCTCAAGAACCCCTATTACATCGGCGATCGCGTCGCCCTGACCCAGACGACGGGCTGGGTCGATGCCTGGGTGAGCGAGCCCAGCGTCTATGCCGTTGCAGCCCATCGTACGGCGGACGTGGTCGCCGGCGTCAATTTCGCGCGCGAAAACAACCTCCGCCTCGTCGTGAAAGGCGGCGGCCACAGCTACTTCGGCTCCTCCAACGCTGCCGACTCGCTTCTGATTTGGACGCGCCCGATGCAGCAGGTCACGCTGCATGATGCGTTCCTCCCCGCCGGCTGCCCGGCGAGCCGGGCGCGGCCTGCCGTGAGCGTCGGCGGGGGTGCTATATGGATGGATGCGCGTCTACAATGCCGTCACCACTCGCGGCGGCCGCTATGTCCAGGGCGGCGGCTGCGCCACGGTCGGCGTCGCGGGCCTTGTGCAAGGCGGCGGCTTCGGCAGCTTCTCGAAGAATTTCGGCACCGGCGCGGGCGACCTCCTCGAAGCGGAAATCGTTACCGCCGATGGCGCCGTCCGTATCGCCAACGCGTGCACCAATCCGGATCTCTTCTGGGCCATCAAGGGAGCCGGCAGCAGCTTTGGCGTCATCACACGCCTCACGTTTAGCGCGCATGATCTGCCGGACTTTTTCGGCGGCGCAAGCCTCACCATCAAAGCCGCCTCGGACGATGCCTTCCGCCGCCTGATCGCCCGCTTCATCGCGTTCTACGCGGCAAGCCTTTTCAACCCACACTGGGGCGAACAGGCGGCTTTCCTGCCGGACGACCAGCTTGCCATCGCCATGGTCTTCCAGGGACTGAAGCAGGGTGACGCCGAACGCGTCTGGCGGCCACTCCTCGATTGGGTGAGTACCGCACCAAGCGATTATTCTTTCATTTCCTGGCCGAGCTTCCTCGCTGTCGCGGCACGACACTTCTGGGATCCTGCCTTCCTCCGCCTTGTGCCGCTCCTCGTCCTTTCCGACAACCGGCCGGGCGCTCCGAAAGAAAATGTCTTCTGGTCCGGTAACCTCCACGAGACCGGCTGGTTCGTCGACAACTACGGGTCCCAATGGATGCCGGCCCGACTCCTCAAGCCCGATCAGCAGCCGCATCTCGCGGATGCGCTGTTTGCCGCATTACGGCACTCCAGAACCGTTCTTCACTTCAACAACGGCCTTGCCGGTGGCACCGCGGAGGGCGATCGCCGCGGCCCGCGATACCTGCATGAACCCCCACGTTCTTGATGCCTTCGCACTCACCATCTCTGCCACTGGCGGACCGCCCGCCTGGCCTGGGATTCCCGGACATGAGCCGGATCTCAAAGCCGGCCGCGCCCGCGCCAGCGAAGTCCATCAGGCGGTCGCAGAATTGCGCAAGCTTGTGCTGGACGCAGGCTCCTACTTCTCGGAAGCCGGCTTCTTCGACGAGAATTGGCAAGAAAAATACTGGGGCTCGAACTACCCCCGCCTCCTCGCCATCAAGCAGAAATACGACGCTGGCGGCCTTTTCTTCGTCCATCACGGTGTCGGCAGCGAGGCGTGGAGCGCGGACGGCTTTGCCCGGTCCGGCTGAACGCCCGCCCCTGGCCCCCGCCGACCCACCGCCGCATGATCCCGCTCGGCCCGAGGAGGTGACAATGTCGCAGAACCCATGGCAGGCTGGCATAGCTTGGCTCGATGGCCGTTTCATGCCGCTCGCCGAAGCGAAAATCCCCGTCACTGACTGGGGCTATCGCCGCTCGGACGCGACCTACGACGTCGTCAGCGTCTGCGACGGCGCCTTCTTCCGCCTCGACGACCACCTCCGCCGCTTCCAGGCATCAATGGCGCACTTCCGCTTCCAGCCCCGCGCGACAATCGACGAGCTGCGCTCCATCCTACATGAACTGGTGCGCCGCGCAGGGCTCAGTGAAGCGTACGTCGCCATGGATTGTCTCAGGGCCGCTGCGCCGCCCGGCCTGCCGCGCCATCCGCGCAATGCGAGAAGCTATCTCCTCGCTTTTGCGGTGCCCTATGTCTGGCTGATGCCGAGCGAGGTCATCGCCCGCGGTGCGCACCTCATCATCGCCACAGCTCGCCGCATCCCGCCCGCCTCGGTCGATCCCCGCGCCAAGAACTTCCACTGGGGGGACATGACAGCGGCGCTGTTCGAAGCGGACGACGCGGGCGCCGACAACCCCATCCTCCTCGATATCGCGGGCAACGTCACCGAAGGCCCTGGATTCAACGTCTTCGCCGTCACCCGCGGCCGCATCGCCACACCTGATCGCGGCGTGCTCGAAGGCATCACACGCCTTTCCGTCATCGAACTCTCCGCCCGCCTTGGTCTTCCCTGCGATATCCGGCCCGTTCCGGCGGAAGAGCTGCACTCGGCAGATGAGATTTTCATCTCTTCGACCGCCGGCGGAATCATCGGCGTTACGCGCCTCGATGGTCGGATCCTCGGCAATGATCGTCCCGGCCCGATCACCGAGCGCCTGCATGATACCTACTGGCACCTGCGCCGCAACGGCTGGCACGCCGACCCGATCGACTACAGCCGCGCCGCCGCAGAATAATCCTCGGCGACACAGCGTGCTTCACTGCTTGTCGCCGAGTGACTGCGGGGCGCTTCCGTCCAGTCGCTGGCGCAGAAAAAGAGCGCGCTCAGCCAGCCTGAACGCGCTCTCAGCCGACCCGTTCGTCTCTTCTTCGAATCAGCGCAACCCCGCGATACTATTACGGCGAGCCTGCCAGCATTCAATGCCTGAAACGTCCCCCATCAGCTCGCCGCAATCGCCGTGTCGAATAATGCAAGTACCGCTTCATGCGTCGAGCTGTCGTTCATCTGCTCCATGTCGCGGAAACCGTGTTGCCGCGCCATCCCGTGCAAAAGCCTCTCCGCCGTCTCGAAGCTCCGATAGCAGCGGGAGCCCCGCGCGGCCGCTCTGAGCGCTCCGATGGCGCAGTAGCGTTTGTCGCGCGTCTCATAGAAGCGACGCGTCCACCGGCTTTCGTCCTCGATTAGCGCGCGCGCCATCCGAAGCAGGTCAACCGTCGTCGGCACCGGAACGACCAGAGCTCGGCCCGGCAACAACAGTGCCAGCCACCGCATTCCAGCGAACCTGCACTCGCGCCCGATTTTTCTGATCAATGGCGCCGGCGCCTCGCCGATTTGCTCCAGTAGTCCATGCGACGGTGCCGACTTTACGAACTCCGTACCATCAAACGGCATCTGACTCTCCCTTTGCTGCCCCTCGACCTTCCGGCAAGAAGAAGGCGCGGCGAACCAAATGCTTCAGCTTCAGGCGCGCCGCGCCGCTTCGAGCGCCCACCTTGCGGCGGGCGCCCTCTCGCCTTGGATCAGTTCGCACTGCCGCGGGCCAGACGCCCCGGCACGGAAGTCACGCTCGCCGTCACCGCTGCACCAGCGACGATCGCAGCGATCAGCGTCAATTCAAGCGGAGCAATCCCGACCACCGCGAGAATACCGAGCACGATCGTTGCGAGCCCGGCAATCACCCGGACGCCGAAAGTCGCCATTGCCATTTCCCCGCGCAGCCGTTGCACAGCACTCTGCGCACCGCTCTCACTGGTCGCAATCCCGATCATCCGCACGGACGCCGTGCTGTTGAGCACGAAGCCGGCGCCAATCAAGATGAACGCAACGGGCACCAGCACGGCGCCAACAACATGAAGGAGGGCCAGCACGCCGAGAACAACGATCCCAGTGCCAAGGAAGAAGTCAACCGTGGTACCGGCCACCGAATCCCGGGGCGCATTCGTCCCTTCCATCGATGTCAATAGCCGCGCGTAGGACTCGAGCAGCGCAGACCCGACCATTGCCAGACAAATTCCCAGCACGATGACCGCCACCGAATCGAGAATCAACGGAACTCCCGAACCCGACGTTGCGGTCGCCGCTCCAGTGTGCCCGGCAAGCGCCAACCCGATAATGCCAAGAATAGCAGCGGCAGCCCCCAACAGGGCCTCCGCTAAGCCCCGGCGCACAACCGGCAAACTCGCCGACGCGGCTCCGTGGGTAGTCATCACAGCTTCACTCATGACCTGCCTCCTGCAAGTTCCGCGGCGGGTCTAGCGCGTCGGCTCCGGCTGCGAAATCAACCGGCGCATTGATGCGAATCAATAACCTGAATCAACTTCCCTGCGGCCGTGCGGCACAACGATGCCGCTTCGCCGAAACGCCGGGCCAGCCGTCACGCCGTCCGTGCCGCGCTGCAACAATCCCGGAATCGGCCGTGGCGCATAGTAGCGTTCGTCGAATCCCGCCAGCGAGCTGAGCGCCACGACGTCGTGAATCACCACGTGCGAACCTTCTATCGTGGCCAGGCCTTCCTCACGCAGGCACCGGATCATGCGGTTGACGTGCGGTGTGCTCAGCCCCAACAGGTCAGCCATCAATTCCTGCGTCAACGGAAAGTCATAAGACTGCTCTCCCGCCAGCCCAACCGTCCTGAGACGCATCAGCAATTCCAGCAAAAGGTGCGCCAGCCGCTCGTAGGCTGACCGCCGCCCAAGGTCGGTCAATCGCTCGCCATAGAGGGCGATATCAGAGGTCGAGGACCAGAAAAGCGCTGCACCGAGGCGGGGAAATCTGTCGAACACCGCGAACAGCCGCGCCAACTCGATCTCCGAAACGACGATGTCGCTCAGCGCGGCAACCGAATTAACCGCAATGCCGAACAGGCACGACGAAAATCCGACGAAGTCGCCCGGCAGTCCGAGCATCAGCGCCTGCCGCCGACCATCCGGCAGCACTTTGTAACGGAATACCGCACCGGAGATCAGAAGAGACACATGATCGCTCTGCCGCGCTTCGACGACGATCTCTTTCCTGCGCGCATAGTGCCGCACCGGTCGATGCAATTCCTGCAGGAATGCGATTTCCTCGGCGGTCGGCGCGAGATAGCAACCCAGCTTGCGGACCAACGGCAGGTCCCGCGCAGGCGTGATTTGCCGATCTCGCAACGCTGCAGAGAACGCCATCACGGTCCTCCGAATACCTTGTTCCGCGGTTGCCCACGACCCACCGTGCAAGCGCCCCGGGCGCGCGCCGCCTGAACTCCCGGCGAACCAAGTAAACGATATGGGAAGTGGCTAGCGCAACGACAAGCAGAACTTTGCTCCAAATCAATGCGCTGGCTTGTGGCCTGGATCGCTGCTCTCGTTAATATACCGGACATTCGGAAGGAATCGCCGCAGCCGCCCGGCTCTGACACGCGCGCGGCCGCGGCTCAAGGGGGCTCGCAAGATGGAGCTGCGCATCACGGTCGACACGGAATGGACACCCTCTCAGCAACAAGGCCGGATCCGAAACTCCGACCGCGACGCGTCCTACGAAGCGCTGCGGGCGACCCAGGACGGAAAGAACGACCGCAGCCCGGAAAGGCTGCTGCTGGCGGCAATCTCGACATGCTACAGCATCACCCTTTCCGCAATCCTCGCCGCCGCGCGTCTACCGCAATCGTTGATCGACGTGCACGCAGAGGCGGTCGTCCTCGCCGATGCCGGCGGAACGCATCTGACGCGTATCACGGTGAGCCCAGTGCTGCACGGCGCCGACTGCTCACGCCCGGAGCGTTACACCCGGGCTGCCATCGCCGCCCGCGACGCGTGCGCAATCGGCCGCTGCGTGCGGGGCAATATCGCCTACCTTGTCGGTCCGGTCGCCATTCTGGGTGCAGCCGCCTGAACAGGCACCGGGACGCTGAGGCGCTGCCTCAGCACCCGAGCCGCGCCGCCAGCTCGTAGAAATTCGTCGCGCTGATATCGAATTCCTGGGTCGCCGGCAGTGCGCGCGCCCGCTTCGGTCCCCACTCCTCCGGCCGCGGCACGAACGCAGTCTTGAACCCGCGCCGCCGTGCCGCTTGCAGATCGCCAGCGTGCGCTGCCACCATCATGCATTGCCGCGGTGCAAGATCAAGCAGCAGCGCCGCCCGGTCGTACACTTCCGGCTGCGGCTTGTACGCTCCGGCAATCTCCGCCCCCAAGATCACGTCCCACGGCAAACCCGCATGTTTGGCCAGATTGACCATCAGACCGACATTGCCATTCGAAAGTGCCGCCAGCACATATTTCCGTTTGAGCCGCGCCAGCCCCTCCACTGCATCTGGCCACGGATCAAGCCGGTGCCAGGTCCGGTTGAGCTCGTTAATCGTCGCCTCATCGAGCCCGTCGATCTCGAATTCCCTGAGCACTGCCAGGAGATTCTCGCGATGCAGAACATCGAGCCGGGCCCAGGGGCGCACCCCGCTCCGCACCTTCTCGAGCGCCGGCTGGTAGCGCATCCGCCAGCGGTCGGCGAAGAAATGCCAGTCCCGCTTGAAGCCGCGCGCCACCAGGAGCTCTCGCGCCCCACGCGCAACGCTTTCGCGCCAGTCCACCACCGTCCCGAATACATCGAAGGTCAGCGCCTTGACCGCGCCCTCAGGATTGTCGGCCGCCATCGCCCGCCTCAAAAACCAACGGCGTCGCCCGCCGCTTTCTCCAGCATCGCCACATCGAACCCCTTGAGCAGCATCCGATAGCCCCGCGCGCGCTTCGCCGCCGCCTCCTCGGGAGATAGCGCGACACCCGCCATCACGATCGCCGCCCGCCTGATCTTCGTCTCCGCTTCCGCCACCAGCCGGCGCATCTCGGGATGCTCGAATGCACCAGGCCGGCCCAGGCTCATCGAAAGATCGAACGAGGCAATCGCCGCCACATCGATTCCCGGCACAGCCAGGATTTCATCCAGCCCCGCAATCGCCTCAGGTGTCTCAATGGTAATGATGTTGAGAATTTCCCGATTCGCGATCCGCCAGTATTCCTCGACGTCCACACCCCAGCGGGCGGGGGCGAACGAAGGCGCATAACCACGCACACCGGCCGGCGGGTATCGCAACGCCGCCGCCGCACGCCGCGCCTCGTCCGCGCTGCCGATTAACGGAAAATTCACGCCCATCGCGCCGGCCGCCAGCACCGACTTAACCAACCAAGGCTCGGTTGCCGGGACCCGGACGAGAGGTGCCGCCGCGGTACCCTGCGTCGCGGCAATCATCGCTTGCAGTGTCGCGGGATCGATCGCCCCGTGCTCCATATCAAGAATCAGGGCGTCGATACCGCTCCGCGCCAGAATCTGCACTGCCGCCACGCTCGGCATCGCCACCATGAAGGCGCCGATCACTTGACCGGCCGCCAGCCGCGCCTTTGCTGGATTGACAAATCCGCCGCCCGGCTCCTGGTAGGTTCGTTCAGACATGCTGCCATCCATGCCCGCACCCGGCCCTGAGGGCAAGCCGCCTCCCGTCGCCCATCTTCTTGAAACATCGCTGTACGTCGCGGATCCCGCGCGCGCCCAGGCCTTCTATCAGCGCGCGTTTGCCTTTCCCCTCCTGTTCGCCGACCGGCGTCTCTCAGCCCTCGCCGTACCGGGCCCCGCCGTGTTGCTCCTCTTCCGTGCACAAGCCTTCGAGACGCCGGCCAAAACCCCGGGCGGTATCATCCCGCCGCACGGCGGAGCCGGGCATCTGCATCTCTGTTTTGCCATCGCCGCCACCGATCGCGTGTCTTGGGGAGCGCATCTCGCCGCTCTCGCCATCCCCATCGAAAGTCGCGTCGACTGGCCACGCGGCGGCGAAAGCATCTATTTCCGCGACCCCGACTTCCACCTCATCGAACTCGCCACGCCCGGCCTTTGGACGAATTACTGAAGGAGCCGGGGCACTGTCAGCCAGGCCGCCGCGCGCTCCCGCGCGAGATCATTGTCGGCGTTGAGGCCCGCCTCCCTGCCGCGATCGCGCGCCCGCCGGAGATCAGTCAATCAGCCACAGCGGGCAAACGCCAGCATGCGTCTCGACCGCAGGCGGCGGTGATCTGCGTCGCTGCGGCCGCGCACGAAAAGCGGCGCGGCCGGATCACGCCCTGGCTCACAGGTAGCAGCTGACAGGTCGCGGAATGGCCCACCAAGACACAGTCCACTTCGCTCCCGATCAGCCTGGCAGACCCCGCGCCGGCTGCGCCGCCGCGGCTCCGAGCCCAGGAAGCGATCTCGGCCGCGGCATCTCAGCCGCCTCGACGGACTCAGGGGTCACGCCAAAATGCAGCATATAGGGACGGAACTTTTCCCGTTCCGCCGCTGCGTCGAGACCATGCTCGGCGAAACGATAGCGCCGCGGTCCGTAACCGCCGCCCGGTTGCGCCGCATCGGCGCTGCGTATCGCCTCCGCCGCGGCTTTCGGCAGCACCAACCCGAAATGGCGATAGAGCGCCGCCACTGCCGCGGCGGGGTCCGCAACGAGATCAAGATAATGCACGTGGCAGATCGAATCCGCTGCTTCGCTCTCGCGGTGCTCAGCCATCATTCGCGCAGCGCCTTCGAGCCAGCGCTCGCTCTCCGTGCGTCCGATCTCGATCGGATCAACGCTTCGGCTGAACGGCCGGCGCAACACTTCCGTAAGCGTGGCGACCGACAGCAAGACCTTCAACGGATCACGGTGCACGAAGACAATCCGCGCGTCGGGGTAGACGCGTCTGAGCGCCGCTAACGCAAACAGGTGATCGGGGCACTTCAAAACCCACCGCCGTCGCCCGCCTTCTCCGCTCATGTGTTGCAAGTGCTGAAGGAATCTCTTGTGCATGCGGTATGCTGGCAGGTGCCGCGCCGCGTCCGCTTCAAGCCAGCGCCGGTACGCGGGAATGCGATAGGTCGTATCAAAGCGCAGGCTGCGGAAGGTATGCGCGAGAATCTCCGTGCACTCCTGCGGCGAACGCGCCGAAAGCCGGTGCAGCGCGCGAAACTCCGGCGCCAGCCGCTCAAACATCCGAAGCTGCTTCGCAACGCGCGTCTCCCGTTGCGCGCTTGCCGGCCGCCCAGGGACGGGATAGATCGTTTCGAAAACGAGCGGCGCACGGTTGGCGGGGTCGCACAGCATCATCTGGTGCAGGAACGTCGTTCCGCTGCGCGGCAGCCCCGTAATGAAGATCGGTGCGACGACCGGTTCTGTGGCAATCTCCGGTTGCTGCCGTTCCGCGTCGTTCAGGTAAAGCAGGTTGGTGAGAAACCGCAGTACGTCCCACCGTAAGGCAAGGCGCCCGACCACACCAAGCGCGGCCTCCGCCACGCAAGCGTCAACCAGCTGCGCGAGCGGTTCCTCGATCGGCTCCGGACCGAAATCAGCAAGCCCGCTCTTCCGGCACGCCGCCGCCATCAGCCGTTCGGCCGAGAATGGCCGCCCGAGCCAACCCGTGCGCAAAGCTACCGAGTCCGCCGCGTGCAAGATACGCGGATTCACCTTCTATGCCCCGCCACTGTCGCGCTCCACGTGATCAGCGAAGATCGCACGCACTTTTCCCTGCGCGCTCAGGCGCGCTGCCGACGACGCTGATGCGCCGACCCTGACGTTTGTACCCCACAGGCAGGTCCTTGTCTCGGCGCACGGGCGGCGCCGCCTGCAGAGCCCGCCAGCGTCCTGCCC
>JBOHMN010000274.1:0-1913 GCA_050730175.1 Acetobacteraceae bacterium | reverse complement strand
TGCCAGCAAGTGATCGACCGCCGCGAAGGCCGCGGCGTGACGCTGGTCGGGATTGAAAGGCATGCCTTCTATGCGCGAGCGCGGGAGGCATTCGGCATCATCATGACGGGCGAGCTTCGTCCCTATGGCTGCGTTTTGCTGAAGAAGGGCGTCGCGCTGCCGGCTTGATGGGGTTCAGCCGATCGGGCGGAGGCCGGCGCGGTAACGGCGCCAGCGGGTAACATACTCGCGGGAGGCCTGGCGAAGGCCTTCGATGGCTGCCTCGTTGAGGGTTCGCGCGAGCCGGGCCGGCGCGCCGTAGATCAGTGAATTATCGGGGAATTCCTTGCCCTCCGTGACCAGCGCGTTGGCGCCGACGAGGCAGTTCCTGCCGAGTTTCGCGCCATTGAGCACGGTTGCACCCATGCCGATCAGCGTGTTCTCGCCGATCCGGCATCCGTGCAGGATGGCGTGATGGCCGATGGTACAGCCCCGGCCTACCGCAATCGGAAATCCTTCGTCGGTGTGCATCATCACGCCATCCTGGATGTTCGTTGCGGCGCCGATTTCGATCGGCTCGGTGTCCCCGCGCAGCACTGCGCCGAACCAGACGCCGACATCATGCGCGAGGTGAACGCGGCCGATCACGTGCGCGTCGGGCGCAATCCAGAACTCTCCGGCGGGCGGAAGCTCGGGCACGTAGTCATCGAGGGCATAGATCGGCATGGGGCACGGTTCCTTCGCAGACGAGGAGGGTGCTGCTCAATATTCGAACTGCCAGGTGAGGCCAACGCTCGAGCCGTTCCGGGTGTCCGGCAGCAGTATCGCTCGTGTGGTTCAAAGGTTGCCGGAAGTTCACGGAACGTTCCCCCGACCCCGCTGGACACACGCGCGCCACTGATCACAGTATCATTGGTCGCTCAGTGGCGCGCGAAAAGTGCGCAGCAGGGGGATGTGCGAACCAGGAGGATAGCCATGAGCATGAAGCGACGCACGTTGTTGCAGGGAGCCGCAGCGGCAGCCGCTGTGGGAATGATGCCGCTTGCTGCTGCGCGAGCAGCTACGTCCAAGGGGACGATCACCTACCTTACGCCGGGGCTCGATATTCAGTACTGGCGCTATCTTTCGAACGGGGTCGAGGGCGTGGTCAAGGCGGCAGGCTATGACTACGTCGCGCTCTCCAGCGACAGAAGCTCTGAAATCCAGCTCAATAACGCGAAGAATGCGATCGCTCGCGGATCTGTCGGGATAGTCCTCTCTCCCACCGACACCACGACCGCGCCGGCGGTACTGGGGGTCGCCGCGCGCTCGCATGTTCCGGTGGTCATCGGCGACATCGGCACTACTTCGGGAGAATACCTTTCCTTCGTCATTACCGACAACTTCAAAGGCGCATACGCCCTTGGCAAGGTGCTGGCCAAGGAGATGATTGCGAAGGGATGGAAAGACGGCTCAGTCGGGATCATCGCGATCAGCCAGGCGCGGAAGAACGGCCAGGCGCGCACTGCGGGCTTCCGCAAAGCGATGCAGGAAGCAGGGATTACGCACTCGGCCGGGTTGCAGCAGATGGAGACCTACACGGCGGAGGAGACTTTCAAGTTCGTGCAGGACATGCTGACGGCGAACCCGAATCTGCGGGGACTGTTCATCGAGACCGCCAATCCGCTCATGGGAGCAGTACGCGCTCTCAAGGCGGCGCGGCGCGAGGTGCTGATCGCCGGCTTCGACGGGACGCCGGAAACCATGAAGTTGATCGAGTCTGGGAAAATCATCGGCACGGGCATACAGCAGCCTTACCGTATGGGGGTAGACTCAGGCCGCCTGTTGGTCGAACATCTTGCCGGCAAAGAGGTGCCGAAGAAGGTGGTGCTGCAGGTACTCGTGGTGACCACTGAGAACGTGCACAAGATGCTGCCAATTGTCGAGAAGGATGT
>JBOHMN010000273.1:0-2968 GCA_050730175.1 Acetobacteraceae bacterium | reverse complement strand
CTCGACATCATCGGGCGCGCGGCACGAATCCTGCCGCGGCTGGTCGTGGGCGTTGCGACTAACATCGGCAAAACACCAATCTTTCCTATCGAGGAACGGGTGGAGCTGGTGCGCGCGGAAATCAAATCGCTGCAGAAACGCACCGGGAGCGTGATCGAGGTCAAGCCGTTCGACGGGCTGCTCGTGCAATTCGCGCGTTCGGTCGATGCGCACCTGATCGTGCGGGGCCTCAGGGTCGTCGCCGACTTCGACTACGAGTTCCAGATGGCGGGAATGAACTATCGGCTCGATCCTTCGATCGAGACCGTGTTCCTGGTGGCGAGCGAACGGCACCAGTTCATTTCATCGCGGTTCGTGCGGGAAATTGCTGCGCTGGGCGGCGATGTCTCATCGTTCGTTCCGCCGCTGGTGCTCAAGCGGATGATGGCGCGGGTGAAGCCCCACGCAGCGTCGTACAAGGAGGAGGCACAATGCGCCGGCGTGCATTGATGGGAGCAGCAATCGGGGGAGCCATGCTTGCAACGGCTGCTGAGGCCACCGGCGCCGATCTGAAGAACACGGTCTATATGGATCTCAAATACGGGCGGGTCGTGATCGAGCTCCATCCGGAGCTTGCGCCGAAGAACGTCGCCCAGGTGGAGAAGCTGATCCGCGCGCATTTCTATGATGGCACGCCGTTCTGGCGTGTGATCGCGGGCTTCATGGCGCAGGGTGGCGACCCGACCGGGACCGGCACCGGAGGCAGCAAGCTTGCTGATCTCCCGGCCGAATTCACCGGTCGGGCGGAGTTCCTGCGCGGCACGGTCGGGATGGCGCGCACCAACGACCCGAACAGTGCCAACAGCCAGTTCTTCATCTGCCTGGCGCCGGCGACCTTTCTCGACGGCAAGTACACCATCATCGGCCAGGTCGTGCAGGGCATGCAGTACGTGGACGAGATCAAGAAGGGCGGCGGACAGAACGGCAAGGTGACCGACCCCGACCGGATCATCCGCATGCGGATGGCAGACCAGGCGAGCAACTGAAGTAAGCCGGTCGCGGCATCGGCGCTTGACGCCGGCCGTCGCGCGGCGTTGAAGGCCCATCGGAGCCCGTAGCTCAGCCGGTAGAGCACGAGACTTTTAATCTTGGGGTCGCGGGTTCGACTCCCGCCGGGCTCACCAACGTCGCGCGCTGAGGGCGGCGCGGGCTCAAGGTTGCCGCAGGCGGCGTGTTTTCAGTGACATCTGCATGGCGGGCGAGCATGCGGTGATCATGGCCGGGGAAGTGCCATTGGAGCAAGGGACTGATCGCGCTGCTCAGAACAGCGGCGGAACAGCGAGACGGGATGGCCAGAGTGGCGGAATTTCGAGTGGCGGCCGCGGCTTAGCGGCAGGCGAGAGTGCTTGGCCGAACAGCGGCAGAACAGCCGTGGCTGTGGCGCAGATTGCTATTGTATTCTGCCACGGGAGGACCCACTTGCCGGGGCGGCGCTTTTCTTGCCGGGGTTTGTGCACCCTCACATGCGGCGTTCATCCGTCGTTTCGCCCTCTTGGAAAGTCATTCGGCCCACATCGTGTGGGTCGCCGAAAGCTATGGAGTACGCCATGTCTCAGGGCACGGTTAAATGGTACAATTCGCAAAGAGGCTACGGATTCATCACGCCGGATGACGGATCGAAGGACGTGTTCGTTCATGTCTCCGCCGTCGAGCGTTCGGGCCTCGGCCATCTGAACGAGGGCCAGAAGGTCGGCTACGATATCGAGCACGGCCAGCAGGGCAAGTTCTCGGCGGTGAACCTGCACGCTGTTTAATCTCAGGCAGACGTCCCATTCCGTCGGCGGGGCGGATCGGGCGAAGGCGACCATGACACGCCATAAATTCACGGTCGGTCAGACGGTCGATTTCAATGCCGGCTCATACGGGAAGACCGGCAATAGCGGTCGCTATATGGTCCGGCGGCTGCTGCCAAGCGAGACGGGAGACTTGCAGTATCGCGTGCAAAACGTTGCCGACGGGCACGAGCGCGTGGTTCGCGAGAGCCAGCTCCGTGATGCTTGGCCGCAGATCTTCAAGACCGACAAACCGACGCGGGATTGACGCCTCAGTGTGCCGACTCTGACGTTTGTCACCCACGACGCGCGTCCCTAGTCGGCACACGGACCTTTCGCTTTCAGTGGCCTGCTCATCGCGTTTCGCTTGTTGCCGGTGGCATCGAGTGACGGGGGCAGGACGCCAGGCACTCGCGTCCCGTCAATGACAAGGAGGTGAGAGTGGCGTTCCGACAAAACTATGGACAGCAGCGCGCGGAGCGCAATCGCCTCAAGCAGGCGAAGAAGGAGGCCAGGGAGCAGAAGCGCCGGGACGGCGTGCTCCGCCGCAAGACCGCGCCGGATGCAGAGGCATCGAAAGAGTCCGGAGCGAGCGAATCCGAATCCTCGCAATCCCCTGACGGTCCCGAGGAGGGGGCACGTTCGTGAAGCGCCGTGTCGACAGCGCCGTCGTTCTGTTCGACGTTACCTACGCCGACGGCAGCCGCAGCTCGCGCCGCAAGGTGCCGAAATCCGTCGCCGACGGGCAGAGCGGTGAGGCGGCGGTGAAGGCTGCGATCGAAGCGCAGGACCGGGAGATCGCCCTGAGCTCAGGCCGCGATCGAGGCCCCATCAAGGCGGTTGTCCGCAGCGCGATGTGACCGGAGACGGCCGGATGCACAACCTGTTGAGGCGCCACATCTAGGGGAACGCGGCGGACATATTCGGCCAACGACGGTGCAGCCAAAGCCAGGACGCGGGCTCTGCGCGGATCCAGCGTTCGAGCGTCTCGTTCATGGCAAGTGAAATCGCGTAAGTATCGGCTTTCCTGTCGCCCGTGAGAGTGATGGCGAGCGGCGGCTCGCAGACCATGCGGAAACGCGCAGGGCCCAGGCGGACGATACGAATCGGCACGATCGGGGCGTGAAACCGGATCGCGAACTCGGCGAGGGCTGGGG
>JBOHMN010000272.1:0-1730 GCA_050730175.1 Acetobacteraceae bacterium | reverse complement strand
TCCGGGAAGCGGATCGCGGCTTCCTCGGTGTTGAGCCACTCGCGCCGGAGCCCCAGCCCCTCGATCCTTCGGAAACCCGTCATCAGGAGCAGGCGGATCGCTGCAAGTCCGGTCGGATGCTCGCCTGCCGCCTCGGCGGCGCGCATGGCCTTCCCGAGCTTGGCAATCTCGGCGCGGCTCAACCGCCGGTCGCGCGGCGTGCTGGCGAGACGGCGCACGCCCTTCCCCGGATTGGTCTCAATCTTCCCGAGGCGGACCGCGTGTTCGAAGACGGCATGGAGTGTCGAAATCGTTCGGGCGGCGACGCCCTCCCCACCGGTGGTGGCGCCGCCGCGGCTACCCGCGCGCGGCTTTGCGGTCTTGCCCGCGGCGATATCGGCCTGAGCGCCCTCGATGTCGCCGAGGGTGAGCTCGCCGACCTGGCGCGCGCCGAGCAGCGGCCTGATGTGCGCCTCGATCCGGCTGCGGTCCATGGCGAGCGTCGAGGCCTTGATCGGCCGGCGCCGCCGACCGAGGATCCGTCCCGCCTCGGCCTCGGCCAGATACCAGTCGCACAGCGTGGACACCGTGATGGCGTTGCGGTCCGGCGCGGGCGCGGCCGCAGGATCGATCCCTTTGGCGACGGCGCTCAGAATGTCCCAGGCGGCCTGCCGCGCCTGCTCCGCCGTCATCATCCCGTAGCGGCCGAGTACGGTGCGCCGGTTCCGGCCCTCGGGGGTGCGATACTGCACGATGAAGCTCCTGAGGCCGGCCGGGCTGACCCGGACGCCGAAGCCGCGAAGCTCGGAATCCCAGAGGAACTGTTCAGAACTTTGGACCCCAACCTTGGAAGGTTTCAGAGCGTCGACCGTGCGCTTTGTGATCTTTTCCACGCGATTCCAATGCCTTGAGAGATTTCTGCTTCCATTTTGCCATTATAGGCCGGTTGGAAGCGGAATGGAAGCACTTGAGATCGGCTCGCGGCGTAGAATTGGCGCTTCTCGGCGGCATGGCCTAAAGAAGAAATATCTCGATATCAGTATGTTGCGTGCTCTAGGCCGCTGCCGGATACCTCCGCGTAGACCGCTCTGGCACGTTGCCAAGGTTGGGGTCGAGGGTTCGAATCCCTTCGCCCGCTCCAGATGTTCTAAAGGAAATCAGCGGATTAGAACTGTCCTTCGGGGCCGTTTTTGGTTAGAATGATCTTCGGCGAAGAGCGCTCTAAGCTCATTCTATGAAATCGGCGGGACATCGCGGGATACCGTGGCGCGCCCCTGGCAGTGCCAATGACTCCGTACCGCTACGGCAAAGGGCGGTAGATGGCCGGTCAGTGCATGTGGAAGCCGGCACAATGCTGAAGCCGCAGAGTGCATTCAGTCCGGCTGGCGCGAGCATCCTCCTAAGCCGACATACGCACCCGTTGCGGGTTCCACCACGGTCCGGCCAACGCCCCTCCAGTGGAAGGGCGCGAAGATCTCCAGCTATCGAGGGTCGGCCCGGCCCGTGTGTGAGCGGCTGTCAAAGGACCGCTTGACAGAGAAGCTCTGGTCCGTATATAAAGATGATGGATCGTGAATCGCGACCCTTATCGTTCGAGTTAACCCATTTTATTCAGCGTGGTAATGGCGAGCGGCTGTCTGACGAGCAGGCGCCGTTGCCCAATTCGTCTGTTCCATCGCGTTTTCAGCGCGTATCTGGCGGGCGCTGGGGGTGGGGGGGATCGGGCGGGTTGAGGGGCACCTGCCCCGTGC
>JBOHMN010000271.1:0-7207 GCA_050730175.1 Acetobacteraceae bacterium | reverse complement strand
GGATCGATCCGCGCGGAACGGTCTCCGGTCTAGCGGTCGGCCAGCAGCAGGTTGTGGAGATCGCCCGCGCCTTGGCTGAAGACGCGCGCGTCTTGATCATGGACGAGCCGACATCCGCGTTGAGCGGCACCGAGGTGGAGGCGCTGTTCCAGGTCATCAAGGGATTGGTCGCGCGAGGTGTCGCGGTTATTTACATATCCCACAGAATGGATGAAATTTTTCGCATCGGCGATACCTTGACCGTCCTTCGTGACGGGCACCTCGTAGCCTCGGCGGCGGCGCGTGACGTTGATATGGAATGGGTGCTCGAGAGGATGCTCGGCGCCAGACAGCGCACGGTGCTCCATGCGGTAGGGGCGGGCCGTACGGGGCGGACTCCATGGGCGAGCGAAGCTACTCCGGCTCTCGCCGCGGAGGGCCTGCTCCTGGCGGATCGCCATGCAGGGCGGCTGGTGCTCGACGATGTGTCGCTGGCGTTGTGGCCGGGTGAGGTGCTAGGCGTGTACGGCTTGCTTGGCGCCGGTAAGACCGAACTCGCCGAAACTATCGCCGGCCATCGGAGCGATGCAGCAGGAACTGTGCGCGTCGAAGGGCACGTGGTGAAGGACGGCATCCCGGCGCGAATGCGCGCCGGGATTGCTCTGGTGCCGGAAGATCGGCAACGGGACGCCCTGGTCCGGACGGCGTCGGTAGCTGACAACATTCTTCTCAGCAGTTTTGCCAGGGTGGCGCAGTTCGGCATGGTGTTCGCCGCGCGTGCGGAGCGCGCGGTGCAGGAAATGGTTACAGCGCTGTCGATCCGCGGCAGTCAGAGCTCCATGCCGGTGACCTCCTTGAGCGGCGGCAACCAGCAAAAAACAATCATCGCCCGCGCGCTTCTGACACATCCGAAGGTGCTGATCCTCGACGAGCCAACTCGCGGCATCGACGTCGGTGCCAAGGCTGAAGTGTATGAAATCGTCCGTCGGCTCGCCGGCGAGGGCCTGGCGGTTCTATTCTGTTCCTCGGAGTTGGCTGAGGTGATGGCGGTGACTGACCGCATCGTGGTGCTCTCGCGCGGACGGGTACGCGGCGTGTTCGACAGTCGCACCACGCGCGAAGCAGACATTGCGCTGGCAAGTGCCCTCGCCGCCTGAAAGCCCGTCCCGTCCGCCCTCACCAGCGGCGGGTCCTGCATTGCACGCGAGCCCCTCGCATGCGATCTGGCGCATCACCGCAGGCCTCGCAGCGCGGTTGCGCTCGCTGGTGGCCCTGCCTTTTCTGCTGGTCGTATTTTCTCAGTTCAGCCCGGTTTATTTGACTTGGCGCAATCTCGTGACGATGACCCAGCACGTGTCCGTCACGGCGGTGCTGGCGACCGGCATGACGTTCGTCATTCTGACGGCCGGGATCGATCTGGCGGTCGGAGCGATCGCTGCACTGAGCGGGATCGTGGCGGGCTATCTCATCGACGTCGGTCTGCCGTTGGGCGGGCAGGGCATCTTTCTGCCCATCCCCGCAGTTATCACTCTCGCGATCGTCGTCGGCACATTGGTCGGGGTCGTCAACGGGCTGGTCATCACGCGTCTGCGCATTCCCGACTTTATCGCCACGCTCGGCATGCTTTACGTCGCCCGAGGTGCTGCGTTGCTGATTTCCGGCGGTTCCTCGTTCATCGGACTGGCCGGCTCGGTCGCCCATCGTAACCTCGGCTTCGACTATCTCGGCACCGCCCGGTGGTTCGGCCTTCCCGTGCAAATCTACATCATGGTGCTGATCGGCGCGGTCGGGGCGTTCGTTGCGGCGCGTACGACGTTCGGGCGACATGTCTATGCCGTCGGGGGCAACGAACGCGCCGCCAACAGTGCGGGAATCCGGGTCCGCAGGGTCAAGGTCATGGTGTATGCTATCTCCGGCGCCTGCTCAGGGGTCGCAGGCGTCGTGCTCGCATCGCAGCTTTCCGCGGCGGATCCTACAGCGGCGACCAATTACGAGCTGGCGGCGATTGCGGCAGTGGTGCTGGGTGGCACGTCGCTGTTCGGCGGTCGCGGAACGGTCGGCGGTTCGATAGCGGGGGCGTTCGTCATCGGCTACCTCAACGACGGTCTCGTCCTCGCGAATGTCTCTGAGTTCTGGCAGATGGTCGCGACCGGGCTTGTGATCGTCGCGGCCGTCGCAATCGACGAATTCCAACGCGTCGGTCTTGATCGGTTGCGTGCGCGGCGGCGTCTGCGCGCGGCGCGCCGGAGGGGCGAGCAGTGACGCCGCACCGCGGTGTCCGCCGGCCTCGTGACGGGGGCCCTCGGCGGATACGCTGATCGCCTCTGGCTGACCGCTGACCCGTCAGGCCGCGCCCCCAAGGGACGCCGTGAGCAGCCCCTGATCGCCTTTGCTCAGCGCGCCCACGAGAACAGGTGCCGGGTCGTCCCGGCCGGAAGGCGAGCCAGATATCGCATGGCGGCGAATGGCCAGATAGAGTCCGTCTGCCGCGGCTGAGCGAAAAATATCTGGCCGACCCAGCGGCAGTCGGGGCGTACGGCGTGCCCATGAGCCGGCGGTCAAGGACGGCACCTCGGACGATAGCAACGCGATGCACATTCCACGCTGAACGCCGGATCCGTTGCCGCTTGCCTGTCTGTGTGCCGGCAATCTTATCAAGGGATCCCTCGACGCGATGTCGCAAGCGGGCGATCGCTGTACTCCGGGCGTCGTGCCGGATCGCGCCCGTGCGGCAGTTCCGCACGTGACCGTGCAACTCAGAGCAGCGATGCCGGACATCTCGTGCATCCAAGTGCTCAGGATCGCCGCTCGTGGGTGCGATGTTCTCCAGGTGCCTTGGGAGCTGCTCCAACTTCTGACCGGCTTGCGCCGGCCCGCCCTGTCGGCCCACCCTGTCGGGGCAAACGCCGGACAGGCTCGAGCGGTTCTTGGGCGGCATCCCGAGCCCTCTGTCCCGAAGGCCGTAACCGGAACGTCCGTCGCGGATTGTCGCGCCCTCTGGCCAGGATGCCACTCCGGCGCGCCGGGTGCGTTACGCAAAATCGCGGCGGGACGGTCCGCGTCCGTTGGCGGGAACGCAAAGCGGCATCGCTTGCAAGCCGCCACCGCGACCTTGCTCACCGTCACGTTCAGAATGCGGGTTCGGATGACGCGGATGTGGGCGCGGTCAATCATCACCACGCGTTCCGCGCCCGACAGCGCTGGGTCGCCCGAGCATCGCGGCCGTGAACGTCGAGATCGGCGGCGCCCGGCACAGAGACGCGCGCTTCGATAACCCCGGGCAATATCGCTCGGACCGGGCTCGCCCGATGCCGACCGCGCCGTGCGGATCTGGAACCTGCTGAATGATGCGCAGGCGGAACGCCTGCTCAGCAGCGTCATCACCAGCGCCCAACCGGCGCGGCGCTTCGCCGAAGCGCCCGATACCGGGCACGAAGCAGCGGATTTCTACGACGCACTCGACCTCGCCGAAATCTATACCGCGCCCGCCGTGGACCAGGGTAGGGAAGCTCAGTGGGATGAGGAGTTCGTCAGATGAGCGACACGAGCTTCACGGGCGAGCTCGACGGTGCCGCTGCCGGGCAACCCGGGCGCCGCGCCAGCCGCCGCCCGGAACCCAATGCTGAGCGCGCTGCTCGGCGCGATGGGCAGCGGCGGCAGCTTCGATCCTTCCTCCGTACTGATGCCTCAGTTCGGCAGCCAGGGCGCCTACGATCCGCGTATGGCGGCGCTTTCCTGGCTGCTGTCGCAGCGCCGTCACCGGCCGAAAATCGGAGGCGAGACGGAAGAGAGCGAACAGGCGAAGGCCGAGACGGCAGAGGCGCGGGCCGAGCGGGCACGGCGTATCCGCGAGCTGCGCGCGCTTCTGAAACGGACCTATGCAGAACGGGAGGTCTTGCGGGAGCGTAATGACGCCCTCGCCGCCGCCGGGCAGCGCGAGCGCCGGGGCGACGTGCTCGGTTGTTGTGGCCCGCACCTTCAATCCAGTGATCAAAGGAACGACGCTTTCGCGCGAGCGCGATATCCGCGCACTGCTGCTGGCATCGATCGGCGCGGCGCAGCGGTTCATCTATCTCGAGGATCAGTACCTGATCGACCTCGATGCACAATGACGGCTCGATCTGGCGGTATAGTGGTGTGCCGTGCACGGGAAGCGCCTGCCCGGGCTGGCAGATGCTGGACGACAACGCGCGGGCGGTTGCGATTGCTGCCGGCGGCAGCAATCTCTATCAGCTGCACGTGGACGGCAGCATCTGGCGCTTCACTGCGACGCCGTGCAACGGCAACGCGTGCCCGGGCTGGCAGGTGCTGGATGACAACCCGCAGGCAGCCGCGATCGTTGGGGATCGCTATGCCCTTTATCAGTTGCACAAAGACGGCAGCATCTGGCGCTATACGGGCACGCCCTGCAGCGGCGCGACGTGCCCGGGCTGGCAGACTCTGGACAACTATCCGAGAACAGCGGCGATCGCGGCGGGATCGAGCAACCTCTTCCAGGTGCATGCGAGCAAACTCAAGTAGAATTTCGGCAGGACGCTGGTACCCGGAATCATACTTGAATGATCCGTGGGAGCGGCCATCCGTGGGGTCCCGGAGCGGCCGGGCGATCGCCGGACGTGGCGGAATGCCCGCCACGGCCCGCGTTGCGGGCCTCGCGGTTTTCCACCCTACTTTCGACTGTCGCGCGAGTCATGGGAGGGCGATAGGGGGTACTGGCGACGGCAGATGATCGTCAGCCGCGGTCAGGGCCGGCGGGCAACATCCGGTTGACGGTCTGGCGAAGGAAGGCCGGTGGAAAGCAAATCGGCTCGCTGCGGGCGGTGCGCGTAGCGGCGGCGCGAGTCACGTAGAAGGGGTGGTCCTCGGCGGGCAGAGGGAGGCTCTCGACGCTCCGCCAGCCGCGCGGGTCGAGGAAGCGGCCGCAGCGGAACGACCAGGTGTTGCTGCGGTGGCGGATATAGACGAAGAGCTGCTCGGCCTCGATGCGCTCGAGCCGTGCGCCTGCCCGCATGAGACGCGTGAGGAAGCGGGCGTCTTCAGCCAGCGAGCGGTTGGGATAGCAGGCGACTTCCTCCCAGCACCAGCGGAAGAAGACCAGCGTGCCGCCATGCACGTCATAGCGGTACATCCTGCGGTGCAGACGCGGCGTACAGGTCCAGGCATGCCAGCCGGCAAGGTCGAACACGAGAGTGCCCTTGATGCCTGTGACCTCGGCACGCCCTTCGAGGAGCGGGCGGACCTGGGCCGAAAGGCGGCCGGGTCCGTACCAATCGTCGTCATCCCATTGGGCGATGATCTGACCGGCCGCGAGACGGCAGCCGAGGTTGCGTTTGGCGCCGATGCTGAGGCGCGGCAGGTGGAGATGGCGGATCCGGGGATCGCGGGGGAACGGCGCGGCTGACTTGTCGGTGCTGTCGTCGAGGACCAGCAGCTCGCGATTCGGATAATCCTGGCGAAGGAAATACTGCACCGCCTGCTGCGCGAAGTGCGGCCGGTCGTAGGTGGGCATGATGCAGCTTACGAGCGGCTGGGCCGCTCCGTTCCCGGCCGGGACAGACGGGCTCGGGGTGCGAGGCAACGCGCGGCGGTGCACCGGTTCAGGCCGGGACAGCGATCTCCAGTGCCGCCTCGACTGCCAGCGGGAAAGCGTCGAGGGTGTGGCGGATGTCTGCCGCGTCATGGGCGAGCGAGACGTAGAACTTGCTTTCGCCCTTCAACACGCCCGCGGCGAGCAGGCGGCGATTGAAGCGCCTCTGCATCCCGCTATCCTGGGCGAGCCATGCGCGGTAGTCGGAAACTTGACCGGAGCGGAATGCGACGTCGAAAAGCGGCGGGACGCCAACCACCTGGGCGGCCAGCCCGGCATCGGCGATGCTCCGGGAAAGACCGTCCATGAGCTCGTGCCCGGTCGCGAACACGCGCTCATAGGTGCCCGGGCGGCGCAGGATTTCGAGTGAGGCGAGGCCCGCGGCGGCGGCCACCGGGTTGCCGGAGAGGGTTCCGATCTGCAGAAGGAATCCCTCGTCGCCGACCAGGGTGCGATCGAAATGGGCCATGATGTCGCGGCGGCCGGCGATTGCGGCGAGCGGAAAGCCGCCGCCGATGATCTTGCCGAGGGTGCAGATATCGGGAACGACACCGTAATATTCCTGTGCCCCACCATAGGCGAGGCGGAAGCCTGTGACCACTTCGTCGAAGATCAGCGGGATCTCGTGTTCGGCGGTCACTTTGCGCAATGCCTCGAGAAAACCCGGCTTCGGCGGCAGGAGGCGCTGCATTGGCTCCACGATCACGCCGGCGAGCTCGTCGCGGTGCTCGTGGATCAGGCTCGCGGCGAGGGCTGCATCGTTGAAGGGGGCGATCAGGATCTCCTCGCGGACGCTTGCAGGAATGCCGGCGGAATCGGGCACCGGGCGCGGGAAATTGCCCGGACGTTGCGGGGCGAGGCTCATCAGAGCGTAGTCACTCATGCCATGATAGCCGCCCTCGAACTTGAGGATCTTGTCGCGGCGGCGAAACGCGCGGGCGAGCCGCATGGCGTAGGCGTCAGCTTCGGTGCCGCTCGAGACGAAGCGGACCTGCTCGGCGCAGGGGACGGCGTCGACGATCGCGGCGGCCAGGCGGATGCCGGGCTCGCTGTTGGCGAAGAAGGTGGTGCCGCGCGGCAACTGGGCGGTGACGGCGGCGAGGACCTCGGGGTGCGCATGGCCGAGGAACATCGGTCCCGAGCCGAGCAGGAAGTCGACGTATTCGTTGCCGTTGACGTCGCGGACGCGGCCGCCTTTGCCCTCGGCGATCACCACTTCGACCCCGGTATTGCCGAAGCTTGCGGCGGGAAGCACCCGGCGGGCCAGTTCGATCAGCGTCTGTTCCCGTTCCCTGAGCGTCCGTCCGTTCATCGGGGTTCTCTCCTGTTCCGGCGTGCCCGTTTCGCCCTGGGATAGAAAGCACCGGTTGGCGGGCTCGGCAAGGTCCGGGGCGGCTTGGCCATGCCGCGCAACGCTGCCCACCCGGAATGGGGCAGGGCTGCCCGGCGGGTGGTATCCGATTGTGACGGTTCGATCGCGATGGCAGTCATTCTTCCACTACAGCGTTCCCGTTGACTGAACATGGTCCATGTTTGTTTTCTCGAGCAATTTCATCACCCTGACCGGCATCTGGCGATTCCAGTCAGGGTGATATTGCTTTAGCGGGACGCGGCGGCATGACGACGTTGGTGTTCAGCCTG
>JBOHMN010000270.1:0-3117 GCA_050730175.1 Acetobacteraceae bacterium | reverse complement strand
GCGGCAGTTCCGGCTGTTCAACGGGGTGATGGCGACGCTCCTGGTGATGGCCATGATCCCGCTCGCGTGGGGCGGGTGATGACAAGCTCGGGAGCGGGGCCGTCATGCGCGCCCGTGTGACTTCGGCCGTTACGGATAGTTCTGCTCATGGCTGCGAGGTTCCGCAACCGGCTGTCGAAGCGGTGTTCTACGCGCCGGGGCGGCACGAAACCTCCGATGGGACCTTGGGGATTGCGATGAACGAAATGGTCAGTGTCGATTACGTCACGCTCGATGTCTTCACCGAGCGCGCCTTCGGCGGCAATCCGCTGGCGGTCATTCCGGACGCGCGCGGACTTGGCGATCGCGAGATGCAGGCGATCGCGACCGAGTTCAATTATTCCGAAACGACCTTTGTCCTGCCGCCAACGGATCAAAGGGCGGTGGCCCGGGTGCGCATCTTCACGCCGACGCGCGAGCTGCCTTTTGCCGGACATCCGAACGTCGGCACCGCGTTCGTGGTGGCCGGGCTTGGCCGGTTGTTCGGTCGTCCGCTCGGGGAACAATTCCGGTTCGAGGAGAAGGTCGGCCTTGTTCCCATCTCGATCGAACGCGAGGACGGCGCCGTCACGGGCGCCACTCTCCAGGCGCCGCAATCGCTCGCCATCGGAAAGAGCGTGCCGGCCGGGGTCGTTGCCGAATGCCTCGGGCTCACGCCGGGCGATTTCAGGATGGAGGACGGCTTTCCGGTGGTTGCCTCGGTCGGGTTGCCGTTCCTGTTCGTCGCACTGAAGGACCGCGCGGCACTCGCGCGGTGCCGACCGCAGGCGGCCTTTGCGCAGCAGGTTGCCGGCGCCGGCACTGATGCGATTCATCTCTTTGTCCGCAACGGGACGAACCTCGCGGCGCGCGTATTTGTCGAAGGTGGCGCCGGAGCGTACGAAGATCCGGCGACCGGCAGTGCGAATGTTGCGCTGGTGGCGCTGATCGCCGAGCGGCTCCCCGAGCGCGATGCGGAGCTTCGGCTCGAGATCAGCCAGGGCGAGGACATGGGCCGGTCAAGCCGGCTTTCGGCATTTGCGGTCAAGCGGCAGGGAAAAGTGGAGCGGGCCGAGATCGGCGGGCGCTGCATCCCGATGATGCACGGGCGCCTCAGCTTCGCCCGAAGCGGCGACCAGTGGTGAAAATCACACGCTTGGTACCAACCTCCGCACCAGCACAAATCGACCAATCCCGGTCGTTCGGCACCTTGCGTGCGAACGCCTGCTCACGGAACAGGCGGCCGCTCGGGTGAGAGCACCGCGCTCGGCTGCTCCGCGCCCATCCTCGCCGTTCCCGGGCAAAGTGAGCCGTCCCGAAAGCGGCCATTCATTCCGATTGCCCGTTTGCTGCCTTACGGAGATCGACGGGCGGCCCCGGATAAGGTGTATCCATCCGCCGAGGCTTTCGGCTACCCACAATTCCTGGCGCTGGGAGCGTTAGGTATTGCCAGGCGCGAATCGTGTGTGATTCCTTCCCTGGCTCCGATTCGGGAGCTGGGCGATGGATGGGGCGGAGAGCGCATGGATTGATCGTGAACTGGCTGGGTGTAGCCTTGCCGACGAACGTCTGGACAAGCTGCTGGCGCAGGTTGGAGGCGCGGTGGGGGAGAGCATTCTGCTGGCCTGCCAGGAGTGGGCGAACACCAAGGCCGCCTATCGGTTTTTCTCCAACGGGCGGGTGACCGAGGCGGAGATACTGGCGGGCCACTTTCGCTCGACCCAAGAGCGGCTCGCGGTCGCTGACGGGCCGGTCTTCATGCTCCACGATACGACAGAATTCTCGTATCAAAGAGGGGCCCCGCGGGCCATCGGCATTACCAACAACGTCAGGTCCGGAGGCGGCAAGCCAGGCCGGCCTCACACGCACACGGTTTGCGGTATCCTGATGCATTCGAGCCTGGCAGTAATGCGCGAGGGGATGCCGCTCAGATTGGCGGCGGTCAAATTCTGGACGCGGCGGAAGTTCAAGGGGACGGCCGCACTGAAACGAAGGGTCAACCCGACCCGCGTGCCGTGGCGGAGCCGGCAGCGAAGGCCGTCGCCGCATCGTCCAGTCCGGTCATTAAGATCGCGCTTGCGGGTCAGCAGCCGGGAATCCAAGATATGTAGTTTCAGACTGCCAGCGTGTGACTGGGGACCGACGGTCGCCGACGGGAGGTAAGGTATGCTGCCAAAAAGGGGGGATAGACTTAGCACGTGGTTGCCAACGAGAAAGGAGAGTGTAACGCGTGATGTCAAACAGTACAACGCTGATTACCAGATGACGATCGAACGGCAGACATATGACGACGTTCAATCGACGTTATCGAGTGTAAAGCCTGGTATGTCGCGGGGCCACTCTCCGGTTACCCTGGGTAATGCCGCGGACGATGCCCGCTGCGGTCATGCCGGGTGGCATGGCGATACGCTGACGTTTACCGGCGAGGGAAGGCGGAACTACTGGTTTATACCCGCTGTCGAGTCCAGCGTGTCCTTCGCCGTTCTGGTGCCAGACACGCTGGCGATCGGTGGCTATGTTGTAAGCGATAACTACGGCGGCTGCGAGTATCATGTCGCGGTCAACAGTTCCACCATGGAGCTTGCCCTCCTGCATGTGTTTCGAGGAGCGTCCGGCCTGACGAAATATTCGCTTGGCCCTGGATGGGTGATGAAAGCGATACTTCGTTCACACGATTTGGTGGCCAAAATTCCCTACAAGGTAAATAATCCAGGGCAGAGAGATGGAAGTGTTCTGTCAATTTCGTACATTCCCCCGTGCAGAATTTGGAAAAACTTCAAGATAGAAAATGAGTTCATCTGCGTTAAGGCAGGCATCGTCACACACGCGCTGTGGAGTGACATACGTGATTCCGTGATTGGCTGATCAGGAGTTAAAGATTTAGCCCCACCCGACGGATCCACTTCACATCGCGTGCCGCAACGATATTCACCCGTTTGTCTGGCTCGCCGACGTCTTTGCCCGCATCGCGCTAAGATCGCAAAGCCGCCTGCACGAACTGCCCCCTTGGAACTGGAAACAGACGGGCGAACCATCCGCACGGGCCGCCTGACTCAAGTTGGACAGCGTGATTCTGGAAGTGGTTGAGCGAGAAGGCGA
>JBOHMN010000269.1:0-4977 GCA_050730175.1 Acetobacteraceae bacterium | reverse complement strand
ACAATCTGCCCGGCGACGCCGCCCAGGATCCGCGATCCCCCGCCGGAGCCCCGGAACCCGGCCCGGATACTGTCGCCGGGAAATACCGGCGCGGTGAAGCGCCAGTCCCTGCACGCCAAGCGGGTGGGATCGTGGCCAAACAGCCGCGCGACGGCGGCGCGGCAGCCGATTCGCATGCTGCACCGCGCGCGAAGCTGGTCGAGGCCGATCACGCGGCGCTTTCCCTTGCGGGCAGCAGGACCACCTTGCCCACCGTCGCCCGCGACGCGAGCGCCGCCAGCGCCTGCTCCGCCTGCTCGAGCGGGAAGATGTCGCGCACCAGTGGCCGGATCACGCCGGCACGGTGCAGCGCGAAAATCTCGTGGAACATCTCGGCTACCATCGCCGGGTGGTGCGCGCGATAGGGGCCCCAATGCACGCCGAGGGCGGCGGCGTTCTTGAGCAACAGGCGATTGGCCGCAAGCTCCGCAATGGTGCCCCCCGCGAAGCCCACGATCACCAGCCGCCCACCCCAGGCGAGGCAGCGCAGGCTCTCGCGCGTCACCGCGCCCCCCACCGGGTCGATCACCACGTCTACCCCGCGGCCGTTGGTCGCGCTGCGGACGGCATCGGCCAGCGGCTCCGTCCGGTAGTTGATCGCCAGGTCGGCGCCGAGCGTGCGGCACAGATCGAGCTTCGCAGTGCCGCCGGCGGTTGCAATCACCCGTGCCCCCCAGTGCTTCGCAAGCTGAATCGCGGCGGAGCCGACACCCCCCGCCCCGGCATGTACGAGCACCGTCTCGCCCGGACGCAGCGCCGCGCGTTGGCGCAGGGCGAGATAGGCTGTGGGGTAGATCACGGGCAGTCCGGCTGCGTCGCACACGCTCATCCCCTGCGGCACGCGCTCGGAGCCGAGCCTGGGCACCACGACCTGCTCGGCATAGCCGCCGTGGTCGATCATCGCACAAACGCGCTCGCCCGCGGTGTAGGGACTGTCGGACCCAAGCGCGATGACGCTGCCGACCACCTCGATTCCCGGCGTGAAGGGAAGCTTCGGTTTCACTTGGTATTGGCCGCGGATCATCAGCGTATCGAGGAAATTCACCCCAGCCGCCTCCACCCGCAGGAGACATGCATCACCCGCGGGCTGCGGCGTCGGAACGTCGCGCAGCGCCATTCGGCCCTCGGCCGTGAGATTTTCCACCATCCATGCCCGCATCCGTCGTTCCTCCGCCGTGACGCGGCTGCGTGAGACCGGCGTTGCTGCAGCGGCGAGGCTATACGATAGTCGGTCTGTCGGACAATCCGCCCGAAGCGATCATCCAGAACCGGAGGGAGGTCGGTGGACGCAGCACCGCACCCTACCAGACAGGACGGCCGGGGTAATCCGCGTGGACCAGGATTCGATCCGGCAGCCCTGGAGCGGTTTCTGCGCGCGCACCTGCCCGACAGCGGCGGCGGCTTTGCTTTGCAACGTATCGCCGGCGGCCAGTCCAACCCCACCTTTTTCGTGACATTGGGCGCGACGCGGCTCGTGCTGCGCAAGAAGCCCGCCGGCACCGTGCTGCCCTCGGCCCACGCCGTCGACCGGGAGTACCGCGTGATCTCCTCCCTCGCCACGACCGACGTGCCGGTGCCTGAGCCCGTGCTGTTCTGCGCGGACGTGAGCGTAATCGGCACGCCATTCTATTTGATGCGCCAACTCGATGGGCGCGTCTTCCACAACGCCGCGCTGCCCGCCGTGGCACCCGCCGAGCGCCACGCGATGTATCTCTCCATGGCCGAGTCGCTGGCGCGGCTTCACGACGTCGATCCCGCCGCGATCGGGCTGGCCGATTTCAGCCGGCCGGGTAACTACTTCGAGCGCCAGATCCGCCGCTGGACGACGCAATACCGGCTCGCGCGCTGGCGCGACCTGCCCGACCTCGAGGCGGTGATTGCCTGGCTGCCGGAGCATCTGCCGCCGGCGGAGCCGGCGCGCATCTGCCACGGCGACTTTCGCGTCGGCAACCTGATGTTTCACCCGACAGAGCCGCACGTGATCGGCGTGCTGGATTGGGAGCTCAGCACGCTCGGCCAGCCGCTCGCCGATGTCGCGTTCAGCGCGCTCGGCTGGCTCACGACACCCGAGGAATATGGCGGGATCAAGGGACTCGATCACGACGCGCTGGGTATCCCGTCACACGAGACGTACCTGGCGCACTACTTCGCCAGCCGCCGCACCCGGGCGTCGCATGAAGTCGCCCCGTTCCACACGATCTTTGCGCTGTTCCGCTTCGCGGTGATCCTTGAAGGCATCGCCGCCCGCGCCCGCGCCGGCAGCGCTGTGGCGGAGAATGCCGCTGCTGTCGGCGAACTCGCGCCGATCTTCGCCCGGCGCGCCGCCGAGGCCATCCGCGCCGTCCCGTACAACGCCGCACCTCGGAGAGCCTGACACTATGGATTTCGCCTATTCTCCAGAGCTGGAGGAACTCCGCGCCCGCCTCGGCCATTTCATGACGCCGCATGTCGCACCGCGGGACGCCGACTGGCAGGCGGCGGCGCAACAGGGGTGCCTTGCGCTCGCGGTGCCGGAGCCGCTGAAGCGCAAAGCGCGGCTCGGCCCCGGGCGCATCCATCACTGCATGCGCACGATCGGGCAGCTCGGGCCGGCGCTGGTGCTGCAGGTGGCGCGCGCAAAGTCTCGCCACGCCTTCGGCGGCACGCTGTCCGACTTTGCCAACATCCAACACTGGATTGCCGGGCAGCACCTCGAGATTGACCAGGCTCGCCTGCGGACCCTGCATGCCGCCTCGTTGATGGACAAGGCCGGCAACCAGGTGGCACGTGGCGATGCGTCGGCGACCAAGGTGGTTGCCGCGCGGATGTTGACGCAGGTGCTGGACCGCGCCATCCAGCTATTCGGGGGCGCCGGACTGACCGAGGACCCGCCGCTCGCCCGGCGGCGGACCTGGGGCCGCGCCCTGGGCTGCATCGCCGGGCCGGACGAAGTGCATGTGCGCACCGTTGCCCGCGCCGAGCTGAAGAAATGGACTATCGCTGCCGACGCACATTGATCGCGCGGTGCTGGAGCGCGACCCCGTGCTGAGCCTCGCCCGCACGGCGGTGACCGACGCGCGAATCGAGCACATGCCGGCGACCGGCAAGCCGCTGCGCAACTGCGGTACCGCGCCATGTGCATAGTCTGCAGATCCGGAGCGATGCCTTTCACGGCCGCGCTGGCGCCGGCAGCGCGCGGCCGGCAATTCGTCGCCGAGACAGTGGCGCCCGAACGCGTCCCGCCGCTCGATCCCACCGCGCAAGAGGATCTCGTTGGCCCGGCGGATGTCATCCTGCAGGGCGGGCCGATTGTGACGATGGCGGATTCATCCGGCCCGGCCGACGCGGTCGCGGTGCGCGCCGGTCGCATTCAGGCGGTGGGTCGAGCCGAAGACGTGCTGGCCTGCCGCGGCCGTCCGACGCGGATGATCGATCTCGACGGCCGCACGCTGTTGCCCGGCTTCATCAACGCGCACTGGCACATGAATCTCGACCTGCTGTGCGAGCGGGTGGACCTGCCGGAGGATGCGCCGGCCGAAGCCGCCTGTGCCGCAGTGGTAGCGGCGGCACGTGCGGCGGCAAGCGGCGAATGGATCGTGCTGCGCGGGCCGGCGCGGCCCCCGCCCGCCGCGGCGCTGACGATGGCGGCCCCTTCGCATCCGGCGCTCTGCATTGACGCGGCAGGCGCGATCCTGGCCGGCAACGCCGCAGCGGCACAGCTGGCAGCGCACATCTCCTCTTTATTGCCGCGGATCACGGCCCGTCTCGGCATCTCCGCGGCGCCATTCGGGCGGCGCTTCGCGCGCATGCTGAGGCAAGCCGCGGCGGGCGGAACGACCTCTCTCTCCGTCTGCGGTCTCGGCCTGCTGACGGGAGCGGGCGACCTCGAGCTGCTGCGTGGCGTGGCCGCGGACGCCCCTCCACTCAGGCTGCGCGGCATGCTGGATATCGGATTGCTGCCGGAATGGCACGCGCGCGGCGTCGTGCCCGGCGCGGGGAATGACATGCTGCGGCTGGACGCGGTCTCGGGCTGGCTTGCGCCGCCGGGGGACGGCTTGGCGGTGCTCGCCACCCGGCTGCGAGCGGCGCGCGAAGCCGGCTGGCAGGTCACGCTGCACGCGGCCGACCGGGTCGAAGTACAGGTTGCGCTCGACGTCATGGCGCAGGCGGGCATCGCAGCGGACCCGCGGAGCGGGATCGAGACCCGGGTCCTGCCCGAACCGGCGCAAACGGCGACACTGCACGAGAGAGGCCTGTCGCTCGGCCTGGCCATCGACGCGCCGGGCATAGCGGCGCCGGCGACCTCGCATCCGATCCCGCCGGACATTCCCGTCTCGCTTGGCCTGGACGCCGTCTTTGGATCATCGCCGCCGCTTTTGATGCTACGGACGGCGCGCGGCGTCGACGGGCCACCGCTCGACCTCCGGCGCGCCCTGGCCGCTCTCACCTGCGAGCCCGCCCGGCGTTGCGGGACCGGCTCCATCCTCGGCCGGATCGTCCGCGGCGCTTACGCCGACTTCGCCTTGCTCGACCGCGATCCGCGCGAACTGGACGCCACCGGATTGACCCGGCTCTGCTGCTGCGGCACCTGGGTCAACGGCATCGAGACCTTCAAGGCGTAGCGGCCGCCCGCAGGACTACCCTCTTGGCTGTGCCGACCGACGGTGAGGATGGCCTCGACGATCTCGTGACGGAACCCGGCGGGAATTCTGTCTCGCCTGTTCTGGATCGGTTTCACCTTGCCATGCCGCTTCAACACGTGCAGCAAACGGCCCGGCACCTTTCTTCCAGCCTAACAAGAAACAGGGCGACGGTTTCATCCGCGTGGGTCGGCGAAGCCGGTGGCAAACTAGAGCAATATCACCCTGGCTGGAGCAATATCACCCTGACCGGCATCGCCAGATGCCGGTCAGGGTGATGAGATTGCTCGAGAAAACAAAACACGGAGCGCGTTCAGTC
>JBOHMN010000268.1:0-2817 GCA_050730175.1 Acetobacteraceae bacterium | reverse complement strand
GCGTCCGAGCTGGGCGCCGAGCTGGCTCAGGTCGTGCACGACGCCGGCGGCAAGGCCGCTGCCGTTGCCGAAGAAGGCCGGCACCAGGGCGTCGGTGGCGTCCGTGCCGATGAGCGGCGCGGAAATGCGCCCCAGCACCGGGATCACGCCCGTCGCCCACACGCCCAATCCCAGGCAGGCGATCGCCAAGACCGTCATCGGCGCGGTCACGCTCGCGGGCATACGCGACAAGGCCGATGCTTCGCGCGAGCGCGGCAGACCGAGCACCGTGGTGGACGCGAGCATCGCAAAACAGGTGACGGCCAGGCCGGCGGTCAAGGCCAGCAAAGCGCCGCAGACCGCAAATACAATGCGTACGGGGACAGGACTGACTTCGACCACGCGCAACAGCGATTGCAACGTCAGCCACTCGCTGACGAAGCCGTTGAAAGGCGGCAGCGCCGCAATCGCGAAACACCCGAGCACGAACATCGTGCCGAACAGCGGCACCCGTCTCAGCAGGCCACCCAGGCGGTTCAGATCGTCATGGTCGACTGAGTTGCCGATGCCGCCCGCGCCGATGAACAGCAACGTCTTGTACGTCGAGTGGTTGAGCATGTGGTATAGGCCCGCGATCAGCGCCAGCCCGGCCAGCGTCGGGCGTTGCATGGCCGCGAACGCGAAGCCGGCACCTAGCGCAGCCACCACGATGCCGAGGTTCTCGATCGAGCTGTGGGTCAGGAGCCGGGTCATGTTGCTGTCCGCCAGCGCATACATGATCCCAAGCACGGCGGTCAGCGAACCGACCACGAGGACCACGAGCGCCAGCCACAACATGTGGCTAGCGAGCGGGCCGTCGACGATCCACAGGGTGAAGACGCCGAGATTCAGCGTGGCGCCGGAGAAAATCGCCAGCACGCCGCGCGGCGCGGCCGCATAGCCGTCGCTCATCCAGGCGTTCACCGGCACGATGCCGGTCTTGACACCGAAACCGAAGAACGTCAACAGGAAGCCCGCCCAAGCCACGCCCGGAGCAAACCGTGGCGCCGCCGCGCCGATGCCGGCCAGCGAGGTCGTTCCGGCCGCCGCCGCCAAGATCAGCAATCCGGCGAGGGCCGACAGGGCGCCTGCCTCCGAAAAGGCCAATGTCAGCAAGCCAGCACGCATTTCGATCCGGGTGGCGCGCCCCAGAAATACCAGCATGGCGAGCGCGAGCGACATGATTTCCCACCCGAACAGCAGGCTCACGATCCCTGCGGCCAGCAGCACCGTGAGCATGGCCGCGAACAACACCGTGGCGCAGACCAGCACCAACCGGGCACGCTGCGGCAACCGGTGCAGGGTGTCGCGCACGAGAAACGGAGCCGAACATGCGTATACCGCAGCGGAGATCAACAGGAAGTACGCGCGCAGCGGATCGAGCGCGAAGCCGAACCCGGACAGGATAGCCAGATCGCCGGGCATCGCGGCTTGTGTTACACCGTCGGCAATCGCGCCGATGCTTCCGATCAGCACCAGCAACGCGGCGGCCCAACTGCCGGCCAGGAATCCCGCCGCGCGCCATTTCGAGGCGGGAGCAAGCGATACGCCAAGCGCGAACGCGAGAGCCAGAAAAGCCCAGGCAATATCGTTCATGGGAGATAGAGAATCCTGACGACGAGCATCACGATGGCCAAAGCGGCAAGCACGTAAGCCGCGTAGGTGGTCACCCTGCCTTGGTGAAGCTTGGCAAGGCGAGTGGCAACACGGAGTGCAGCTTCCACGACCGGGCGGATGAACAAGCGATCCACGACCTGCACGCGGACTTCATGATGCGCGCGGGCGGTGAGGAAGGCGCCCTGACGTTCCTCTTGCCGCGCGACTTGCGGATCGAACACCGCATGGAACAACACCCGCACCGGCGCCGCGAAGACGGTCGCGGTATAGGTCATTTCGGGCCGCAGCTGTACGATTCCGCCGTTCCACGGCAGGCGCCGCGAGACCCGGCGATGGCGGCGCACGCCGCGCGCTACGACCCACACGACCAGCAGCATGAACACGAGCACCACGAAGGTCAGCGCCGTGGACATCGCATACACGACCGGCGCATGGGCGCCGTCCGAATGCAGCACCACCAGGCCGCGCAACGGCACCAGGCCGCGTCCGAGCTGCGCGCCGAGCTGGCTAAGATCGTGCACGACCCCGGCGGCAAGCCCGCTGCCGTTGCCGAAGAAGGCCGGCACCAGGGCGTTGGTGGGATCCGCCCCGGTCAGCGGCGCGGTAATGCGCCCCAGCACCGGGATCACCCCCGTCGCCCACACGCCCAATCCGAGGCAGGCGATCGCCAAGACCGTCATCGGTGCGGTCACGCTCGCGGGCATGCGTGACAAGGCCGATGCTTCGCGCGAACGCGGCAGACCGAGCACCGTGGTGGACGCGAGCATCGCAAAGCACGTGACAGCCAGGCCGGCGGTCAATGCCAGCAAGGCGCCGCAGAGCGCAAATACAATGCGTACGGGGACAGGGTTGACTTCGACCACACGCAACAGCGATTGCAACGTCAGCCACTCACTAACGAAGCCGTTGAAGGGCGGCAGCGCCGCGATCGCGAAACACCCGAGCACGAACATCGTGCCGAACAGCGGCACCCGCCTCAGCAGGCCACCGAGCCGGTTCAGATCGTCATGGTCGACTGAGTTGCCGATGCCGCCCGCGCCGATGAACAGTAACGTCTTATACGTCGAGTGGTTGAGCATGTGGTATAGGCCCGCAATCAGCGCCAGCCCGGCCAGCGTCGGGCGTTGCATGGCCGCGAACGCGAAGCCGGCACCTAGCGCAGCCACCACGATGCCGAGGTTC
>JBOHMN010000267.1:0-1548 GCA_050730175.1 Acetobacteraceae bacterium | reverse complement strand
AGATCGATCTGACCGGCTACCATGAATACTGGAACTCGGCGGTGCGCAAAGGCTACTCCGGAACCGCGATCTTCTGCGCGCAGGAGCCGGTGCGGGTCATCAACGGCTTTCCGGAGGAATTCTCTCGGCGTTTCAGCTTCGCGGACGAGCTGCAGCGGGATGCGTCCGAGGAGGGCCGCGTGATCACGGCGGAGCTGGCGCACTGCTATGTGGTGACGGTCTATACCCCGAACGCCAAGGATGATCTGAGTCGTCTGGCGCTGCGCTTCAAGCATTGGGACCCGGCCTTCCTCGCCTACTGCCGTCAGCTCGAAGCGGCGAAGCCGGTGGTGTTCTGCGGCGATCTGAATGTCGCCCACACCGAGCTCGATCTTGCCAACCCCCGCAGCAACCGCGGCAAGAAGGGCTTCACCGACGAGGAGCGCCACGGTTTCCAGAATATGCTTGACGCCGGCTTCATCGACACGCTGCGCCTGTTCGAGCAGGGCAACGGGCACTACACCTGGTGGAGCCCCTTCGCCAAGGCACGCGCTCGCAACATCGGGTGGCGGATCGATTACATCCTGGTCTCCGACACGTTGAAGTCGGCGGTCAAGGCGGCCCAAATTCATCCCGACGTCATCGGCAGCGATCACTGCCCCGTCAGCGTGACATTGGACCTCGCGGCGCTTTAGCCCGCTTCCGGGCTAGAGCCGCCCGGATTCGACTGCGGCGCCCTACATGTCCCTGGCCCGCGGTCGCCGACCGAAGATCAGCGCCAGGACGAACAGGATCAGGAACACGAAGAACAGTATCTTCGCGATTCCGACCGCCGCCCCGGCGATACCGCTGAAGCCAAGCACTCCGGCAATCAGTGCGATGATCAGGAAGACGACAGTGTAGTACAGCATGGCAGGCTCCTTCGGGTGCCTTCGATCATCGCCGCCGCAGCGTCGATGTTTCGGGCCGCACTGAGGTGAGTCGCCCGTCAGTGGCCCGGCTCCACATGCAGAACATAGCAGCCGCCCCTACCGGGGCGGGGCCGCGCCGATCGCTTGAGCGCCTGTCGGTGAGCTCCGAGACGACCTACCGGCCATGGCCCTGCTGTCGGCAGGCTTGAAGGCCGCGCGGCCGCGACCGACCGCGCGGTCGGGAGGCTCCTACAGCCGGAGGTCTGAGCGCTTCGCTCGCCGGAATGCGCTCGGGCCGCATACTTGCCACAGGTCTGCCGGGGACGGTTTCCCGGCACGGTATGTTTCTCAAAGCTCAGCGATGGGCACGGAGCACTCATGAACAAGGATCAGCTCGAAGGTCGTATCGAAGAGGCAAAGGGTAAGGCGAAGGAGACGTTCGGCCAAAAGACCGGGCAACCCGGTACAGCCAATGAGGGCACGGCTGAGAAGGCCGGAGGCAAGGCCCACAAGGCCTACGGCGACGTTAAGGAGGATCTCAAGAAGGACCTCGGTCGCTCCTGAGCAAAGATCCCGAGGAGATGGGACTCGGAACCTCGCTGGCTCCACCAGCCGCTTCCACGCCGCCCTGCCTGCGCCGGCGCAGGCAGGGCGGCGT
>JBOHMN010000266.1:0-1844 GCA_050730175.1 Acetobacteraceae bacterium | reverse complement strand
TGCCGGGCGCGCAGGCTCAGCCTTCGCTCCCAGCAGGGACATTACAAGGACGATTTCCAGTCCGGAAAGCCAGAGGCGTTCCGCAAGCCAGGCGGCAGAGCCGCTCCCTGTGCCGGAGACTGAGGTCGCGCACTCAAGCCGAAGCGGTTAGAAGTTTCGGAAGCGGCTTATGGGCCACGTTTGATCGGCGCGCACGAAAGCGGACCGCAGAAAAAAGCCCACCGCAAATTGAACCTCCGGGCAGGGCGGCCAGTCCGCTCTGCCCCATTTCCCGCGCCTCCAAATTCCCGGTGTGTTGTCGCCGAAGCCTTTCAATGATGGCTGCGTGGGAACACCGTCTCGCAGCGGAAGCAGTTAAGGGGTTAAAACATCGCGGGAGGGATATCAGATGATGAACAACTTTTCTCGATTTCCGCGGCACTCCGGCGCTAATTCGGCGTCGGCGGCTCGACATGATCGACCACTAATACCTTCACCGGTCCCTTGGCGGGCTTTAGCCTCAACCCCAACTGCTGCTGAATCGCAGTGAAGATCGAAAGGTTAGAGGAATCAGGCGCAGGCGCCATTCCCGCCTCGTTCCCTCCATTTCCGCCGAATCCCGGACTGCCAGCCATCCCCTTTGCCTCAATCCGCCAAGGCGTCCAGGTCAGATTGAAGTCATAGCGGCCCGTCAGGCCGGTTTTGTCGATCACCGTTCGCCCAACAATTGACGTCAAAAACTCCGCAATCCGGCTGCTGGAGCTCCCCATGGTCCAGTAGCGCCCAGCCAACAACGTTGTCCGCGAGTGTTGACCCTTGATGTACTCCGCTGCCGGTTCGGACTTCATCTTCAGTCCGCCCTTGGCGACGACGAGGTTGTAGACTGGCAGGATCTTCGTAGCATAATGCACCTTCAGCTTGAAGCGGTCACCGAGGAGCGACCGCAACATCTGGTCCTGCAATTGGGATATCTGGCGCGGCGGGAGGCGAGGCATATCAGGCGGCATTACGGCCTGGATCGTGTATGGCCGCGATCCGGCCCAGGACGGCAGGCCCTCTAGCTGCACCGGATCAAGGTGATAGGCTTCATCGATCAGCACCTTCACCGGAAGGTTTATCGCCCAGAACCGGCCTGGCCTCGGGTAGAATCCCCGGAGCCGCTGGCTGGGGTTGGCCGGTCTGATTGAAGCCACCTCGAAGGAAGTCGGCGGTGTCGCCTTCGTCTGCGCGATTGCGATCCAGCCTGGAACCAGGCCGCCCACGCCCAGCAGTGCGGCAAGCAGCAATGCGCTCACACCGAGACCTGCGAGCGATGGCCGGGCAGAGAACCTCCGCCCACGGCGCAACAGCGATTCGATCCGATCGCCTAACCCGCGATGGCGCGCCCTCCAGTGTTGCCTTCCCGCCGAATAAACAGCGTCGGCATCCTGATTGCCAGGCATTTCGCGGCTCGATACTCCGGCTACATGTGCCCCTGTCAACGCTTCGCGTCCAGCCTTACGACTGGCCACGCATGACTCGGGGTCGGCGTGGCTCGGTCGGCCTTCATCGTACAGCTCTTTCATCCGCTCCTCCATGCCCTCCGCCGGGGAGTGTCTTCCACCTTGGTTCGGGCATTTCGCAGGTATTATGCAACCGTCCGACTCCCTACCCGCGTTCATATCGAGATTATGGCTCATCACCTTCCTCAACCGGCCCACTCCCAACTTCGGCTCGGGCACGGGTAGGGTCTCCCGGTTCTCGCGCGTGGAGGTTACATGCATGTCGGGGGTCTTTGACCTCGCAGGTCCAGTAGGCGCTCGCGATGGCGCGCCTACCAGTCTTGCCTTCCCGCCGAATAGACAGCGTCGGCATGCTGATTTCCA
>JBOHMN010000265.1:0-16734 GCA_050730175.1 Acetobacteraceae bacterium | reverse complement strand
CCACAAGGGGGAGGGAAAGAGGAATGCGGGCGGGTCAGGGTTTGAAGTCCGGATATACCTCTTTGAGGTTTGTTTCGAGCCGCGCGAGGGTGGGCTTCACGGGGCTGCCGTTCATGATCGCCTGCAGTGCATCGATGATGAAGTTCGAAGCGTGATACCACTTCGGATTATAGGGGATCGGCTGCGCCGACGGAATGATGTCGTTGATCCACACTTGCTGATATGGCTGGTCGAGCATGCTCGCGAACGCCTTCTGCGAGCTTTTGAGGGGCGGAATGGTTCCCTGCGGAATGAGGAAGTCCTTCACGGAGGCGGGGCTTGCGATCATGAAGTGGAGAAATTTCCAGGCGTCCTCGGGGTGTGCGCTGTGCGCGCTCATGGCGATCAGGTGGATATCGATCGCGGTGCGGGAAGGGCCGGCGGGTCCGGCCGGGACCGAGGCTGTACCGAAGGTTGCCGCGAACGCCTGGTCGGGAGCATCTTGCGGGCTGATCGAAGAGATGATCCCGCGGAGATAGGGACCATCGATCTTGAAGACCATCTTGCCGGTTGCGAAGAGCTGGCGGTTATCCTTGATGTCGTTACCGATCGGCGTGTAGCCTTTTGTTGCCAGCATCGCGAACCAGGAAAACGCCTGCTCGACGCACGGCTGGGTCCAGCCCAGCCGCTGGTCGCTCATCGGGACGACCTTGCAGTAGGCCTGAAGCCACGGCCACATCACGACGACTGTGTAGGGTGCCTTGTCGTCCATGATTCCGAAGGGAAAGATACCTGGCAGCTTGGCCTTGACCACTGCCATGTCGTGGTCGAGCGCGGTAATTGTCTTCGGCGGGTCATTCGGATCGAGGCCCGCCTTGGTCATCAATGCTTTGTTGAACCAGAAGCCGTGCGGGGTGAGAGCAAAGGGCAGCGCGACCTGTTTGCCTTTGAACTGGCCATCCTCGAGCATCGCGGGATAATTGTCTGCGAGGAATTCCTTGCTGGCGTAGTGGGAGAGATCTGCGAGTGCGCCTTGTGCGGCCAGCAGATCCGGCATCCCGCTCGAGAGCTGCATCACGTCCGGCGTGTTGTGCCCGACGGTCATCACCGTGAGCTGCGTGACGACGTTGTTGTAAGGGATGGCGATGCTCGAGATGTGCACGCAGGGATTGGCTGCCTCAAAGGTGGTAATCGCCTTGTTCACTTCGTTCGCGGTTGCGGTTTCTGCAGAAGCCCAGTTCGCGAAGCGGAGCGTGACCGGCTTTGCGGTGCAACTGGCAGCGTCCGCCGGCTGCGCAAAGAAGAGGGGCAGCGCGAGCGAGATTGCGGCGAGTGCCGTGAGCGGCGTCAATGCGTGCATAGAGTACCCTCCCCTTTTACCGACGCAACGGGTTTGTACAATTGTACGATGGCTTGTTTCCGGCCGTCAAGTCTGCTGCGGTTGCGGCGGGCGCGCGGACGTCGAGGAGCGCTCCGTGCAGGTTCTCGAGCCGGTCCGGGGCGACGTTGCGCGTCAGGTGGGGCGGAGGCGAAAGGAGCGACATGAGCGAGGCTCTTCGCGGAAAGCGCGTGCTGATCACCGGTGCGAGCAGCGGTATCGGGCGCGCGATCGCGTTGCAGGCAGCGCATGCGGGAGCGGACCTAGCGCTTTGCGGGCTTGAAGAAAGCGCGGGCCGGGAGCTCGAAGGCGTACTGCGCGACGCAGGGCGGCGCGGATTTTACCGTGCGTTCGATCTTACGGATCTCGAAGCGACGCGCTCGTTTGTGCGCGCGGCTGTCGTGGCGCTGGGTGGCCTCGATGGTGTCGTGAACAATGCGGGCACAAACTTCTTTCATGGCGTGCTGGGGTCGAGCGAAGCCGACATCGTGCGCTGCTTCGCCATCGACTTCTATCCGGCATGGGCGATCGCGCAGGAGGCGTACGCTGCTTTGAAGGCGGAGCGAGGCATTGTGATCAATATCGCGTCCATTCATGCCGAACGGACAGAAGCTGGCGCATTTCCGTACAACGCGGCCAAATCCGCGCTGATCGCGCTGACCCGCTCGCTCGCTCTCGAATGGGGTAGTGATGGGATCCAGGCCGTCGCGATTGCACCCGCGCTGATCATGACGCCGCTCGCTGAGCGATACGTAGCGCAATTTGCGGACCCTGCGGCCGAACGGGCGCGCCTCGCGGTGCAGCACCCGCTGCGCCGAGCTGGTACCCCCGACGAGGTGGCGGCGCTTGCCATCTTCCTTCTTACCGGCCAGAGCCGGTTCATCACCGGGACCACCATTTTCGTCGATGGCGGTATCAACGTGCAGCTTGCGCCTGCGTGACCGCGTCACGAAGTGCGATGGTGGATTCGCGTCGCGATAGGCAGGTGGCGAGATCTGGTGGGTCACGCGTTTCGTCGTCTGAAAACGTTGTCCCACCAGTCGGGTGAGATATGCCGCAAGGTCAGTTCCGGCTCGCGACCCAGTATCAGGCCGAGCACTCGCGGTGGCGTCAGAGGTGTCTCCTGGACCCTCAAGCCTGTTGCATTGGCGACGGCGCAGGCGATCGCGGCGGGCGCACACATGATCGGTATTTCACCCGCTTCCTTCACCCCGAGTGGCCCGATCCAAGGTGCGCCTTCGTAGAGTTCCGCCTCCACCGGGATGGTATCCTGCGCCAGTGGGACACGATAAACTCCGAGCGTGTTCTGCTGCATGCACCCAGCGGCGCCGATCGTCAGCTCTTCGTGCAACGCGTAGCCGATGCCCTGCGTGACGCCGCCTTGGATCTGCCCGCGGATAGCGCGCGGGTTGATTGCGCGGCCTACATCCTGGACGACCCTGTAGGCGAGGATATCGACTTTGCCGGTCTCGGCGTCCACGGCGAGCTCACAATCGTGCACGCTGAACACCGGCAGGTCGATGCCGAGTTCGTGCGCGACGATCTGCGGGACTGACTGGACCATTGTACCCTGGCCGAGTTCCACACCCGCGGTGATCAGCGTTGCGCCGCCATCGGCGTTCAGGTTGATGGTGGCCGTTGCCGGGCCAACGAAGATGAACCAGGTGCCCACCACGGTGGCCCGGCCGTAGAGCCGGTTTCCTGCCAGCGGCTTCCTGGCAGGCGAAGCGTTGCGTATACGCGCCATGGTGTCCAGCATCGGACCGAGGACATCGCCCTGGAAAACTTGGCCAGTTGCGCCGACGTCACCATCCCGAAGGACGTTTTTACGTCGAAACGCGAATGGGTCCATTCCGATGGCCTGGCAGATTTCATCCGTGTGTCGCTCCAGCGCGAAGGTGTTGTAGACGCCGTTGCAGGCGCGAAAAGCGCCGTTCGGAGGGGTGTTTGTATAGATGGCGCGGCTGGCCAGCTTGACCACGCCGAGCCGATAATTTCCGCCAAGCGTGTGTGCGGTCATCGTGGTCAGAAAAATCTGCTCACCGCCGTAGGCACCGCAGTCCATCAGGACCACTGCTTCGCGGCCGAGAATGTCGCCGCTCCGCGTCACGGCGGAGCGGAGCTTGATCTCGGCATTCTCGCGACAGCGGCAGGTCAGCATTTCTTCCTGCCGCGTGTAGACGAGGCGCACCGGGCGGCCGGATTTTTGCGCCAGGATCGCGGCGTACGGCTCGAGCGTGCAATCGAATTTCTGGCCGAATCCACCGCCCACGGGCGGCACCGTTACGCGGACGCGAGAAGCAGGAACGCCGAGCAGTTGCGCCGTCGCATCACGGACGGTCCAGGGGCCCTGGGTTGACGTCTCGATATGGTAGCGGCCGTCCTCATAGGAGGCGATGACGGCGCGGGGCTCGAGCGAGACGTGGTTCTGGCGGCCGACCCGGAAACAGCTTTCGACGATCACGACATCGTCGCGTGCGAATGCCGCTTCCGTGTCGCCGCGGACCACGGTCGCTTCCCAGGCGACGTTACCGCCGCGAGCTCCTCGCCATGAAAGCGAATCACGTCGGAGGCAAACGATGCGTAATCGGCGACACCGATGCCGTGCATCCCAGGCGCGTCTTCGGCGAGCGCAATGGCGCGCACGCCTGGCATTTGCCGTGCGAGCGCGGTGTCGATTCGCAGAATGCGGGCAGAGGCAATCTCTGAGCGCCGAATTGCCGCGTGCAGCATGCGCGGCAGCTTGCGATCCACGGTATAGCGTGTGCGGCCAAGGAGCTTGTCGCGGGCATCGCGTCGCGGCAGATCCGCGGCAACGTCCGGAGAGCCGGCAGTCCTCATGACTTGCTCCACGCAGCGAACGCTGCCGCCGCATCCACCAGTCGTTCGTATCCAGTGCAGCGGCAGATGTTGCCGACAAGCGCTTCCTTGATCTGGTTCCTGTCGGCGTTCGGATGCTCCCTGAAAAAACTGGTGAGTTGCATCAGGATGCCGGGGAAGCACATGCCGCATTGCACCACATCGTGCTCCTGCATGAGCTTCTGAAGCGGCGAGAGTTCACCGCCGATCGCGAGCGACTCGATCGTGCAAATCTCACGTCCCGCGACAGTGCCAACCGGGAGCAGGCACGATACCATCGCTCGGCCGTCGACGTGGATGGTGCACGCGCCGCAGACTCCTTCCCGGCATGCCACCTTGGTTCCGGTGAGGAGCAACTCGTCACGCAGCACGTCGACGAGTGGGGTCATCGGAGGGCGCGTCGAGATATGATGTTCGCCGTTGATCACCAGGCGAGTTGGCATGCCGCACCTCTTTCGAGCATCGTTCTGTCCGTCGGCTTCATTGCCCGGCGAGTACGGCCTCTGCCGCCCCGCGGACGAGGGCCGGCAGGACCTGCAGGCGATACCATCCGGGAGCCTCGACACTGTCGCGAGCGGCAAAGGAAGTGGCTTCGGCTGCGGCCAGATCGTGCGCGATCCGTGGATCGAGCGGGCGGCCAACGAGCTGGCGTTCCAGTTGCGGCCAACGAAGCGGGGAGGTTTCCAGCGAGCCCACCGCGACCCTGATATCGTCGGCGACGCGGTTTGCCGCGAGTATCGCGGCCATGCTGACGATTACGACCGGGTAGTCGCCGGCCTTGCGCAGCGGCAGTCGCGCGTGGCCGGTGCGAACCGGGCGGCGCGGCACGATCACCTGCGTGAGAAGCGTGCCTGGCTCGAGGTTCCGTCGTTCTTTGAGGAAGTGTTCGATGGGCAGGCGCTGCTGCCGTGAAGGGGTGTGCAATTCGAGTTCCGCGTCGAGACAAAGCAGGGCCGGCGGCAAATCGGCGGCCGGGAAATCCCATGTCCAGAGGTTGCCCCCGATTGTTGCCATTTCCCGGATCGCCGGATTTGCCGCACTGCGGGCAGCAGTCGTGAGGCCGTTGCACGGCGCGACGTTGGCAAGCCGCGCTGCCAACTGGGCATGGGTGACACACGCGCCAATGCGAATCTGGTTTTCCTCAATATCGATAACGTTCAGTTCGGGGATGCGGCCGATGCCGACGTAGAAAGGAGCGTGCGTTTCGTGCCTGAGCGGTGCGCGCATGACCCATGTTCCACCGGCGAGGAACGCGCCGGCGGCTCCGCGGTCAGCAAGGGCGGCGCACGCATCGGCGATGGTGTCGGCCATCAACAGAGTTTCGTGCGTCGTCATGCGCAACGGTTGCGTTCTTCCATCGCGCCTTGATAGCCCGTGTGCGGTTGCGGAGGCCAGTGCCTGGGATCAGATTCGAGTGACACGGAGCGACAGACGGCAGGCCTTAGCGGGCATTCCGCCCGACGTTGGCCAGCTCTTCGTTTTTAGTGGCCTGCTCACCCCCTTGCGTTCATTGCCACGGGCAACGAACGACGAGGCAGGACACTAGCGTAGCGTTGCGTTGAGCTTGTCGAGCGCTGCCTCACCCGGGCAGAGCTCGGCGTCCGAGAGGGCGGCGAGAGGCGCTTCGACCGTGTTCAGCTTCTCGTGCAGGTCCTGCGACTCGGGGCCGACATAGAGGAGACCGGTTGCAATCTCGCCGGCGCGTTCGCGATCCTGGATGTGGGCGAGAGCGGCGATGCGGTCGTGGAGGTTGTAGTCAGGAGAAAGCTTGTTCAGGCGGAGTGTCGAGCCATCGTGCAGCACGACGGTTTCGACGGTTCCCGGCGCGTAGTCGGCGGTGATCTCCTGGCGGCCGAGCATCACATCGAGCGAATCGACCGCTTCGTTGTGCTCACGGACGTAATCGTAGCTTTTGGTTGACCCGGGGTGATTGTTGAAGGCCACGCAGGGCGAGATGCAGTCGATGAAGGCGGCGCCGCGATGCAGAATGGCGGCCTTGATCAGCGGCACGAGCTGTGCCTTGTCGCCCGAGAAGCTGCGGGCGACGAACGATGCGCCGAGAACGAGAGCCATCGCCGCGAGATCGATCGAAGATTCGTGATTGACGACGCCGCGCTTGCTTTTCGCGCCGAGGTCCGCGGTTGCCGAGAACTGTCCTTTCGTCAGGCCGTAGACGCCGTTGTTCTCGACGATATAGACCATGTTCACGTCCCGGCGCATCGCATGGGCGAACTGGCCGAGACCGATCGAGGCCGAATCGCCATCGCCGGATATGCCGATATAGACGAGATCGCGGTTGGCGAGATTGGCGCCGGTAGCTACCGCCGGCATGCGGCCGTGTACGCTGTTGAAGCCGTGCGCGCGGCCGACGAAATAGGTCGGCGTTTTGGAGGAACAACCGATTCCGGAGAGCTTGGCGATGCGATGCGGTGGCAGATCGAGCTCGAAACACGCATGGATGATCGCCGCGCTGATCGAATCGTGGCCGCAGCCGGCGCAGAGAGTGGAGACTGCACCTTCGTAATCGCGCCGCGTGAGACCGAGGCGGTTCTGCGGCAGCTCGGGGTGGTGCAACTTCGGCTTGGGGACGAATGTCATGGGGTCGCCTTGCGCAGCGGGACGACTTCAGAGCCGCCGGTCTGATCCGCGATCGCGCGGGCGATGAAGCGGCTGGTGATCGGTGTTCCGTCGTAACTCAGGATGCGGCAGAGCTTGGCCGGATTGATATCGCCTTCGTTGATGAGCAGGCTTCTGAGTTGCGCGTCCCGGTTCTGCTCGACCACGAAGACCTGCTCGTGCGCGGCGATGAAGTCCATCACCGCGTCCGGGAACGGGTAGGCGCGGATGCGCATGAGATCGAGCGCGATGCCATCCTCGGCGAGAACGTCCCGTGCCTCACGCATCGCGGGGCTAGTCGAGCCGTAATAGATCGCCGCGCGTCGTGTGGGCGCCGCGCGCGGGGCAAGCTCTACGAGCGGGGCGGGGACAAGGCCGCGGGCGGTGCGGAATTTGCGCAGGAGGCGCTGCATGTTGTCGACGTAGAGAGCGCCTTCCTCGGTATAGCGGGCATGGTCGTTCTTCGAGGTGCCGCGGGTGAAGAAGGAACCGAGCGTGGGGTGCGTGCCGGGGTAGGTGCGCCAGGCGATGCCATCGCCCTCGACGTCGCGGTAGCGACCAAAGTCGGCAGCGCTTTCGAGCGCCTCTGCGGTCATGACCTTGCCGCGATCCATGCGTTTCCGGTCGTCCCAGACGAATGGTGCGGTGAGGCGCTCGTTCATGCCGATCTCGAGGTCGAGCAGCACGAACACCGGCGTCTGCAGCCGGTCAGCGAGGTCGAAGGCCGCGGCGGAGAAGAGGAAGCACTCGTGCGGATCTTCGGGGAACAAAAGGACGTGGCGGGTATCGCCGTGCGAGGCGTAGGCGCAGGTGAGCACGTCCGCCTGCTGGGTACGGGTTGGCATGCCGGTGGAAGGGCCGGCGCGCTGGACGTCGAACAGGACGGCGGGAATTTCCGCAAAGTAGGCAAGCCCGATGATCTCTTGCATGAGCGAGATGCCGGGACCGGAGGTTGCCGTGAAGGCGCGCGCGCCGTTCCACGCGGCGCCGACCACCATCGCGATTGCGGCGAGCTCGTCCTCGGCCTGGACGATCGCATGGCGGCTGCGGCCGGTTTCCGGCTCGGTGCGGTAACGCGCGCAGTAACGCTGGAAGGCTTCGGCGAGCGAGGTCGACGGCGTGATCGGGTACCACGCGGCGACGGTTGCCCCGCCATAGACGGCGCCGAGTGCGGCGGCGCTGTTGCCATCGATGAAGATGCGATCGCCGACCGCATTGGCGCGGCGGACGGTGAGCCCGATCGGGCAGGCAATGGCTTCGAGCGTGGCGGCACGGCCGAGGTTGAGGGCGTGCAGGTTGGCCGCGATCAGCTTCTCGCGGCCCTTGAACTGCTCTGCGATAAGTTTCTCGAGCTCGCCGAGATCGAGATCGAGCAGCGCCGAGAGCGCGCCGATATACATGATGTTCTTGAAGAGCTGGCGTTGCCGTTGATCGGTGTATTCGCGATTGCAGAGGGCGGTGAACGGCACGCCGAGCACGACGACGTCGCTCGGGAACTTCGTCGCCGGAATGGTACGGGTCGAGTCGTAGAGAAGGTAGCCGCCTGGGGCGATCTCGGCGACGTCCTTGTCCCAGGTCTGGGGATTCATCGCGACCAAAAGATGCACGTCGCCGTGCCGCGCGAGATGGCTGGAGGCGGAGATGCGGACCTCGTACCAGGTGGGCAGGCCCTGGAGGTTGGAGGGAAAGACGTTGCGCGGGGTGGCCGGCACCCCCATCCGGAGAACGGCGCGGGTGAACAGCCGGTTGGTGGATGCGGAGCCCGAGCCGTTGACGTTTGCGAATTTGACGACGAAGTCGTTGCAGCGTTCGAGCGGCGGCGACGCGCCGGGCATCAGGCAGGCGCCCATTCCGGCCGATGATAGCAGACGTGGCCGACCAGCGCCGGCTGGAGCAGGAAGCGTTGCATGTCCCACGCGCCGGTCGGGCAGCGCTCGGCGCAGAGACCGCAATGCAGGCAGAGATTTTCGTCTTTCACCATCACGCGACCGGTTTTCAGGTCACCCGAGACGTAGAGGGACTGGGTGATATCGTGTGACGGCGCCGTCAGGTGCCCTCTGAGCTCAGGCTCCTCGCCGTTGGCGGTGAACGTGATGCAATCGGTTGGGCAGATGTCGGTGCAGGCGTCGCACTCAATGCAGAGCTGGTCGGTGAAGACGGTCTCAACGTCGCAGTTGAAGCAGCGCTCGGCTTCGGCGAAGGCAGCTGCTTCGTCAAAGCCGAGTTCGACCTCGACGCCGATGTTGCTGAGCGCGACTTCGTGTTTGCGATGCGGCACGCGGAAGCGGAGATCGTCGGAAACGACGTTGTCGTAGCTCCACTCGTGGATGCCCATCTTCTGGCTGACGAGATTGACGAGCGGCGAAGGTCTTTCCGTGAGGTCTTCGCCGCGGCAGAGGAGGTCGATGGAAATCGCCGCTTCATGGCCGTGCGCGACCGCCCAGATGATGTTCTTGGCGCCGAACGCGGCATCGCCGCCGAAGAACACCTTGGGATGCGTGGATTGCATCGTCGTTTCATTGAGGATCGGCATGTTCCAGCGGTCGAAGGTGATGCCGATGTCGCGCTCGATCCAGGGAAAGGCATTTTCCTGGCCGACGGCGATCAGCACGTCATCGCACGGGAGCACGATTTCGGGCTCGCCGGTCGGGACCAGGCGCCGTTTCCCGTTGGCGTCATAGTGGGCTTCGACCTTTTCGAAGCGGACGGCTTCGAGCGTCGTGCCGGCTATGCAGAATTCCTTCGGGACGAGGAAGTTCAGGATGGGAATACCCTCTTCCATCGCTTCTTCTTTTTCCCACGGCGAGGCTTTCATTTCGGCAAAGCCGCTGCGCACGACCACGCTTACGTCCTTGCCGCCGAGCCGCCGGGCGGAGCGGCAGCAATCCATCGCCGTGTTGCCGCCGCCGAGGACGAGCACGCGCTCGCCGATTTTCGTCACATGGCCGAAGGCGACGCTGGCCAGCCAATCGAGGCCTAGATGGATATGGTCCGGAGCGGCATGGCGGCCAGGCAGATCGATATTGCGGCCGCGCGGAGCGCCGCAGCCGACGAAAATCGCGTCGTAATGCGCGGCCAGCAGCGCTTTCATGCTGGTGATGGTGGTGTTGAGCTTGGTCGTCACGCCGAGATCGAGGATGTAGCCGACCTCTTCGTCGATTACCTGTTCGGGCAGGCGGAACTTGGGGATTTGGCTGCGGATCATGCCGCCGGCACGGCCAGCGGAATCGAACAGCACGAGCTCGTAGCCCTCGGGCGCCAAGTCCCTGGCGACCGTCAGCGAGGCGGGGCCTGCGCCGATGAGTGCCACCCGCTTGCCGTTGCGCTTGAGCGGTGCGCTGGGCAGGCGGTCCTGGATGTCGCCTTTGTAGTCGGCGGCAACGCGCTTGAGCCGGCAGATTGCGACCGGTTCCTTCTCGACCCGGCCGCGCCGGCAGGCCGGCTCGCAGGGGCGATCGCAGGTCCGCCCGAGGATGCCCGGGAACACGTTCGACTCCCAATTGAGCATGTACGCGTCGGCATAGCGGCGGGCGGCGATCAGGCGGATATATTCCGGCACCGCGGTATGCGCTGGGCAAGCCCACTGACAATCGACGACTTTGTGGAAATAGTCAGGGTTACGAATATCGGTCGGACGCAACCGGTTAAGCCTTCTTCCCGTTTCCGCGCTTCGCGTCTGTCACCGGGGGATGCCGGAGGCGCGGCGCGGACTTCGATCATATAGCTACTCGGGACGACGCTCCATAGCCCCCGCATTGACGTTTTCGCGCGCTAGTGTGCCGGCACTGGCGCTCGAGGGCAGCGAACGGAAGGGGGCAGGAAACTGGGCGAGCTCGGCTGCGGAGGGGAATCAAAAGAGCCGGAGGAGGTACGCGTCACGCTCATGCGGCGCGCTCTGCAGTGACGAGATGTACGGTCGCAGGCAGCGCCGTGGTCGCGCCGGAAGCAAACGGCGTGAAGGCGCGGGCGATCTCGCGCCGGATGGTGTCGCGCACGTCAGTGGGTGTCGCGCGTTCCTCGATGAAGCGGCCGGCGGGCCCCATCCGGCAGGCGACAGCTGCCTCTGCGTCGGGTGATCCGCCGATGATCGCGACTTCCCTGGTGGCAATCTCGATCCGCCGGAAGCCGGCCGCATCCAGGACGAAGCGAATCCACGTTAGGTCGCTCAGGGCGAGTGGTCCGGGTGCATGCTCCGGGCCAGGGTCGCGCGGGCCCAAGGCGCGCTCGGCAATGGAGAGAGGGATAGACCAGAACGGATTGTCTTTGAGTGGTGCCCAGCAGACGAACGCGAGGTGACCGCCCTCGCGCATGGCAGTGTAGAGATTTCGGAATGCCGCAACGGGGTCGGCAAAAAACATCACGCCAAAGCGCGAGACGATGCGGTCGAAGCAGCGGGGCAGGAACGGATGGGTCGCGGCATCAGCTTCGAGCAACGAGACGTTAGCAAGGCCACGTTCGGCGATGCGCTTGTGCGCGATTTCGAGCATCGGCGCGGAGACATCGATGCCGACGACGCGGCCCGCGGCGCCTGCGGCCTCGGCGTAGGCGAACGTCGTCGTGCCCGTGCCGCAGCCGACGTCGAGCACGGCGTTCCCGGGAGCGACGGCGGCTTGCGCGAGCAGGAGTTCATGGATCCGGACGAGGCGGCTGTCCATGGCAGCGCCGATTGCAACCCAGCACGGGCCGCCGACGCGGTTCCAGTAATCGATCTGGGCGGCGTTCGGGCTTGCGCCGGTAATGGCGGCCGCTCTCTCCGTCGCCCGGGCAAAGGGCAGGGGCGTTGCCGGGCGTGGGCCAATCAGGCGGCGGCTTTATGGGGGATGTTGTTTTTCGTGAGCAGGGTTTCGAGCTCGCCGGACTGGAACATTTCTGTCACGATATCACAGCCGCCGACGAATTCGGCCTGAACGTAAAGCTGCGGCACCGTGGGCCAGTTCGAGAATTCTTTGATGCCGTCGCGCAGCTCGGTGTCCTCGAGGACGTTCGCGGTCGCGAACGGAACGCCGAGGCTGGTGAGGATCTGCACCACGCGGGCGGAGAAGCCGCACTGCGGGAACATCGCGGTTCCCTTCATGTAGAGCATCACGGGATGCTCGGTGATCTCACCTTTGATGCGGTCGGCAACGGGATTGGTCATTGGTACATCCTCAAGCTTGCAGGGTGTTGGGCTCCGGGCATGGTGGGGTCAAGCGGCGGGCTTGGTTGGAAATCGCTCTGGGTCAGTCGGGGGCGCTGGTTTGGAGTGCCAGAGCGTGCAGCTCGGCCCCCATCCGGCCGCTCAGCGCGGCATAGACGATCTGGTGCTGGCGCACCCTGGAGAGGCCGCGAAAGGCGGCGCTGACCACCGTTGCCGCGTAGTGATCGCCGTCGCCGGCGAGGTCTTCGATGGTGACCGTGGCATCCGGAAGCGCTGCCTTGATCAGCGCCTCGATCTCGCCAGGCCCCATCGCCATTGAAGCTTTCCTTCTTTCAGTCGAGCCACGCCGGGAAGAAGCGCTCGTGCGCCTCGCGCAACGCGGCAAGCGATATGGCGATGCCGTCTCCCAGTGTCAAATGCGTCCCTTCGGCGGTGCCGAGCCGTTGTGCCGGCACGCCCGCCTGTGCGGCCTCTGCGATGACGGACGCGGCATCGGCGACGCCGAGCACGTAGCGGGCCTGGTCTTCGCCGAACCAGAAGCCGTGCGGAGCGAGGGTTGCCGGCGGTTCTATGAGGCGCACGCCGACCGAGCCGGCGAGCGCCATTTCTGTGATTGCGATGAGGAGGCCACCGTCGGAGACGTCGTGGCACGCCTGGACTGCGCCTCCGATGATCTGGCGGCGCACGAAATCGCCGTTTTGGCGTTCGGCGCGGAGATCGACCGGTGGCGGCCGGCCTGCTTCCATTCCCGCGATCTCACGCAGCCACAGCGACTGCCCGAGCCAGCCACGGGTGCGGCCTACCAGCACCAGCTCGAGGCCGGCGGAGAGTGCCAGCCCGACTGCCTGGCGGGCATCGTCGAGGACGCCCAATCCGCCGATCACCGGGGTTGGGAGGATGCCTCTGCCGGCGGTTTCGTTGTAGAGGCTGACGTTGCCGGAGACGACCGGGAAGTCGAGGGCGCGGCAGGCTTGGGCCATGCCGCGGATCGCTGCGGCGAACTGGCCCATCACCACGGCGTTCTCGGGGTTGCCGAAGTTCAGGTTGTTGGTGAGCGCGAGCGGCCGTGCGCCGGTTGCCGTGAGGTTGCGCCAAGCTTCGACGACCGCCTGCGCGGCGCCCGCGTCGGGGTCGGCCGCGCAGTAACGCGGCGTGCAATCGGTGGTCAGGGCGAGGGCGAGTGTTTCGCCTTCGATCCGGATGACGGCGGCATCGGCGGTTCCGGGCCGGCGCACGGTCTGGCCACCGAGTGTGGCGTCGTACTGGTCCCACACCCAGGCGCGCGAGCAAAGATCAGGACAGGCGATGAGTTGCAACAGGGCGGTTTGGAGGTCGGGCGGGCTCAGGATCGCGGCCGGATCGAACTGAGGCGGCGGAGGCGGAGTAGCGAGCGGGCGGCGATAGAGGGGAGCAGAGGCGGCGAGGGGTGCGAGCGGAATGTCGGCCTCCGTTCGTCCCGCGCGCTGGACGATGATTCTGCCCGTGTCGGTGAGCCGGCCGACGACGGCGAACTCGAGTTCCCACTTCTCGAAGATCGCCCGCGCGATTTGTTCACGCGCCGGATCGAGTACAACCAGCATCCGCTCCTGGCTTTCCGAGAGCATGATCTCGTATGCTTGCATGCGCGCTTCGCGCAGCGGCACGCGGTCGAGGTCGAGAACGATGCCGAGGCCACCTTTGCCGGCCATTTCTACGGCGGAACTGGTGAGCCCGGCCGCGCCCATGTCCTGGATGGCGATGATCGCATCGGTTGCCATGAGCTCCAGGCAGGCTTCGATGAGCAGCTTTTCCGTGAACGGATCGCCGACCTGGACGGCGGGTTTCTTTGCCGCGACGTCCGTGCCGAAGGCGGCCGAAGCCATGGTTGCGCCGTGGATGCCGTCCCGGCCGGTGCGGGCGCCGACGTAGACGACGGGATTGCCGATGCCGGCGGCGGTAGAGCGGAATATCCGCTCGCGCGGGGCGATCCCGACCGCCATCGCGTTGACCAGCGGATTGCCGTTGTAAGCGCGGTGGAAATTGATTTCGCCGCCGACCGTGGGCACGCCGACGCAATTGCCGTAGCCGCCGATGCCACGCACGACGCCGTCGACGAGGCGGCGCGTAGTGGGGTCGGCGGGATCACCGAAACGCAGTGCGTTGAGGGTGGCGATCGGGCGGGCGCCCATAGTGAAGACGTCGCGGAGGATGCCGCCCACCCCGGTTGCCGCGCCCTGATAGGGCGCGATGAAGCTCGGGTGATTATGGCTTTCGATCTTGAAGACCGCGGCGAGGTCTCGGCCGATCGCGACCACGCCGGCGTTCTCGCCCGGTCCCTGGATCACCCAGGGCGCCTCGGTCGGGAGCTCGCGGAGCCAGATGCGGGAGGATTTGTAGGAGCAATGCTCCGACCACATGGCGGCAAAGATGGCAAGCTCGGTGACGGTTGCGCTGCGCCCGAGGATTGCCAACGCCTCGGCATATTCTTCCGGAGCGAGCCCGAACTCGGCGGCGAGGGTGGCGCTGGCGGCGGAATCGTTACGCGGTTTGTCCGGTGCGGCTGCGTGCTCCCCACTCATGCGGCGAGCGCGGCTGCCAAGCCCTCGAACAACGGCAGGCCGTCGGTGCCGCCGACGACTGGATCGACCAGATCCTCGGCGTGCGGCATCAGGCCGAGGACACGGAGATTCGGGCTGAAGATGCCGGCGATCGCGCGGGCACTGCCGTTGCGATTGGAATCCGGAGTGAGCCGCCCGTCCGGGGTGGCATAGCGGAAGGCGATCAGGCCCTGGCCTTCGAGGCGATCGAGGGTTGCCGGGTTGGCGAAATAATTGCCGTCGCCGTGCGCGAGCGGGGCGCGGAACACCTGGCCGCGCTGATAATGGCCGGTGAAGGCGGTATCCGTGCGTTCGACACGGAGATGACAATCCATCGAGAGGAAGCGGAGCGAGGCATTGCGCAGCAGCGCGCCGGGCAGGAGGCCGGCCTCGGTGAGGATCTGAAAGCCGTTGCAGGCGGCGAGCACGTAGCCGCCGCGTTCCGCGTGGCGCCGGATTGCGTCCATGATGGGCGAGTGCGCCGCCATCGCGCCGGGGCGCAGATAATCGCCGAACGAGAAACCGCCCGGGATGACGATGAGGTCGATGCCGGAGAGATCGCTCTCGCGGTGCCAGAGCATGCGGGGTGGTTTGCCGGTGACCTTGGTGAGTGCGATCGCCATGTCGCGCTCGCGGTTGATGCCGGGAAAGATCGTGATGCCGGCGCGCACGTTCAGGCAATCTCCACCGAATAGCTTTCGATTGCCGGATTCGCAAGGAGCGCTTCCGCCATCCTGGCGGCAGTCCGGCGCGCCGCTTCGGCGTTGGTTTCGGCGAGCTCGAGCTCGATCTGCTTGCCGGTCCTGACTGCGCCGATCCCGCCAAACCCGAGATGGCCCAGTGCGCGTGCGATCGCCAATCCCTGTGGGTCGAGGACGCCTTCTCTAGGCATCACCCGGACAATTGCCTTCATGGCGTTGGACCTAGTTCGGCTCTTTCGTGAAGCGAATCACATCGGGCTCGTGCACCGGGGGCGGTGCCTCAAGATGGCGGAATTCCCGCCACGGCCCGCAAAAGCGGGCCTCGCGGTCTTCCGCCCTACGTGTTCTCTGCGACGGGTGCGGGCGGCAGCAAGGGAGAGCGGCGGCGCCGAAATACGCGGCTTCAGCGAAGCGATTTACGAATTTCGCAATCTGCGGGAAAACTTGGCGCGTCACTGCATGAGTTCCGGGCCCTTGGTGTCGCGCGTGCCGGCCTCCGGCAAGATGCCGAGGCGCTTCGCGACTTCCTGGTATGCCTCCTCGACCTTGCCGAGATCGCGGCGGAACCGGTCCTTGTCCATTTTCTCGTTGGTTTTCGTGTCCCACAACCGGCAGTTGTCGGGGGAGATCTCGTCGGCGAGGACGATTCGCATCTCCTCGTTTTCCCACAGACGACCGAATTCAAGCTTGAAATCGATCAGGGTGATGCCGACGCCGAGAAAGAGGCCGGTCAGGAAATCGTTGACGCGCAACGAGAGCGAAACGATGTCGTCCATGTCCTGGGGCGTGGCCCAGCCGAAGGCGCTGATATGCTCCTCGCCCACCATCGGATCGCCCAGCTCGTCGTTCTTGTAATAATATTCGATGATGCTGCGCGGCAGGCGCTTGCCCTCCGGGATGCCCATCCGCTTGGCGAGACTGCCGGCAGCGACGTTGCGCACGACGACTTCGATCGGGATGATTTCGACCTCGCGGATGAGCTGCTCGCGCATGTTGAGACGGCGCACGAAGTGGGTGGGGACGCCGATTTCCGCGAGCCGCAACATCAGGTATTCGCTGATGCGGTTATTGAGCACGCCCTTGCCGGTGATGATGCCCCGTTTCTGGGCGTTGAAGGCGGTTGCGTCATCCTTGAAGTACTGGACGAGGGTGCCCGGTTCCGGCCCCTCAAACAGGATCTTCGCCTTTCCCTCGTAAAGCTGGCGGCGGCGGGCCATGATGGGTTCCCTTTATTATCTGCTGCACCGCAGCGTGGGCAGTCGGGGGCACGGGCAGTGGGGCCCAGGGGGTATAGCAAGCCCCTGCCGCTTCGACCATGCCGGCCCGGTCGCGGATGCTGTGTCTGGACGGTGCACGCGGACGAGAGAGCCGGCCTAGTGTGCCGACACCAACGCTTGTTACCCAGGACGGACGTGCTTAGTCGGCACGCCAGCTCTTTGTTTTCAGTGGCTTGCTTGTCCCCTTAGGTTCGCTGCCGCGGGCGGCGAA
>JBOHMN010000264.1:0-2838 GCA_050730175.1 Acetobacteraceae bacterium | reverse complement strand
GCCGCAACGCCTCGGCCGCGTCGCGCGCGTGCTCGCCGTCTCGCCACAAGATCGACGCGCAGCCCTCGGGCGAAATTACCGAATAGACGGCGTGCTCGAGCATCAGCACCCGGTCGCCGGTGGCCAGAGCAATCGCCCCGCCCGATCCGCCCTCGCCGATGATGACGGCAATGGAAGGCACCGGGGTGGCGAGGGATGTCTCGATCATCCGTGCGATCGCCTCCGCCTGGCCTCGCGCCTCCGCTTCGATTCCGGGAAAGGCACCGGCCGTGTCGATGAAAGTGAGGATCGGCAGCTGAAAGCGCCCGGCGAGTTCGAACAGTCGCCGTGCCTTGCGGTAGCCTTCGGGCCGGGCCATCCCGAAATTGTGGGCAATCCGCGTTTCGGTGTCGGAGCCCTTTTCAGTGCCCAGCACGAGCACCGAGCGGCCGCGAAAACGGCAAAGCCCGCCAACGACAGCGGCGTCCTCCGCGAAGGCGCGATCCCCGGCAAGCGGTGCGAAGTCGGTCATCAGGCGTTCGATATAGGCCAGCGCCTTCGGCCGTTCGGGATGCCGCGCGACCTGGGTTTTCTGCCAGGGCGTGAGCTTGGCGTAGGTCGTGTGCAGCATCCGCTCGGCCTTTTCGCTGAGCTTCGCGACCTCCTCGGCGATGTTCATCCCTTGCGGGTCGGATAGGTGCCGCAGTTCCTCGATCTTGCCTTCGAGCTCGGCTAGCGGCTTTTCGAAGTCCAGGTACTCGTGCATCAGGTGCGCGCCAGCGGATGGTGCTCGGCGAGCAGCCGGGAGAGGCGTTCGGCGAGAACATGCGTGTAGATTTCCGTGGTCGCGATATCAGCATGGCCGAGCAGCGCCTGCAGGCTCCTGAGGTCGGCGCCGTGCGCCAGCATGTGCGAAGCGAACGAGTGGCGGAGCACGTGCGGCGACACGCGGGCAGGATCGATCCCGGCGGCCAGCCCGACATGCTTGAGCAGCGCGGCGAAGCCTTGGCGCGTCATGGCACGCCTTGGATCGCGGCCGGTGAACAGGAAGCGGCCGCCCGGCGGGCGTGCCGCGAGCAGCGCCTTGGTGGCGACGCGGGCGGCCACCGAAATCGGCACCATCCGCTCCTTGGCGCCCTTGCCCCGGACGAGGAGGACCGGCGCCCCTTCGCTGAATGCCTGCGGGGTGAGCGACAAAAGCTCGGAGACCCTGAGCCCGCTCGCGTAGAGAATTTCCAGCGCGGCTTTGGCAACCAGCCCGGCGTGGTCACTGCGCGCACCGGCCGCCCCCAGCAGCGCCTCCACCTCGGCCTCGCTCAGGAAACGCGGGAGCCGCTCCGGCGCGCGGGGCGAATCGAGATGCCTGGTCGGATCATCCCGCCGCCATCCCTCGGCCAAAAGAAATCGGTAGAACTGGCGCAGCGCCGAAAGGTGCCGCGCCTGCGTGCGTGCCGAGCGCCGCCCGGCCGCCAGCTCCGCGAGGTAGCCTGCGAGCAGCTCTGCATCAGCCCCGGCGAGACTCGATCCGCGCGTGGCCGCGAACGCTGCGCACTGCGCGAGGTCCGAGCCATAGGCGGCCAGGGTGTTCGGCCGTGCGCCGCGCTCCGCCGCCAGCATCTCCAGAAACGCCTCGATCTCGCGGATCATCACCTTCAGCCGGCACCCACCGCGCTGGTCGGAATCACCGTCGTCACCGGGCTCGGGCGCGGTGCCGCAGGGGGAAAGCTGCCCAGCGCGATAAACCCCGCGCCGAGCAGCACCAGGATGACGATCACGACGACGGTGAAGGCGCTCCGCGATTCCAACGCCACGACTCCCGGTTGTTTAGCCCTCGTCGAGGGCGGTGTGCTAGCGTCGGCCGCGATGACGCGCAACTCCGCATTGAAGGAAGCAGGTCCGATGCCGCCGGGCCTGGATCGCCGCTCGATCGTCCTGACCGGCCTGATGGGTGCCGGCAAGACCTCCATCGGACGGCGCCTGGCGGCACGACTCGGCCTGCCGTTCCTGGACGCCGACGCGGAAATCGAGGCAGCCGCGGGCTCGACGATCGCGGAGCTCTTCGAGCGCTACGGCGAACGCGCCTTCCGCGATGGCGAGCGACGCGTCGTCCGCCGCGTCCTGGCCGGAGAGCCCGTGGTACTGGCAACCGGAGGCGGCGCCTTTCTCGATGCGGAGACCCGCCGTGCAGCCCGCGAGACCGCGGTCTCGATATGGTTGCGCTGCGCGCTCGAAACCCTGGTGCGCCGGGTTGCCGCGCGCAACAACCGCCCGCTCCTGGCCGGCGGCGACGCGGCCGAGGTCCTCCGCCAACTGATCGCGGTCCGCCATCCGATCTATGCCGAGGCAGACCTGGTGATCGATTGCGGCGATGAAAGCGCCGATGCAACCGCCGCACGCGTGCTCACCGCCCTGCTCGCCTGGCGCCCGCCGCGGCGGCTCGCGGTCGCGACCTCTGCTGGCAGCTACGACGTGTTGATCGGGCCAGGCCTTCTCGCTCATGCCGGCGCGCTGCTCGGCCCGGTGTTGCCGCAAAAGCGCTGCGTGATCGTGACCGACGAGACGGTCGCCCGGCTCTACCTTGGCGCCGTCAAGGCCGCGCTCGCGGAAACCGCCGTCGAGACGCACGAGATCATCGTCGCTCCCGGCGAACGCTCGAAGTCGCTCGCAGGCTACGCCGCGATGGTCGAGCAGCTGCTCGCGTTCGGCATCGAGCGGCACACCACCGTGATCGCGCTCGGCGGCGGCGTCGTCGGCGATCTGGCGGGCTTCGTCGCCGCGACTGCGCTCCGGGGCCTCCCTTTCGTGCAGATGCCGACGACGCTGCTCGCCCAGGTCGATTCCTCGGTCGGCGGCAAGACC
>JBOHMN010000263.1:0-1722 GCA_050730175.1 Acetobacteraceae bacterium | reverse complement strand
GCCATCTGCATGCGATTGGCGCGATCATGCTCTGTACCTTCGGCGCGGGCGTCGGCATCATTGGCGGGCAAACCGGCGCAAACGTCGTCGCCGCTCTCGTCTATCCCACTTATATTCGCTCTACCGGAGTTGGCTGGGCACTCGGCATCGGGCGAATCGGCTCCATCGTCGGCCCCGTGATCGGCGGCATTATGCTCGCCGAGCGCTGGCCGCTGCCTACGATATTTCTCGCCGCTGCGATTCCCGCCATCTGCGGCGCGTTCGCAATCTACCTCATGGGCCGCACGCCGCAGGGGACTGCTGGCGGAGCCGTCATATCTCTCGCTCCCACCTCCGCCGAATAACTCTTTCTGATGTGTCCAGCCGAGTCTCACCGCCCGAGCCTCATTGTGGACGAGGTGTTGTAGCAACGTAAAAATGTCACCCTAACGGCAACATAGAAATGTCACCCGCTGGCGATGGTGTGTTCGAGGCGAGTATCGCGGTAATAGAGCGAGACGCGGCCGTCGAGGGTTTGGTGAATCTGGACTTTGGCGCCGGCGAAACTGAAGCGGCGGGGCTGGGGCGCGATCTGCAAGCGGCGGCCCTCCCACTGCACGACGTTGTCGTTGCTGACCACGCGCTCGTGAGTGAAGCAGCAGATGCGCTGCAAATCATCAGGAGCCGGACGCCAGGCGCAAGCCGTGTCGCGTGGAGCGCGGGCGAAGCGGCGGTTGTAGTCGGCGATGAAACCGCGCAAGACGCGATTGGCGGAGTCTGGATCGCAGGCGCCCGCCAGACGCAGTTCGCTGGTGAGGCGATCCTGCAGCACACCCCAGAGGCGCTCGATGCGTCCCTTGGCCTGCGGGCTTTGGGCGGCTATGAAGGTGATGCCGAGTTGATCGAGAGCGCGGCCGAACTGTGTGGGCTGGCGCTTGCCGGCGAGTTGCTCTTCGAGCGACCAGTGGTCATCGTTACGGACGAAGATGCCGCTGCGATCGCCGTAGAAAGCCAGCGGCGCGCCGAAGCGGCGCAGCAGGCTTTGGAGCAGGTGGAAATAGCCCTGCGTGGTTTCCGAGGAGAAGAACTGGGCGGCGAGAATTTTGCCGGTGGCATCGTCCTGCATGCCGAGAGCGGTCAGCGTGGGGCCGCGGCCTTGGAGCCAGTCGTGCGGGGAGCCATCGAGCTGGACCAGCTCTCCTTCGCAAGCCGAGCGCAGACGGCGCTGCCGATGAGCGGGCGGGCGGCGTTTGCGCGGCGAGCCGAGGCCGGCGGAACGCAGCAGGCGGCGGAGGGTTTCGCGACTCAGGCGAAGACCTTCGACCTCGACCAGTTTCTCGGTGAGGTGATGATCGTTGCATCCAGCGTAGCGCGTGCGCGTCAGAGTGAGGATGCGGTCGCGGACGCGCTGAGGCAGGCGGCGGTGACTGGGGCGGCCGCGGCTGGCGTGCGCCAGAGCCGCTGCGCTGCCTAGACGGTAGCGGACTTTGAGGCGTTTGATGTGCCGAGGCGATAGGTCGAGCAGCTTCGCGGCTCTGTCACACGCCAGGTTCCCTTGCACACGAGATGGCGCTGGGAATCGGGTGGACTCGAACACTGTGATCATCGAAGCGATTCTCGTTCCATTGCCGCGAGACAAAAGAGGAAAGCTTTTACCCGGGAGACGTGGGGCGAAGATCAAGGCTTTGGGATTCTCGACCGAACCTAGGGATGCTCGGGGGGTAAATTGTGCCTAGCATACGC
>JBOHMN010000262.1:0-4865 GCA_050730175.1 Acetobacteraceae bacterium | reverse complement strand
GAACGTACGCGCCCCTCTTGAGGTCGAAATCTCCGGACTCCCGTCCGTGTTCTCGTTTCTTACCGTGCGTTTCCGCACGCTTGCCGCTTCTGACCCAAAGATGACGACGACTGACGTCGGCAGTGGCAGCGATATCCGCCTGAGCGCGTCATAAGGCCATCGCGTAGACATAATGCTCGCCGTTGTCGGCGCTAGCACCTCGGAACAGACTCGCGAGCGAAACAGACGGCCGTACGCGTGCGCCCAACGTCGCGCACGGACCCGGCTACACGGGCCTTTCCGACCAAGCGCCACCTGAGCTTTCCCGCTCGCCTGGCGCGGAACGCCCCTCACTTGCGAAGCTCCTCATCCATCCCCTCGAGCTCGGCGCCTCCCGACATCTGCTGCAGCAATTCCTCGCGGCTGATCTCGCCGCGACGACAGCTCACAATGCAGCGCCCGCGGTTGAGAATAACGAACCGATCGCCCACCGGATAAGCATGCGCCGGATTATGCGTGATGAAGACCACCGCAAGCCCGTGATCCCGGGCACGGGCAATATACCGGAGCACCGCTCTCGCCTGGCGGACACCGAGCGCCGCCGTCGGCTCGTCGAGAATGAGGACCCGCGCCCCGAAGTGAAGTGCCCTGGCGATCGCTACTGATTGGCGTTCACCCCCGGAAAGAGTGCCAAGTGGCTGCTCGGCATCACGGATCGCGACACCCATCTTGCCGATCTCTTCCTTGGCCACCCGCTTGGCGAGCTCCGTATCGAACCAGCGGAACGGCCATGCGCCCTTGCACGGCTCCGCGCCGAGGAAGAAATTCCTCCAGATCGACATCATCGGGATCATCGCCAGGTCTTGGTACACCGTGGCTATTCCCGCTTCGCGCGCCTCGGCTGGCGATTTGAACAATCTCTCTTCACCGTCCAGCCGCAACGCTCCGTCGTCCGGCTGGTGGAGACCCGACAGGATTTTGATCAGGGTGGACTTCCCCGCGCCGTTGTCACCCAGAATGCAGGCCACTTCCGCGCTGTTCACCTCCGCGGATACGTCCTTGAGCGCGATGACCCTGCCGAAGTACTTCGATACGTTGCGGAGCTCGAGCACCGGCGCGTTCATGCGCGCCCGCCCTGGTAGCGGCGACGGATGAAGTTGTTAACGAGCACGGCAAACAGCAGCATGACGCCGAGGAACAGGAAGAACCAGTTGCTGTTCCACCCAGCGAACGGAATCCCGATTTGCGCCATGCCAAAGATCAGCGCGCCGAGCGACGCACCAAGCACCGAGCCGTATCCGCCAGTGAGGAGGCAGCCGCCAACGACAGCAGCAATGATGTACTCGAGCTCGAGCCCGACCCCTTGCCCAGAGGTCACCGAGGTGAAACGCAAGGCCGTCATCATGCCCACGAGCCACGCCGCCACCGCCACGCCGATGAACAGCAGGATCTTAGTCCGCGCAACGGGGACGCCAACACTGTGCGCGGCAACTTTGTCGCCACCGACGCTGAAGATCCAGTTGCCGAACTTGGTCCGAAGCAGGATCCACGCCCCAAGCGCGGTCACACCGATCCACCACAGCACCGCCACCTGAACCTGGAAGCTGCCGGGCCCGATCGTGCTGCTCAGGATCGCATGGGGCGCTGCGAATCCGGGTGCCGTGTTGATGTTGTCAACCCGAACCGTATTTGTCACCGCCTGCACAACGCCCTGGTTCAGCCCCTGCAGGATGAAGAACGTCCCGAGCGTCACGATGAAGCTCGGCAGTTCCGTCTTGACCACGATGAAACCATTGAAGAACCCCACGGCCACCGCGAACACGAGCGAGCCCGCCATCGCGAGCCACATGTTCCAGTGGAGATCGACGGCGAGCAGCCCCATGCACAAACCCGTCGAGCCCGTCATCACGCCCGCCGACAGGTCGAACTCGCCGCCTACCATCAAAAGCGCGATCGCTACCGTGACAATACCGAGCGTCGAGGCAGGGTCGAGCCAGGTCGCGATGCCGATCAAACTGCTGAATTGTTGCGTATACAGCCCAAAAAAAAGAAAAATGGCAATCACCCCGCCCACGGAACCGAGGCTTGGATGACCGAGCAGCCGATCAGCCCACGTCGTTTGGCGCAGCCGCTCATCGGCGGTCTCGGCCTCACCGTTGGCCGAGACCCGGACGGAGCTCGTTGAGAGATGCAGCCTCTTATCTCCCCAGGTTTTCGGCATCACTCAACTCTGATCGTATAGGCACATGATCGGAAATTTGCGCCTGCAACCGGGCGTTGGGAAAAACCCAGAAGCGGGCAAAGCGTTAGCAGTCGCCCCTCTTCACGCAGGCAGATATCTCATCCACGTTCTTCTGATCGACGAAGCTCGGCCCCGTCAGAATTGGCTTCCCGCCGCCCGCCAAGAGACCGTTGTCGAGATACATCTGCAAGAGTACCACCGGCAGGTAGCCCTGGAGATATGGCTGCTGGTTGACCGCAAACAGGATCTTGCCGTTCTTGATGTCCCTGAGCACCGCATCACTCAGATCGAACGTCGCCAATCTGGCAGTACTGTGCGCCGCCGCGATCGCGTCCTTCGCGAATTGCGAGATGTCCGGATCGAGCGTCAGCACCGCATCGTAGCTCCGGTCCCTGAGGAGGGCCGCCTTGATGGTCGATTCCGTAGCGGAGCCATCATTCGTGCCAGGAACGTAGAGATCGTCCACGCGCCCGCCGAACGTCTTCTTTGCGCCGTTGCAACGCGCCTCCAGCGCGAGGTTCCCTTGCTGGTGGATCACGCACAGCAGGTGTTTGGCACCAGCCTGCTTGAGACGCGCTCCCGCGCCCTCACCCGCGATTTCCTCGTCTTGTCCCACGTGTGCGAGTGACCCCGCGCTCAGAAACGTCGTGGAACCCGAATTGATGGTGATAACAGGAATGCCAGCAGCCACCGCACGCTTGATCGCGGGACCCTCCGCGCCCGCATCCGGAAGGGTGACAACGATCCCGTTCACCTTCTGCGCGATCGCGGCATCGATTGCCTGCGCTTCCTTCGCGGGGACGTTCCCCGTCGCCTCGAAAATTGTCTTATCTCCGTAAAGCTTTCCTGCCTCCGTGAAGCCCTTTTGCACCGGCTGCCAGAACGAATCGCTCGGCAATCCATGCCGGATCAGGATGAAGGTCCGGTTAGAGCTGGAGCTCGCCGCTGCTGCCGGGCTGGCGCTGCCAACCGCTGCCAGCGCCAGGCCAAGCACGGCCCCAAGCAGCCATCGTTTCTTCAACGCGTACTTCATTGCCACCTCCTCCCCGGTCAACGGAGCCAGTCACTCAACAGGCCCCGCTGCTGTTGACTGTCGGAACGGTTGCCAGCGTGCTACCTGGCCCGGAGCCGGTCAAGTACACCGGTATTCCAGTAGCGCCAGCTCTCTGAGGCTTGGCAACGGCAGCATCCAGAAATGTCCGCCGCGCGCGTTTCCGATCGACCAGCACGCCCTGGCAGGGTTTCCGGGAGTCAGGCCTTGCGGCGCGCCGCTGCCTCGTCCAGCCGGGCCCGGAATTCTTCCGGCGGCCAGCGCTCCCTGAGAGCCTCCAGCATCAACTGTTGGCCGGTCTTCGGTGCCATGCCATAGAGCGGGGGGTCGGAATCGAGATTGGTCGGAAACGAGTAGCCCGGCGCCACCGTCGCAACGACCGCCTCCATCCGGGCTGCGTCCATCGACCCGGCACCAAGTCGCGCCAACAGCACCGGGTACACCGCCAGCGCCATCGCCGTCCTGTCCACCGTCTCCATAGGTATGGCGAAGGCCGTGAACATCTGCAGCAGGCTAGCAATGCGATGCCGGTCTTTCGTGCGGTTGCTTCCTGCCGCGTGAAAAAGGGCCGGATTGAAAAACAGCATGTCGCCTTTGCCGAGCGGCAACTGCACTGCCCGCTCCTTGAAATAGGCAACGAAATCCGGCCGCCGATAAGCCATATAGCCGGGGGCGTACTGTTGCGAGTAAGGCAGCACGAGCGTGGGCCCGGTTTCCACGGGCATGTCGGTGTGGGCGATCGCTCCCTGCAGCGTCAGGCTCTGGGAAAGCACCTGCAACGGCAGTGGGTAACGCGCCACTTCCTCATCCGAAAGAAAGCCGAGGTGGTAATCACGGTGCGGTCGTTGCGCATCTGCACCGGGGCGCACCACGTTCACTTGGCACGTCACCTGGTAGCCGGGGCCGAGGCAGGCTTCGGCTACCAGATCGATCAGAGGATTGGCGTAGTAATCGATGAACGCTTCGGGCGAGCGGAGCGCCACCTTCTGCAGCGAATTCCAGATCCGGCTGTTGGCGCCCGCCTTGGCAAAGTGGTCGGAGGCAACACCGGTGGCGGCTTCCTTCGCGATAATTCCTTCGAACACCTCGGTAACGGCATCGATCGTGGATGTCCTCTCATACGCGCCGCGGATCGCCAGAACCCCGGGGCCCGCGCGAAGCAGCCGATTGATCTCGCTCATCACCAAGAGGCGATCCGTCGCCATCGCCCGGAGCAGTCTTGGCCGCTCGTAGATGACAATCTCCTTCTTGACGGCGGCCGCAAAAGGATAGTCATCGATCCGGGTCGACTGCTCGCAGATCGCGACGAACTGGCGGATGTCGAGATCGGCGCTTGAAACATAAACCGGATCGGTCACAGCCACCTGAAGGATCCTTGTATCGTGTTCGCCGTGCACGAACCCTAACGTCTACCTCACGCTTCCCCGCTCCGCAATGCCGTAGCCACTCCAGGACAGGGGAATCGGGTGAACGTGTCTACCGGGAGACGAGGCTGGCAAGGAAGTCGTCATCCCACCCGGCAGTTTTGCGCCGAAGCCGGAGCGAAGCCTTGCCGGGTGCTAGGCGGAACAGGTTTTGCGCCATGTGCTTGAT
>JBOHMN010000261.1:0-29045 GCA_050730175.1 Acetobacteraceae bacterium | reverse complement strand
CACCAGTGCTTACAAGGCCGCGATGGACAGCTTCGAGATCCCCAATCCCTTCCTGAAGGATCACGCGCCGCTGCGCTATGTGGGCGAGGCGTTTTTCAAGCAGAAACGCCAGATCGGCGTGCCCCTGGTGGTGAACGAGGTGAAAAACGGCGCCTTCCAAACACTTTTTGTCGGCTTCCTCTCCTGAATTGCCGGCGCCGGCGAGAGACCGGCGCCGCCTCTCTGCAAGCCGGCTCCCGCCATGACGCAGATCCTGATCGACGGCTGCGTGCTCTCGGCGAATTACGCGCTGATCGCACTCGGCATCACGCTGATCTTCAGCATCATCAACCTGCTCAACTTCGCCCACGGCGAGTTGTTCATGGTTGGCGCCTTCATGGTCTATTACGTTTACGGGGTTTTCCACCTGCCGTTCGTTGCCGGGCTGGTCGCTGCCGCGCTGGTGACCGCCGTGATCGGGGCCCTCTTCGAGAAGTTTCTGTTCGGCCCAGTGATGCGCAGCTCGGCGCGCGAGGAGAACGCGATGCTGCTCGCCGTCGGCACCGCGCTGCTCCTGGACAGCGTCGGGCTGTTCGCGTTCGGCAAGGAGCAGCGCGGCGTTCCCGACGTCGTCTCGGGTGTCATGCAGTTCGCCGGCGGCTTTCTGCCCTACCAACGCCTGCTCGTATTCGTGGTCTCGCTGCTCCTGGTCGGCCTCCTGTTGTGGTTCGTGCAATTTACCCGCCCCGGCCGGGCGATGCGTGCGCTCGCGCAGGACCGCGACGCGGCGCGCCTGATGGGGGTGAACGTCGAGCGGACTTCCATGCTTGGCTTCGCCATCGGCGCCGCTCTGGCCGGGTTGGCCGGGGGCCTTCTGGTGACCATTCAGGGCATTAGCGCCGGCGCCGGCCCGGCAATCTCGATCAAAGCGTTCATCATGATCATGATCGGCGGCGCCGGGGTGGTGGGAGGCGCCCTGCTCGGCGCGGTAGTTCTGGGGTTCGCCGAATCGATCGGCTACTCGCTCTTGCCAGGGTCGGAAACCTACCTCCTGATCTTCGTCGGGCTGATCCTGTTCCTGATCATCCGGCCGCAGGGGATCATGGGGCATCCATGGGGCTGAGCCGGCAGGCGGGCGTCGCAAGAACGGCCGCCGCGACCGGATCGCGCTTCTTCCTTCACCCCGTGACCGCCTTCATTGCGGTCGCCGCGCTACTCCTCGTCATCCTGCCCGCGGCCTTCGCCGGGCAAAGCTACTGGCTCACGGTATTCAGCAACGCCGCGCTGCTCGCCTTCGCCTCGCTCGGCGTGTGGCTCACCTTCTCGATCGGACGGATCAACATCGCGCAGGGCGCATTCACGCTGATCGGCGGCTACGCGACCGCCATCCTCGAGACCCACTACGGCTTCCCATTCGTCGCTTCGCTGCCGCTTGCGGCGCTCGTCGCCACGCTGGTCGGCTACGCGATCGGCTGGCCGATCCTCAGGCTGAAGGGCGTCTATTTCGCGATGATCACCCTGGTTCTGACCGAGGTCGCGACCTATGCCTTCCTGAACGGCGGCAGCTTCACCAACGCGGCCTCGGGCATTACCGATATCCCCCGCCCTGCCCTCCTCGCGACCTCGCTCGACGTTTATCTCGCCTCTGCCGTCCTGCTCTTGATCGGTGTCGTCGTCATCTGGCGCTTCCACGTCTCGCCGGTCGGCGCGGTGTTTCGCGCCATGCGCCAGGGAGAAGACCTCGCCGCTTCGTTCGGAATCGACATCGCCCGCTACCGGCTGATCGCTTTCGTCGTCTCCTGCGCCATGGGCGGGATCGCCGGCGCGATGTTCGCGGCCGTGCAGCAGAACGTTTTTCCCACTTCCTACTCGGTCAACGACAGTATCAATTTCATGCTCTACTGCTTCCTCGGCGGCCTTGAATGGGTGCTCGGCCCAGTGGTCGGCGCCTTCCTCCTGGTCGTCGTCTTCCAGCTCCTCTCAGCGATCCAGCAGTACCAGACCCTGCTCTATGCGATCCTGATGATCATCGTCATGCTGTTCCTACCCAACGGCATCCTCAGCCTGCCACGCGCAATCCGTGCCTGGCGCAACCGGCGCACTGCATGAGCCTGCTCGAAATCACACACCTCACCCGCCGCTTCAGCGGCCTCATCGCCGTCAACGACCTCTCATTCAGCGTCGCGGAAGGGGAAATCCTCTCCGTCATCGGCCCCAACGGCGCCGGCAAATCGACATTGTTCAAGCTCGTCGCGGGGTTTCTCCGTCCCTCGAGCGGCTCCATCCACTTCGCCAGTCAGCGCATCGACGGCATGAAGCCGCACGCGATTGCTGCCCGGGGTCTGGTGCGCACCTTCCAGGAAACGACCGTGTTCCGCGAAATGACGGCCCTCGAGAACGTCGTCGTCGCGCACCATTTGCGCCGGCGCTCAGGGGACTTCGCGACCCTGCTCGCCACAGGCCGGGCGCGCGCCGAGCAGGCGGCATGCGTGCGCGACGCCGAAGCGATCCTCGAGGTGCTCGGGCTCTCGCATGTGCGCGACGAGCGGGCGCGCAATCTGCCGCACGGCCACTTGCGCGCACTCGGCGTTGCCATCGCTCTCGCGGCACGCCCGCGCATCGTGCTGCTGGACGAGCCGTTCGCCGGAATGAACTCGGAGGAAACGCATCAGGCCGTGGAGATGGTACGCGGCGTGCGCGCTCGCGGGGTGACAGTCGTTCTCGTCGAACACGACATGGGAGCGGTCATGCGCATCAGCGACCGCATCGTCGTACTCAACTTCGGGACGTTGATCGCCCAAGGAACGCCGGCCCAGATCCAAGAGAACCCGGCGGTCATCGATGCCTATCTTGGCCGTGCCGACGATGTCGTCGGGCTATAACGTGCGACCCCGATCGTGCGTGCCCGGCGATAGCGGGCGCAAACGGAATAACGACGCTGCACCAAACGGCAAGCCGGTGCGCCGGTCGTGCGTGCCTATCGTTGCTCGCCAAGTGCCAAAGCCGGCGCCATAGTCGAAATGCTGCTCACGATCCGCAACCTCGTCGTTCGCTACGATCGCGTGCTGGCGGTTGAAGATGCGTCGCTTGCCTGCGATGAAGGTGGCTGCATCGCATTGATCGGCGCCAATGGCGCCGGTAAAACCTCCACATTGCGCGCCATCACCGGCCTGGTCCGCCCGAGTGCCGGTGAAATCACGTTTGCCGGCGAGCGTATCGACCGCCTCGGCCCAGCGGCCATCGTCGCCCGCGGCGTTTCCATGGTGCCTGAAGGGCGCCGCGTCTTCCCGCTGATGAGCGTGCGCGACAACTTGCTCATGGGGGCCCACCTGCGCCGCGACGAGGCCGCGATCCGGGCGGATCTTGCGCGGCTGCTGGACCGGTTTCCGCGCCTCGCCGAACGCATCAGCCAGCAGGCAGGCACGCTTTCCGGCGGCGAACAGGAAATGCTGGTGGTCGCCCGGGCCTTGATGGCACGGCCGAAGCTGCTGCTGCTGGATGAGCCCTCCCTCGGTCTCGCTCCGATGGTGGTGCGTGACATCGCCTCCCTGATCCGCTCGATCAACCGGGACGATAAGGTGAGCGTCGTCCTGGTCGAACAGAATTCACGCATGGCACTGCGTATCTCCGACCACGCTTACGTGCTGGAAACCGGACACGTCGCGCTCAGCGGCCGTTCAGAGGAGCTGGCTGCCGATGATCACGTGCGCCGGCTGTATCTGGGTGTCGGGGCCGAGTGACCGCGGGGCGTGATCCTGGAGACACTCTTGGCATGCCGCAGGCGTTGGCGAGTGGCCGAGGCCTGCCGCATCTGTCGCGGCATCGCCGACCGAGCCTGCATCTAGTGTCCTGCCCCCGTCGCTTGTTGCCCTCGGCGACAAGCGAAAGGGGATCAGCAAGCCACTGAAATCAAAGGGCTAGTGTGCCGAATGAGGCCCGATCGGTGAGAGAAAAGCGTCAGAGTCGGCACACTAGGCCGGCATCGGCAGCGAGCCGCTCAGGCAACCTTGATTCGCAGCATCAACCGTAGCGGAGAGCTGGTGGCATGGAAGAGTTTGACCTTGTGGTGCGTGGCGGCACCGTCGTCACAGGGACGGACACGATGCGCGCCGACCTCGGCATTCGGGCCGGCCGGATTGCCGCGATCGCCGATCGGCTCGCCGGCAAGGCGACGCTCGATGCCGGCGGCCTGCTCGTGCTGCCGGGGGGTGTCGACTCACACTGTCATATCGAACAGCTTCGGCCCGACGGAGACGCCGACGAGGAGACCTTCGAGAGTGGCAGCACGTCGTGCTTCGTCGGTGGCACCACGACCGTCATCACCTTCTCCATACAATTCAAAGGCGCCGGGATTCTCGAGCCGCTTGCCGAGTACCGTAGAAGGGCGGCCAGGGCGATGGTGGATTATAGCTTCCACCAGATCATCACCGACCCCACTGACGAGGTGGTATGGAGCGAGATTCCGAAGGTCGTGGGCGAAGGCATTCGCAGCCTCAAAGTGTTCCTGACCTACGACCCGCTTCACCTGGACGACCGGCAATACCTGCGCGTGCTCGCCGCTGCCCGACGCAATGGCGCCCTCGTCACGGTCCACTGTGAAAACTACGAGGCGATCCGTTGGCGCACCGAAGCGTTGCTCAGCAATGGAAAGACCACGCCGAGATACCATAGCTGGTCGCGCCCACGCATGATCGAACGGGAGGCAACGCACCGCGCGATTGCGCTCGCGGAACTGGTGGACCAGCCGATCCAGGTGTTCCACGTTTCCTGTGCCGAGGTCGCAGAAGAAATCGCCCGAGCACAGGCGAAAGGGCTCAAGGTCTGGGGCGAGACCTGCCCGCAGTATCTGGTGCTCACCGCCGCTGACATGGACCGGCCGGGCTTCGAGGGAGCCAAGTTCATGTGCAGCCCGGCGCCGCGTGAGATGGTGGACCATGCGGGCACCTGGGAGATGGTGCGCCGCGGCGTGCTCGACGTCGTAAGCTCCGACCACTCCGGTTTTTCTTTCGATGGTTCGCACGGCAAGCGCATGCACGGCAATGACGCGAACTTCCGCGACATTCCGAATGGCGTGCCGGGGCTCGCGACGCGGCTCCCCATCTTATTCAGCGAGGGGGTCGCCAAAGGCCGCATCGATCTGAACCACTTCGTGCGCCTGATCGCGACCACGCCCGCCAAACTGTTCGGCCTCTATCCGCGCAAAGGCAGCATTGCTGTCGGCGCGGATGCCGACCTCGTGCTCTGGGATGCGCGGAGAGAGGTGACCCTCACGAACGGGCTGCTGCAGCAGGCAATCGATTATACCCCCTACGAAAGCTTACGGGTGACAGGCTGGCCAGTCGCAACGTTGCGCCGTGGCGAAGTCGTGATGCGCGACGGCCGCGTGCAGGCCGAACCAGGGAGCGGGCGCTTCCTGCCGCGGGGCCCCTACGAGGCCGCCAAACCGCGCGGCGTGCTGCCCGACGGATTCGACGCGAGCCGTTTCGCCTGAGCGAAGCGCTGAGCCGTCGCGTCGAAGCGGGCGGCCTTCCCCTTCCGTCCGCTGCCTGCGGCAGCGAACGGCGCAGCCAGAGTAATATCGCCCTGGCCGGGATCGCCAAATGCCGGTCAGGGTGATGAAATTGCTCGAGAAAACAAACAGGAACCATGTTCAGTCAACGGCGACATGCTCGCGGCGACGCGCTGCGTCGTCCCCGCAGGAATGCATCGCCGCCGGCTCTGCCGCGCCGGCAGACTCGCGGGAAAAGCCCGGGCCGCGCACCCCACGCTCCCCTTTCGGCGGCGCCAGCGCTGTCCAAACGCAACGAGCCGCCGCCGGAACACGCCGACCGGTTGCGGTGCGGGCGCGAAAAAAGGTCGCGCACCTGACGTTGATTTGAACAGGCCGGGCGGCCCCGCTCCTGGCGCGGTGAAAACGTTGCGCTGGTTAGCCTTCGCCCGAAATTCACGCGGTTTCACGGGCGCTCGCGGCCACGTGAGGCAACCGGAGGGATCGTAAATAGTCGCCGCCCCGCTTTCGATTTTGCGGATTCGTTTAAAGTTCTTATTTTGTTCTCAAAGGGATTGCCTTGTTCGGATTTTCTCACGAATTCTTTCGCAACCGCGCGTTATGCTGTCGGTTCCTGCCGGCGGGCCGGCATTCGTCAAATCGTCAAGGAGCCCCACTCATGACCTCTCTGCCCCGCAACATCGAAATCCTGGAGCCTCGCGACTCCCTGCTTGTTTCGAAGGCTTCGGACCTGTTCAACGCAAGAACCGATTCCGCCCAGGTCTTCCCCATCGAGCCGCCCGGACAGACATACGAGAACCTCGAGGTGCGACTCGACGCGGATGCCGCAACGTTCTGGTGCTACATGAATCCGGTGGGCCGGCCAAGCTTCACGCCGCCGGCACTCCGGGATATCACCCGGATGCAGCATTCGGTGAAGCGGATGTTCGAGGCGCCCGGCGCAGACAACGAGCCTCCATTTCGCTATTTCGTGTTTGCCTCTCGTACCCCGGGAATCTACAGCCTGGGAGGTGACCTCGGCTTCTTCCTCGAGCACATCCGCAAGAGCGATCGCGCGGCCATGACGCGCTATGCGCATTATGCAATCGAGGCGGTGTATCGCAATTCGGTGCAGTTCCACGTCCCGGTCGTGACGATCGGCCTGGTGCAGGGCGATGCGCTCGGTGGCGGGTTCGAGTGCGCAATGTCGCTCAATCTGATGGTCGCGGAAAAGAGCACGAAGATGGGCCTGCCGGAGATCCTGTTCAATCTGTTCCCCGGCATGGGCGCCTACAGCTTTCTGTCGCGTCGCCTCGATGTCCAGCGGGCAGAGAAGTTGATCACGAGCGGGCGCGTCTATTCCGCCGCCGAGCTGTACGAGATGGGAATCGTCGATGTGTTGGCTGAGGACGGGTGCGGCGAGTCCGCCGTGCGTGAATACATTGCAACCAACCGGGGCAAGTGGAATGCGCATTATGCGATGTTCCAGGCGCGCCAGCGGGTGCGGCCGATCACACTCGAGGAATTGCGGGACGTGGTCGACATCTGGGTGGATGCCGCGTTGCGCCTGCCAGAGTCCGACCTCAGAAAGATGGAGCGGCTCGTGACCTCGCAGGATCGGCGGATGGCAGCCCTCAGGCGCGTCCCCGAGAGCGCCGTTGCGTGAACTGCAGTAACAGAGGCAGCAACGGATACCGGCGAAAGGCATCGATGCGGCAGCGGCCGTTGTCCGGCGCTTCGCACCGACGCTTGATTCTTCTCCTTGTTGCAGACGCCGGCCGGATGCGTTGCGCTGCGCCACCCGACAGCACCGGCGCCGAGAGAATTGAGGGAGCGGTACGCGACGCATCGGAAAGCGCCGCGATCGGGATGCGGACAAAAACTGCCCGCCTGTCCCGACTGGCTGCGCTGCGGCGGCAGCGTGATGCGCCGAGCTGTGCGGAACCGCGCGCGTGCTTCTTGGCCGAGGCAGGCCGCCCGCCACACCGAACACGCCGAGGGAGTGCTGGCAGACCCGCGTGAGCCGTCGGGCGCCCACGGCGGAAAACCAGTGCGGTCCGCAGCGCTTTGAGGCGCCGCTCTTTGCCCGGGTTGGCCTGGACGGCGAACCGATCAGTGGTGATCGCCGGCAACCATGGCAGGCTCGTCGGCCGGGTGCAGCTCGTGCGCCTGTGCGGGCCGGAGCTGCCCAGCTTGCGCTGGCAGCGAGAACGAGCCAACGGCCAGAAGAGGGGCGACCTTGGCGGCAGGCAGCGGCGGAGCAAGATAGAACCCCTGGAGCTCGTCGCAGCCCTCAGCCGCGAGTTGGCCGAATTGTTCGGCCGTCTCCACGCCCTCAGCAAGTGCGCGGGCGCCAAGGCTATGGGCCAGATTGATGATGGCACGAACGATCGCAGCATCGGCCCGGCTGGTAATCAGCGGGCCGACAAAGCTCTGATCGATCTTCAAGCGATGCACCGGAAACATTTTCAGGTAGGTGAGTGACGAATACCCTGTGCCGAAGTCGTCGATCGCGAAGCGCACGCCGAGTTCGGACAGCTCGCTCAGATCGCGTGCCATCGTCTCGACATTTGCCATCACCACCCGCTCGGTGAGCTCCAGCTCGAGATTCCCGGGATCGAGTCCGCTGTCCTCCAGGGCGGAAAAGATCAGATCCCTGACATTCTGCTTGCGAAATTGTTCGGCCGACAGGTTGACGGCAACGCGCATCGGTGCACGCGCGGCACCGAACCAGGCCCGGGCCTGCCGGCAGGATTCGTAGAGTACCCACTCGTTGATCGGCACGATCAAACCCGATTCCTCCGCGAGCGGGAGGAATTCGGCGGGCAGGACGAGGCCGTGGCCCGGACGGTTCCAGCGCAGAAGCGATTCGAAACCAACGATACGTCGCGAATTGAATTCGAACTGCGGCTGATAATAGAGCTCGAATTCCTGCCGCTGCAGGGCGAGGTTCAGCTCGGATTCGAGCGCCATCTGGCCCCGGGCACGCCGGCGCATCTCGTCGACGAAGCAGCAATAATCGTCTCTCCCGGATCCCTTGGCACGATACATCGCGAGGTCCGCGTTGCGCAGCAGGTCGTCAGCGGTCGTGGCGTCGCGCGGGCAGAGTGTGATGCCGACCGAAGCGCTCGCCTTGAGTTCGTGCCGTTCGAAAAAGAATGGCTGGCGCATCGCCTCGATCACGCGCCGGGCCAGCGCGATCGCATCCTCCTCGCCGGCAATATCGGGCTGGACAATCGCGAACTCGTCGCCGCCGAGCCGAGCGACGATATCGCTGCCCCTGACCGAGGCGCCGAGGCGGGTCGCGACCACTTTGAGGAACTGATCGCCGACATGGTGGCCGAAGGCATCGTTCACCGATTTGAAGCGATCGAGATCGATGAAGTGGAGCGCGAGCATCCCGCCGCTGGCTTCGATCCGCTTGAGCTCGATATCGAGACGCTCCGCAAGGAGGGTACGGTTGGGAAGGTTGATGAGCGCGTCATAGTGGGCGAGATGGTGCAGGCGCTCTTCCGCCCGCTTACGCTCAGTGATGTCGAGCGAGGTGGTGAGCACGCCGCTGATACTGCCGTCGGTGTTGCGCAGAGGAGACTTCGAAGTGACGAAGAAGCGGCGCCGTCCATCGTGGCCGGTGATCTCGTCCTCGAACTCCGGGATCGCCTCGCCGGTGGCGGCCACTGTTGCGTCGAGCCCGCGGCTCCTGGCGGCATAGGCCTCACCGAACAGGGAGGAAAGATCATGCCCGGCAAGGGAAGCCGGATCGGAGCCGGCGAAGTGGGCAAGGCACACGTTGGTGAAAATCAGCCGCCCCTCGGTGTCGGACGCACTGATCATCGCCGGCACGGTATCGATCACCTGGATCAACCGCTCATGGTTGTCGCGCAGCATCTGCACCTTCGCCTGCTCGCTCGACTGCAGGCGGCGCTCGAGCGCGCGTGCCCAGCGGCGCAGCACAACTTGCTGGCGGCGCATCTTCAGCAGGTTCTTGGCCCGGGTCAGGAACTCGACATGATCGACCGGGCTCAGCAGAAAGTCGGTAGCACCAGAGCGGAGGGCGACAATACGAAAGTCATAATCGTCGTGCACCGTGATGATGATTACCGGAACCTCGCCACCGTCGGGCAGCAGCCGCAGCGCGCGGGTCATTTCCGAACCATCCATCAGCGGCATTTTGAAATCCGCGATCACGAGGTCGGGCATGGTTTTTTCCGCTTCGGCGAGCGCGCTTGCCGGATCGGCAAAGGAGACGACCTTGCAGTTGGCTCCGATCGACTGGGCGAGGCGCGAGTAGATGCGCCGGTTCGTGGAAAGATCGTCGACGATGAAGATCAGCGGCATGGCACTTCTCACCCGGTCACGCGGCGCCCCCGGCCTCGGCCTGAGGACCCGCTAACCAACCCCGTCATAGCTTTATGCGAAGTAAATTTCTATCGTTCGTTACGCGGAGCCCTCTCCGGGTGACAGGAACTTCACGGCAGGCAGCCGGGTCGCGGGGTCAGAGTGAACCACCGCGCCGGCCGGCCATGGCCCCAAGACGCAGCCGGAGTGCGTTCAGCCTGATAAAGCCTTCGGCGTCTCTCTGGTCGTAGGCGCCAGCATCTTCCTCGAATGTCACCACGCGCCGCGAATAGAGGCTGTTCGGACTTTCGCGGCCAACCACCCCGACATTGCCCTTGTAGAGCTTGAGACGGACCCGCCCGGTCACCGATTTCTGACTTGCATCGATCAACGCCTGGAGCATCCGCCGCTCCGGGCTGAACCAAAAGCCGTTGTAAATCAGCTCCGCGTAGCGCGGCATCAGGCTGTCTTTAAGATGCTGCGCTTCCCGGTCGAGCGTGATCGACTCGATGCCGCGATGCGCCGCGTAGAGGATCGTCCCACCAGGCGTTTCATAAACGCCGCGCGACTTCATGCCGACGAAGCGATTCTCGACCAGATCGAGCCGGCCGATACCGTTGGCCCGCCCAAGCTCATTGAGGCGGGCGAGCAGGCGGGCGGGTGATAGAAGCTCACCGTCGAGCGCGGTAGGATCGCCGTGCGCGAAGTCGACGCTGATCACGCTTGCTCGATCGGGCGCATCCTCCGGGCGGATAGTGCGCTGGTAGACGATCTCGTCCGCCTCGATGGCCGGGTCTTCGAGGATTTTGCCCTCCGAGGAGGAGTGCAAAAGATTGGCGTCGACCGAGAATGGAGCCTCTCCGCGTTTGTCTCGGGTGATCGGAATCTGGTTCGCTTCGGCGAATTCGAGCAGGCGCGAGCGGGAGGTGAGGTCCCATTCCCGCCACGGCGCGATCACTTTCACATCCGGCTTCAGCGCATAATAGGCAAGCTCGAAGCGCACTTGGTCGTTGCCCTTGCCGGTCGCGCCATGGGCGACAGCATCCGCACCCACCTCTTCAGCGATCTCGATCTGGCGCTCGGCGATCAGCGGGCGGGCGATCGAGGTGCCGAGCAGATACTGGCCCTCGTAGAGGGCGTTCGCGCGGAACATCGGGAAGACGAAGTCGGAAACGAACTTTTCGCGCAAGTCTTCCATGAACACCTGCCTGACACCCAAAAGCTCGGCCTTGCGGCGCGCCGAAGTCAATTCTTCGCCCTGGCCGAGATCGGCGGTGAAGCTGACGACTTCACAGCGGTAGGTGTTTTGCAGCCAGCGCAGGATCACGCTGGTATCGAGCCCGCCGGAGTAGGCAAGCACCACTTTTTTGACATCCTTCACGCGCATATCCGCCCCCTCGGCGACATTGAAGCGAAGTAACAAGCCGCCCCAAAGGCGGCAAGCGGCAGGGGGTTGCGGCGGAAAACCGAGCCATGCAGCGGCAGTGGTTGCACAGTGCGCAGAAATCGGTTTTCTCTGCGCTACCCCTGCCAGAGGAACCAAACCGCGGATGACGCTTGGCCTGCTGCTTGCGGGGCTGGTCGACCGTGTGTGCCGGCGTGCCGCCATCGTCATGGCGATCGGCGTGCTCGCCGGCGTGTTGGGCGGCTTCTATGCCGTGACGCATATCGGGATCATCACCGATACCGACGAGATGTTCCCGAAGAGCCTCCTCTGGCGGCAACGGCAGATCGCCTTTGAGCACGCCTTCCCGCAATTCGCCGGGCTGCTCGTCGTGGACCTCCGCTCGCACGTGCCGGAAGCGGAAGACGCTGCGGCAAGGGCGCTTGTTGCGCGGCTGGCGGCGGATCATGTGCATTTTCTCCACGCACGAGACCCGACCGCGCTGCCCTTCTTCGGCACGGAAGGCTTGCTGTTCCTGCCCAAGCCCGAGCTCGAGGCAGTCCTCAACCGCGTGATCAGCGCCCAACCGCTGCTCGGCCAGCTTGTGAGCGACCCGACGGGGCGCGGCATCTTCGCGGCGCTCTCGCTGATGGCGCTTGGCCTGAAGCACGGCGGAATCGAGCTCTCCCCTTACAATTCCGCCTTCACCGCTATTCACCGCACGATCGCAGCGGCGCTTGCGGGCCAGGCTGAGCCGCTCTCGTGGATGGCCCTGCTTTCCGGCCCGGCGGCAGCGCAGGCAGACGGCGGGCGGATCGTTCTGGTGCGGCCGAAACTCGATTTTTCGACGCTCGAACCGGGCGCCGCGGCGACGCGGGTGCTGCGCCAGGCGCTGGCCGGCCTGCCGCTCGTGCGCGACGGGCTGGTAACCTACGGCATCACCGGGCAGGTTGCCCTCTCCGATCAGCAGTTCGCAAGCGTTGCCAAGGGTGCCGTGGCCGGGGCGATCGCCACGCTGGCGCTGGTGACGCTTTGGCTGTTCCTGGCACTCCGTTCCTGGCGAATCGTGGTTCCGGTCGTGCTCACACTCCTCCTGGGGCTCGCCCTGACCACATGCTTTGCCGCGGTCACGGTCGGCCAGCTCAACCTGATCTCGGTCGCCTTTGCCATTCTCTTCGTCGGGCTCGCAGTCGATTTCGCGATTCAGTTCGCCGTTCGCTTTCGCGAGCAGCGGCATTTGCACAACGCGGCGGACGCGCTCGCCAGAACAGCCGCAACCGCGGGCGGGCAGATCCTGCTTGCCGCACTTGGCACGGCAGCCGGTTTCCTTGCCTTCGTACCGACCCGATTCCAGGGTGTTGCGGAGCTTGGGTGGATCGCCGGCATCGGCATGCTCATCGCCTTCGCCTGCACCATCCTGTTCCTGCCGGCAGCGATCAGCCTGTTCCACCCGCCCGGCGAGCCCGCAGAGGTCGGCTTCGCCCTGTTGGGAAAAGCGGAACGAGCGCTCAAACCGCGTGCCAGGATAACTCTCGGCGTCTTCGGCGCACTCGCGGTGCTCGGGCTCGTGGTACTGCCGCAGATCACCTTCGACGGCGATCCGCTGGATACGATGAACCCGCACTCGGAAGCGGTAGTCGAGCTGCGCCGGCTGATGCAGAACCCGGTGACCAACCCCTACAGCGCCGAGGTGCTGGCGCCGAACGTCGCTGCAGCAGGCCAGATTGCCGCCGCGCTTCGCCACCAGCCGGACGTGGGCACGGTGCTCTCGGTGCAGAGCTTCGTACCGCCGGACCAGGAGCCGAAGCTTGCGATGATCGCCGATGCTTCCGACATCCTGAGCCCTACCCTTTCGGCCAGCGGCCGCACGACGCCGGTGACGGCGGCAGAATTGCGCCTGGCCGTGAAGACCGCGCTCGGTTCGTTCGCCGCCGCGGCGCCGCAGATTGCAAAAGACCCGGCGTTTGCTGCCCTGGCGAAAGACCTGAGGGCACTGGAAGCCGCGCCCGATGCAACGCTCATGGCAGCGAGCCACGCGCTCACCGAGTTTCTTCCCGCGCAATTGGCGCGCCTCAGGATGGCGCTCACCGCAGAGCCGGTGACGCTCGCCCGACTTCCTCCGGCGCTCACGCGCGACTGGGTACTGCCGGACGAACGCGCACGCGTGCAGGCGATCGCCGAGCCGGGTCAGCGGAGTAGCCAGGGGCTCGCTCGATTCGCGGCCTCTGTGCGGAAGGTTGCGCCGGATGCGGCCGGCTCGGCGATGAATATCGTCGGCAGCGCACAGGTGATCGTCGGCGCCTTCCGGACCGCGGCGATCGGGGCTCTGATCGCGATCGCGATCATTCTCGGCTTGATCTTGCGACGCCCGCAGGATGTCGCCCTGGTGATGGCACCGCTCTTGCTTGCCTGCCTGCTGACCGCACTGGTCGTCGTGTGGCTGCCGCTGCCGCTCAATTTCGCGAACATCATCGCCCTGCCGCTGCTGCTGGGCGTCGGCGTGTCATTCAACGTGTACTTCGTCATGAACTGGCGCGCCGGGGAGCGCCGGCTCCTCGGCACCGCGACCGCGCGGGCGATCCTTTTCTCCGCGCTGACAACCGCGACGGCGTTCGGCTCGCTCGCCCTTTCCGCGGATCGAGGCACCGCGAGCATGGGCGAATTGCTGCTGTTCAGCCTCGCAGCGACCCTGATCGCCACGTTCATTTTCGTGCCGGCGCTGCTGTTCACGCTGACGCGGGAGAAGCGGGTGCCACCGCGCGGTGCAGCGGCGCTGGTCCGCGTCGAAAACGAGCGCGTCGACGATACCAGACATGAACACTGAACCGCGACGCTGGCCGCATCGCGATCCGCATTACCTCCGGCGTAATTGAGAAGCGACGGAAATTTCGCGAGCCTTGCCGCGGCTGGGTTGACCAGGTCAACAGTGTAGGAGACTCCGATGACCGACGGAACGCGAATTGCAAGCCTTTATATCGCCCCTTAGAGCAATATCGCCCTGACTGGAATCGCCAGATGCCAGTCAGGGTGGTGGAGTTGCTCGAGAAAGCAAACAGAGAACGTGTTCAGCCAGCCTGAACGCACCCCATAACGAGACGAATCCCGAGCGGCGGATGCGCCTCGCGGCAGAGAGCCTGACCGAGACCGCGAGCTACGTCGATCCGATGGCGGAGTCGCGGCTTCTCACCTCCTTCTCGACGACGACGATGTTCGGAGCCCCGGCCGATGTGACGCTGTCGGAACTTGCCCTCGAAGCTTTCTTTCCAGCCAACGCAGAGACGAAGCAGAGACTCGCCCGCCTCGCCGCGTAACCGGGCCCAGGATCCGCGGCCGAGCGCAGCACAGCCGTCAACCTGCTGGTAACTGGCGCACCTCACAGTGTGCCAGAGAAGGCGGCCCCATGTTGCGTTTTGCCATCATCCCCGCGGTCCTGCTGCTGGCGGGAGCCGCCGTCTGGGCCGAACCCGGGCAGGACCTGATGCTCGAGTTGAATCTTGGCGGCCTGCCCGGTGTACCGCGCGGCCTGAATGGTCAGATTTTCGTGCCGCTCAAGGTAAATCCGCCGCCACCGGCACCGCTGTCACCGCCGCCGGGCGACGTGCTGCACGGGCCGCCGGGCGACGTCTTGCACGGACCTGCGGGCGATCCGCTGACCGGGCGCTCGCCCCCCTCCCCCGACGTCATCCCGCCGTAGCCGGGCAGGATTTCGGCAACAGAAACGAGCGCCAACGCCACCATCGGGTCGATCAGGGCGGCAAATTCAGCCTGTTGCTGATAATCTGGCATGAGCTTTTCGAGCAACGGTTCGCGCCCGGCGGCCGGGTGGAAGTAGAGCTCGGAAAGGCCGGCCGGCAGGTGCGGCGCCAGGGCAACGATACGCTCTTTCGTCATGCGGCCGGACCAGGTGATGCCGAAGACGTGATCCGGCGCCTTCATTCCAGCGCGGCGGATCCGCTGCCGGAGCGTGTCGGTCCAAAGTTCCAGCGCGCGTCCCGATATCGATGCCTTTTCGCGGCACGCCGCCAGAACTGAAGGGGGTTCGGTCGGCACTCTGACTGCGGTAAGACCGAAGCGCTGCCCGATTTCGATCATCAGGCGCCCGACCGTCGGGTGCAGGTGCATGTGCTTGTGCGCATCCGCATGCTCGAGGGGAAGCCCCGTTGCGGCGAAGGCCGCAAACTGCGCGTGCATTTCACGCGCTAACTGGCGCCGAACGGACGAGCTGAAGAAGTAGCGGACACCGAGGCGAAGCTGCGCCGCTGGGAACCAGCCCCGTTCGTCGACCAGATCGGGAATTTCCTGTTGTGGCAAGACGGCAGGGCCTTCGATCACGACAAGATGGAGCCCGACGCGAAGGCCGGGCAACCGCCTCGCCCGGGCAATCGCGTCCGCGGCAGCGGGCCCAGCCACCATAAGGCTTGCCGCGCCAAGGACCCCCTCCCGGTGCGCCCGCTCGACGGCTTCGTTCACCGCGAGCGAAAGGCCGAAATCATCCGCGGTCAGGACGACTTGCCGACTGACTGCCATCTCCGAGCTTGCTCTTCATACGCCGCTCGCACCGGCGCGATGCGCACGCGGACCCTTCCCTTGCCGCGCGGCTGTTCGCGGCAAGCGGCGGCCCGCACGCCGCCGCACGAAAGAACACAACCGCGGTCAGGCGGCCTTGTGACGCTCGCGCAGGAAGTGGAAGAATTCGACGCCTTCGCGCAGGCGGCGAACAGCCATCTCCGGGCTTTGCACCATCTCCCCCGCGATGGCGGCGATCTTCGAGGCACGGAAATAGAAGCGGCGATAGAATGTTTCCACGCTCTCAAAAATCTCCGTGTGCGAAAGATGCGCATAGGATAGCGGCGCGATCTGGATGCCATGCTCGTCCACGAGTTCGGCGTGCGCCGCGTCCAGCCACCCGTTCTCCAGCGCCTGGCGGTAGAGGAAGGTGCCGGGATAAGGAGCGGCGAGAGACACCTGGAGCGTGTGCGGATTGATTTCTGTCGCGAATCGGATTGTCTCTTCGATCGTCTCCTTCGTTTCGCCGGGCAGGCCGAGAATGAAGGTGCCATGGATGCGGATGCCAAGTTGGTGGCAGTCTTGCGTGAAGCGCTTGGCGACGTCGATGCGGATGCCCTTCTTGATGTTGTGGAGGATTTGCTGGTTGCCGCTTTCGTAACCGACGAGCAGAAGGCGGAGCCCGTTGTCCTTGAGGACTTTCAAAGTCTCGCGCGGCACATTGGCCTTGGCATTGCAGGACCATGTGACGCCGAGGCGACCAAGCTCGCGCGCGATCTCCTCCGCGCGGGGCAGGTTGTCGGTGAACGTATCGTCATCGAAGAAGAATTCCCGTACCTGCGGGAAATAGCGCCTGGCGAGCCGAATTTCCTCGGCGACATGGCCGGGGCTGCGGACGCGGTAGCGGTGGCCGCCGACAGTCTGTGGCCAAAGGCAGAAGGTGCAGTGCGATTTGCAGCCGCGACCAGTGTAGAGGGAAACGTAAGGGTGCAGGAGATAGCCGATGAAGTAATTCTCGACCGTCAGATCGCGCTTGTAAACCTCGGTCACAAAAGGAAGCTGGTCCATGTCCTCGAGAATCGCGCGATCGCGGTTATGCGCGATGCTGCCGTCGGCGCGGCGCCATGAGAGGCCGTCGACCGCAGCGAGCGGGCGGCCTTCCGCGACCTCCTTGATCGTGAAGTCGAACTCGGCACGCGCGACGAAGTCGATCGCCGGGCTTGCCGTCAGGCTTGCCTCGGGCTGCACCGCGACTTTGGCGCCCACGAAGCCGATCAGCAGCCGTGGATCGGCCGCTTTCAGCGCTTCTGCAACCTTGACGTCTGCGGCGAACGAGGGCGTCGAGGTATGGATCACGCAGAGCTCGTATCCAGCAGCCTCGCGCAGCACCTGTGGCAGGCGAATCCGGGCGGGCGGGGCGTCGATCAGCCGGCTTCCCGGAACGAGGGCGGCGGGCTGGGCGAGCCACGTCGGATACCAGAAAGACCGGATTTCGCGCCGCGCCTGATAGCGCGAGCCGGCGCCGCCGTCGAAGCCGTCGAAGGACGGTGGTTGCAGAAACAGCGTTTTCATCATCGGCCGGGGAGTCCTTTTTGGGGCGCGTGGGAAAGGCTTCCGCCACCCGGGCGCCCGGCGCGCAGCATAAGCCCACGCCATTCTACGCGCCGGCCGGCGTAGCTGGCCAGAAGCACGGCTACGGAAAAGAGATCGCGCAGCGGCAGGAGCAAGCCGGGCAGCGCCGATGGAACGCCGAGCATGCGGTCGATTCCACGGGCGGCGGCAGAGCGAACCGCCCACGCGATCAGGAAGAGCCCGATGGACCACGGGGCGGCGGCCGAGACGACCACGGCGGCGAGCGCAATGGCCAGCGGATAACGGAGTGCGGAGAGCGCGAATCCGGCCGGTGCGAGGCTTCGGATGGTCCGCGCCCAACGCAATTCATGACGAAAGAGAGCAGTTAAAGTCTGCTCGGGCACGGTGGTTGCCGGCACTGTCGCCGCCAGGCCCACAGCGAGGCCGAGCGTGCGAACGCGACGGCCAAGCACGGCATCGTCGGCAAGCTCGGATTGCAGCGCAGCCAGTCCGCCCGACCGCGCCAGGGTCTCGCGCGTCAGAGCGAGAGTGGCACCGAACGCATCCTGTCGCCCAACCGCGCGCCCGAGCAGGGCATCGGGAAGGAATCCGTGTGTGATCTGGCTCGCACCGAGCCGCGCGGGCCAGCCGGGCGCGCCCGGCAGACCGCTGTAGAGGGCGGTGACGAGGCCGACCGACGGCTCTTCGAAAGCGGCGGCAACGGCATCGAGATAGCCTGGAGGCGCATGAACGTCAGCATCGGCAATCACCAGATGTTCGTGCTTCGCTGCCGGCAGCATTGCGATCAGGTTGCCGACTTTGCGGTTCATCGAAAAGGGCGCTCCCCCGACCACCACGGTGATGTCCGCTGCAGAAAAGCGGGCTGCAATCCGGCGGGCAACAGGCAACGCCGCATCGCCGGCATCCGTAACGCCAAGCACGATCTGGAACTCGGGATAGCCCTGCCGGCAGAAGGAGGCGAGCGCCTCTTCGAGACAGGGTTCATCTCCGGCAAGCGGCTTCAACACCGAAAGCGGCGGCCGCGCCATGGCGCGGTGCGGTGCGCGGCGAATAAAGCGGCGGACGAGGACATAACCGGCGACAACCTCGCCGAGGCCGATGACAGCCGCGATGCCAAAGAGGTGCGCGATGAGGCTCATTGGTGCGGGCGCCGCCGCGCGAGAAATCCCATCAGGACAGAGCACCGCTCGAGAGGCTTGCGACTTTCTTGTGCAGAGCCGCCACGAGTGCCGGGGCGCCACCGGAGACCAGGAAGGAACTGAAGTCGGAGCGTTGTACAGCGACCTGGCTGATGGTGCCATCGAGCAGCACGTCCACAACCTGCCAGGCGCTTCCGTTCTGCAGCATCACGTAGTCGATCCGGTTCGGCTTGCCGTTCCGTGGAATGATCTCGGTCGTTACCACCTGCCGGCTCCCGACCGCCCGGAGACCGGGCACGATACGAAACTGCTGGCCGTCATAGCTTTTGAAATTGGCGACGTAGCTCGCGACGGTGTAGCGCCGGAAACCGCTGAGCAATTCCTGTTGCTCCGCGGGCTTGAGCTTGTCCCAGCCGAACCCGACGGTGATGGCGACGATACGAGACAGGTCGAATACCTTGACGATGATCGGTTCGAGCATGTCGAAGCGCTTGGTGAAGGGCGCGGCTTGGCCGGCCTTCATGACCGCGACCAAGCCGTCGTCGAGCACAGCAATCGGCTGAGTGACGGCGACAAAATCCGCTGCTCCCCAGGCCGCCGCGGGGACGAGCAGCGCGGCGAGCGCGCCCGAAAGCACCAACCTCCGATCAGGCCGCATCGTTCGGCGAAGTGAGCCGAAGGCGCGCCGGCCGGACATCCTGGCCGAGCGCCTCGATCACGGTTGCGACGATGTCGCGGGCGGTAAGCCCCGCTTCGACGAGCTGGGCTTTCGGTGCATTGTGGTCGATGAAGCGGTCGGGCAGCGTCATCGGCCTGATCTTGAGGCCGCGATCGAGCAGGCCGCGGCGTGCCAAGTGGTGCAGCACCGCCGAGCCGAAGCCACCTTGAGCGCCTTCTTCGATGGTGACGAGAACCGCATGCTCGCGCGCGAGCCGTTCGATCAGTTCGTGATCGAGCGGCTTGGCAAAGCGCGCATCGGCAACCGTGGCACGAAGTCCGCGGGCGGCAAGCTCGTCGGCCGCCCGCATGGCATCGGCAAGCCGCGTGCCGAGCGAAAGAATCGCGACCTTGCCGCCTTCGCGGAGAATGCGGCCCCGGCCGACCGGCAGCACTTCGCCCTGCACCGGCAGCTTCACGCCCACGCCCTCGCCGCGCGGGTAGCGTATCGCGGACGGGCCGTCATCGATGGCGACTGCGGTCGCAACCATGTGCATCAGCTCTGCTTCATCGGCCGGTGCCATCACGGTGAAGCCGGGAAGGCAGGCGAGATAGCAGATATCGAAGCTGCCCGCGTGCGTGGCCCCATCGGCACCGACCAGGCCGGCACGATCGATGGCGAACCGAACCGGCAGGCTCTGGATCGCGACGTCATGCACCACCTGGTCGTAGGCACGCTGCAGGAACGTGGAGTAGATGGCCGCGAACGGCCGCATTCCTTGGCTCGCCATGCCGGCGCAGAAGGTTACCGCGTGCTGTTCGGCGATGCCGACGTCGAAACAGCGGTCGGGGAAGCGTTTGGCAAAGCGATCAAGGCCGGTGCCGGAGGGCATCGCTGCGGTGACGGCGACAATGGCGGGATCGCGCTCGGCCTCGCTGATCAGCGCATCGGCGAAGACGCGCGTATATGTCGGCGGGCCGGCCGGACCCTTGGCCTGCTCGCCGGTGATGACGTTAAACCTGGAGACGCCGTGGTACTTGTCAACCGAAGCCTCCGCCGGCGCGTATCCTTTGCCCTTCTTCGTGACAATATGCAGCAGGATCGGGCCGCGCTCCTCAGCCTCCCGGACGTTGCGCAGGACGGGCAACAGATGGTCGAGATTGTGGCCGTCGATCGGTCCGACGTAATAAAAGCCCAGTTCCTCGAACAGAGTCCCACCTGTCAGGATATTGCGCGCGAACGTCTCCGCACGCTTGGCGGTCCGCTCAAGCTGACGGGGGAAGGCGCGGGCCATGCGCGCGCCAAAGTCGCGGAGATTGAGGAACGGGCGCGAGGAGATCAGGCGCGAGAGATAGGCGCTCATCGCCCCGACCGGAGGCGCGATCGACATATCGTTGTCGTTCAGAATGACCAGCAGGCGCGAGCGCATCCCGCCGGCGTTGTTGAGCGCCTCATAGGCCATCCCGGCGCTCATTGCGCCATCGCCGATCACCGCGACGACGTGCCGGTCGCTCTCGCCTTTGAGATCGCGCGCGACGGCCATGCCCAGGCCCGCGGAAATCGAGGTCGAGGAATGCGCGGCGCCGAAAGGGTCGTACGGGCTCTCGGTCCGCCGGGTGAACCCGGAAAGGCCGCCGCCCTGGCGGAGCGTGCGGATCCGATCGCGCCGGCCGGTCAGAATTTTGTGCGGATAGGCCTGGTGGCCGACATCCCAGATCAGGCGGTCGTGCGGCGTGTCGAAGACCGCATGCAGGGCGACCGTGAGCTCGATCACCCCGAGCGAGGCGCCGAGATGGCCGCCGGTGGTAGAGACCACGTCGATCGTCTCGGCGCGCAACTCGGCCGCCAGCGTCTTGAGCTGCTCGGCGGAGAAGTTGCGGAGGTCCTGCGGAAAATTCACCCGATCGAGAAGCGGTGTGCTGACCGCCATGTCGCCCTCGCCCCTTTGTTGTCCAGGCCGGCTGCCCCCGGTCACCGGGCGGCGCCGCCGATTCACCGCTGACCCTACTCCCGGGCCCCGTTTCATGCCATAGCAGGAACGTGGCAGGCGGCAACCGGCGGTAGTCGGGCCGCCGCACGGCAGGCTCGGCAAGTGTCCTGCCCCTTTCGTTTGTTGCTCTCGGCAACAAGCGAAAGGGGATCAGCAGGCCACTGAAATCAAAGGGCAAACGTCCCTCAGAGGAGGCTCGATTCGTTGCGGTACAAGCGTCAGAGCCGGCACACTAGCGGTCTGGTCGTCGGTGGGTCCGGATGGAGGGGTGCATGTTGCGCGTGATCCTGGCGCAGCCGCGTGGGTTCTGCGCAGGCGTCGAGCGGGCGATCGAGATCGTCGAGCGCGCGCTCAGGAAGTTCGGCCCGCCGATCTATGTCCGGCATGAGATCGTGCACAACCGCTACGTCGTCGATCACCTGAGGACGCTCGGGGCGGTGTTCGTGGATGAGCTTTCGGAAGTGCCGCAGGGAGCACGTACCATCTTCAGTGCACACGGGGTCGCGCGGATGGTGCAGGAGGAGGCAGCAGGTCGTGAGCTGCCAGTCATCGATGCGACCTGCCCGCTGGTCGCCAAGGTGCACAACCAGGGCCGCCGCTACGCCGCCCAGGGCCGGGAAATCGTGCTGGTCGGCCATGCAGGGCACGCAGAAGTCGAGGGTACGATCGGTCAGATCCCGGGCAAGGTCCACCTGGTGCAGACAGTCGACGACGTCGCCCGGCTCAACGTTTCCGACCCGACCAAGCTTGCCTACGTGACGCAGACCACACTGTCGGTGGATGACACGCGAAGCATCATCGCCGCGCTTGAAGCGCGGTTTCCCGGCATCGTCGGCCCGGACGTCCGCGACATTTGTTACGCAACGCAGAACCGCCAGCAGGCGGTGCGCGACCTCGCGCGGCAGGTCGACCTGATCCTCGTGGTCGGTTCGCGCAACAGCTCCAATTCCAACCGGCTGCGCGAGATCGGTGCCGAGCTCGGCAAGCCGAGCTATCTGATCGACGATGCGTCGGACCTTGACCCGGCTTGGTTCGCCGCGATCAGCTCGGTCGGAGTGACCGCCGGTGCGTCGGCACCCGAAATGCTGGTACAGGGCGTACTGGACGGCCTCAGGCGAGTGGACGAGATCGAGGTCTCGTTGATGGAAGGGGTCGCGGAAAACGTGCGTTTCCGCTTCCCCGCCGAAGTAGCCGACGTGGCTTGACTCCGCGGGCGGGGACCCGCAACCGTTGATACGCAACGAAAGGACAGGAATCTACCATGGGCGTGCCGCTGAACCAGATGATACGGGTTGGCGCCTATGTCGTCCGCCAGCACTTGGCCGGACGCCGCCGCTACCCGCTGGTGCTGATGCTGGAGCCGCTCTTCCGTTGCAACCTCGCCTGCAAAGGTTGCGGCAAGATCGATTATCCGGACGAGATTCTCAATCAGCGGTTGTCGCCCGAGGAATGCTTTGCCGCCGTCGAGGAATGCGGCGCGCCGGTGGTAGCGATCGCCGGCGGCGAGCCGCTCCTGCACAAGCAGCTGCCCGAGATCGTTGAGGGGATGCTGGCGCGCGGCAAATTCGTCTATCTCTGCACCAATGCACTTTTGATGGAGAAAAAGCTCGATCGCTTTCGTCCGCACCGAAACTTCGCCTTTGACGTCCATCTCGATGGCGATCGAGAGGTTCACGATCGCTCGGTCGACCAGGAGGGCGTGCACGAGCGGGCCATTTCCGCAATCAAGGCAGCCAAAGCCAAGGGTTTTCGAGTCTGCATCAACACGACCCTGTTCGACGGGGCCGACCCGGCGCGGGTTGCAGCCTTCCTCGATGAGATGACGAAGGTCGGGCTCGACGGGGTGATGATCTCGCCCGGCTATGCCTATGAACGGGCGCCGGATCAGGAGCATTTCCTCAACCGGCGCAAGGCCAAGGAGTTGTTCCGCGACATTTTCCGCCGCGGGCGCGGCAGGGGCTGGAAGTTCAACCAGTCTTCGCTGTTCCTGGATTTCCTGGCCGGCAACCAGCGCTATCGCTGCACGCCGTGGGGCAAGCCGACGCGCAACGTCTTCGGCTGGCAACTGCCGTGCTACCTGCTGGCGGAAGGCTACGCGCGAACCTTCAAGGAGCTGATGGAAACCACCAACTGGGATCTCTACGGCACCGGCAATTACGCGAAATGCGCCAACTGCATGGTGCATTCCGGCTATGAGGCGACGGCAGTGGCCGATGCGGTTGCGCACCCGTGGAAGGCTCTGCACGTGGCACTCAGGGGTCCGCGGACAGAAGGCCCGATGGCGCCTGAAATCCCGCTCGACAAGCAGCGCCCTGCCGAGCACGTGTTCAGCCGCCACGTTCAGCACGCAATGACCCGCCTGGCCGAGGGCAAATCGCTCGCCGACGCCGCTGATTAGGGCTTCCCCAACTGCGCGGCATCGCAACCCGCAGTGCGTCATTCGGCTCGTGCCGGAGTCGTTGTCGCCTGCCCGATTGACTCGGCCGCCGCCCCGGGCGAGATGAACCCCGGCGCGGCACCAGAAAGCGCAGTTGGCGGCGTAGCTCAGCGGTAGAGCAGGGGAATCATAATCCCTTGGTCGGGGGTTCAAATCCCTCCGCCGCTACCACCCAAAACCGGGCTCGCCCGGGCCTATTGGTGCCAATGCGTTCCTCAGATTGTGTGTGCGGACGCGCAAGCGGTGCGCAATCTCAGGCCTCGCTGGTAGCCGGGAACCGCGGATTCCGCTTCTCCAGGAAAGATTGCAGCCCCTCGCTCGCCTCCGCCCCGCTGAAACCCATGAACTCCAGGGCAAGCGAGGCATCGAAGCTGGGCCCCTGAGCGCGGAGCCAGTTGTTCAGCGCAATTTTTGTCCAGCGCAGCGCGCTCTGCGCGCCCTCGGCCAATCGCGTCGCCACCTCGACGGCCTTGCCATCCAGCTCGGCGTCCTCCACGGCCAGAGAAATCAAGCCGATGCGCTCGGCCTCCGAACCTTGCAGGATATCGCAGGTCAAAAGGTAGTATTTCGCCTTGGCCATACCGCACAGCAGCGGCCAGATCATCGCCGCATGGTCGCCTGCCGCGACGCCGAGCCGCGCATGCCCGTCGGTGATGCGGCAGTCCCGGCTGGCGATCGAGACATCGGCAAGAATGCCGCACGCCAAGCCGGCACCGACCGCCACGCCGCGCATGGCGCTCACCACCGGTTTGCGGCAGTTGATGATATTGTAAACGATGTCGCGCGCTTCACGCCAGACGCGTGCGCGCGCTTCGAAGCTTCGGGTGAGCTCCCCAACCATTGCGAAATCCCCGCCGGCAGAGAAATTTTTGCCGGCGCCGGTAATGATCGCGCAGTTCACGCTCGTGTCGGCATCCACGTCACGCCAGACCCGCGCGAGCTCGCCGTGCATGACCACATCAACGGTGTTCATCGGACCGTTGGCCATCGTGATGCGCAGCACGCGCGGGTGCGGCCGGTCGAAACGGAGCCGGCGGTAATCGTCATAGAGCATTTTCCTGCCCTCCCATCCCTGCGCGACTCTACTCTTGCTCCGCCCATCGGCCCTGCCGGCAAGGTTGCCCCGCCCAACCTGCTCTGCCGAAGCCATGTTGCCGAGCTATGGCGGATCGCTCGGCGTAAGCCGCAGGGACGCCCTCACATTGCGCCGGTGCAGGCTCGCGCCAGCCTGGACGACGAGACTGCCCAGCGTCCGCCCTTTGCCTTGATCGTCCGCACCGGTGGCAGGTTTTGCATCCCCAGGGTACGATTCCCGGCGCCCGCGTGCCGACGCAAAGTGCTGTTCGTGCCATGCAGCCAGGACAGCCGGCATACAAGCACAGCCGGCCGCGGCGTCACCCCCACTGGCGTTGATCGCGGACTGGTATCGCGCCTGTAGGGTGGCGGGTAAGAGACACGAAACAGGAGTGGGTAAAATGATCCCCCGCTACAGCCGCCCGCAAATGACACGAATCTGGTCGCAAGCAGCGCGCTTCGGCATCTGGTTCGAGATCGAGGCGCTGGCCGCCGAGGCGATGGCCGGGCTCGGCCAAATCCCGGAGACTGCGGCACGGCAAATTCGTGAGCGGGGCGCCAAGGCCGTTGCGGCAATCGGGCCCAAGGAGATCGCGGCGATCGCCGCAATCGAGGCAGAGACCCGCCATGACGTGATCGCCTTTCTCACCTGGCTCGGCACCGCGATCGGAGAGGAGAGCCGCTTCCTTCATCTCGGCCTGACCTCCTCGGACGTGCTGGATACCGCGCTCGCCGTGCAACTTTCACGCGCCGCGGATCTGCTGGAGGCCGATCTGGAGCGCCTGCTGGCCGCGCTCAAGATGCGCGCGTTCGAGCACAAATACACGCTCACCATCGGCCGCAGCCACGGCGTGCACGCCGAGCCGACCACCTTCGGCCTCAAGCTCGCCGGGCACTATGCCGAGTTCGCGCGAAACCGCGCGCGCATCCGTGCCGCACGGGCGGAGATTGCGGTCGGCACAATCTCTGGTGCCGTCGGCACTTTCGCCCATCTCGATCCCAAGATCGAGGCGCATGTCACGGAAAAACTCGGCCTAGCTCCCGAGACAATAGCAACGCAGGTGATTCCACGGGACCGGCACGCGATTTTCTTCGCCGTGCTGGCTGTGATCGCCGCGGGCATCGAGCGACTGGCAGTCGAAATTCGCCACCTGCAACGCTCCGAGGTGAGAGAGGCGGAAGAATTCTTTCACCCCGGTCAGAAAGGCTCGAGCGCGATGCCACATAAGCGCAACCCGGTGCTATCGGAAAATCTCACCGGGCTGGCGCGGATCGTCCGCTCCGCGGTGATCCCGGCACTCGAGAACATCGCGCTCTGGCACGAGCGAGACATCAGCCATTCGAGCGTCGAGCGCGTGATCGCGCCCGACACGACGATCGTGCTCGACTTCGCGCTGACGCGCGCGGCCGGGCTGATCGAAAAGCTCACGATCTATCCTTCGCGCATGCTCGAGAATCTCGAGAGCCTTGGCGGAATCGTGCATTCGGGCGAGGTGCTGCTCGCGCTCACACGCGCGGGAATCCTGCGCGAGGACGCCTACCGCATCGTGCAGCGGAACGCGATGGCAACCTGGGAAACCCTGGGCAAGCCGGGGGCGAAACGCTTTCGCGAACGTCTCGAGGCCGACCCGGAGGTCGCTGGCCGGGTACCACCCGCCGCACTCGACGCGGCAATGGACCCGATGCGGCATTTGGCTGAGCTTGATCTCCTTTTCACCCGCGCGTTCGGCGAGCCCGGCCCCGCCATCGCCGCCGCGGCGTAGAGCACGCGCGATCTGCAGCGCGCGCTAGAGCAATATCACCCTGACTGGAATCGCCAGATGCCGGTCGGGGTGATGAAATTGCTCGAGAAAGCTAACATAGAGCGCGTTCAGCCAGCCTGAACGCGCTCTGGGCGCTCCGTTGACTTGCCGCGACACGATGCTTACTCGGGCCGCATGGGAAGCATCGGAACGATGAATCCGGGCGAGCGGCGCGCGGCCGGCGCACTCGCGGCAGTTTTTGCCGTGCGTCTGCTTGGCCTTTTCATGATCTACCCGGTCTTCGAGGCCTACGCGCGCGGCCTTAAGGGGGCGAACCCGGCGATGATCGGCCTTGCTCTCGGCGCATACGGGCTCACCCAGGCCCTTCTGCAAATTCCCTTCGGTTTTGCCTCAGACCGCATCGGGCGAAAAACCGTGATCACCATCGGGCTCTTGCTGTTCGCGGCCGGCAGTGTCGTCGCGGCACGTGCAAGCTCGGTTGAAGGCGTGCTGCTCGGCCGAATCCTGCAAGGCGCCGGCGCCGTTGGATCGGTGGTGCTTGCCCTGGTTGCCGATCTCACGCGCCCGGAAGTACGCACGCGGGCAATGGCGATGGTTGGCGTGACGATCGGCGGCGCCTTTGCACTCGCGATCGTCATTGGCCCGCCCCTGATGGCACTGATCGGCGTGCCCGGGATTTTCTGGCTGACCGCCGTCTTGGCGCTTTCCGGCATCGCAATCACGCTCGGCGCGGTGCCGAACCCGGCGCATCCCTCGGTACAGCGCGAGGCAGAGGCAGTGCCGGCACTGTTCCGGCGGGTGCTCCGTGACCGTGAACTTCTCCGCCTCGACCTCGGCATCTTTGCCTTGCACGCGATCCTGATCGCAAGCTTCCTCGCGGTGCCGGGATTGCTGGCTGCAAACTTTCGCACCGGCGCCGGCGGAGAGTGGATGATCTATCTCCCGGTGCTCGTTCTGTCGGTCCTCTTGATGGTTCCGGCAATCATCCTGGCCGAGCGCCACGGGCGAATGAAGGAGATTTTCCTTCTCGCGATCATCGTGCTGCTGGCCAGCGTGCTGTTGCTTGGCTTCGGCGGCAGCGCCGCAACCGTGCTGGTCGGGCTCGTCCTTTTCTTCGCGGCCTTCAACGTGATGGAAGCGACGCTGCCTTCACTGATCAGCCGCTTCGCACCGGCCGAAGCGAAGGGCACAGCGATGGGCGTCTATTCGAGCGCGCAGTTTCTCGGCATTTTCGCGGGCGGCGCGCTCGGTGGTATCGCCCAAGCACTGGCCGGCGCGCACGGAGTGTTCGTTTTTGCGGCTCTTGTTGCGCTCGGCTGGCTTGCCGCAGCCGTCGCCATGCCCCGGCGCGCTTCAGGTACCGCCGAGGCACCGGACGCCAGCGGCACGGCGCCGCACGAGAACATGACACGCTGACGGGAAACGGAAACGGCAAAAGTCAGTGTGCACGGTCGTTGTCCGCATCGCACCCAGCGAAGATTTTCCCCTGCTCCTTGCCGCCAATCGCGACGAGCGTGTGGACCGCGCATGGGACCCGCCCGCCGCTTGGTGGCCCGGCCAGCCCGATGTGACCGGCGGGCGCGACAGGAGCGCTGGCGGCACCTGGATGGCGATGAACGCGGCGGGCGTCATCGCCTGTGTGCTGAACCGGCCGGGCAGCCTCGGTCCCGCGGCGGGGAAACAGAGCCGTGGTGCGCTGCCGCTTGCGGCACTGCAAGCAGGAGACGCGAAGGCGGCGGCGGCGCTGATCATCAACCTGGATGCAACCGCATTCCGCGCGTTCAACCTCGTTCTCGCCGATCGGTCCGGCGCGATCTTCCTGCGCTCGGACGGCGATGGCCCGCTCTGGATGCAGGCCCTGACGCCGGGCGTGCACATGGTGACGGCGCGCGACCCGGACGATCCGGAAAGCCCGCGGATCCTGCGCCATCTCGAGCGCTTCCGCGAGGCGGACGTGCCGCGGCCGGAAACCGGCCGGTGGGGAGCATGGATCGCAATTCTCGCCGACCGCTCCGGCCCGCCGGGAAGCGAGATCAACGTTCCTGAGCGCGCCGGCTTTGCCACCGTGTGTGCATCGCTCGCCGCGATTCCGCGCGCCGGCAAGCCAATCTGGCTGTTCGTCGCCGGCCCCCCTGATCGCGCGGCGTTCCTCCCGGTCAGCCTCCGGTAACGCTCATGTGGCGCCTGACCGCGGGGCGCGCATGACGGCGGTCGATGACGAAATCATGTCCTTTCGGCTTGCGCGCGATCGCCTCGCGGATTGCCGCATCGAGCAGGGCGTCCTCGGCGCTGGCCCGGAGCGGCCGGCGAAGGTCCGCCGAATCGTCCTGACCGAGGCACATGTAGAGGGTCCCCGTACAGGTCAGCCGCACGCGATTGCAGCTTTCGCAGAAATTATGTGTCATCGGCGTGATGAAGCCGATCCGTCTGCCGGTTTCCGCAACGTTGTAATAACGCGCCGGACCGCCGGTACAGTAATCGGTCTCGGTCAGCGTGAAGCGGCGCTTCAGCCGTGCACGCACGAGCGAAAGCGGCAGATACTGTTCCACACGGTCGGCGCCGATCTCGCCCATCGGCATCGTCTCGATCAGGCAAAGATCGAACCCCTGCTCGCCACACCATTCGATCAGTCGCTCGAATTCGTCCTCGTTGACGCCTTTCAGGGCGACCGTGTTGATCCTGATAGCGAGCCCCGC